>CAZZWL010000110.1:0-18565 GCA_964657755.1 uncultured Rhodanobacter sp.
TTGCTCATTACTCACTGTTAATTGCTCATTATAAATGACTGCCCTCCGACCCCACGCCGAAGAACTGTATGCCGAAGAGTTGGCCGCACTCCGCGCCGATGACGACCGCTCCAAGCCGCCGGGCTGGCAGCTGTCGCCCTGGGCGGTGGTTACCTATCTGCTGGGGGGTAAGCTCGACAATGGTTTCGAGATTGAGCCCAAGTACATTGGCCAGCGGCGGCTGATGGAGATTGCCGTGGCGACTCTGGCCACCGACCGCGCCCTGCTGCTGCTGGGCGTGCCCGGCACGGCCAAAAGCTGGGTTTCGGAGCACATTACCGCCGCCATCAGCGGACACACCAACCTGCTGGTGCAGGGCACCGCCGGCACCGCCGAAGACAGCCTGCGCTACTCCTGGAACTATGCGCGCCTGCTGGCCGAGGGGCCGTCGCTGGCCGCGCTGGTGCCCAGCCCGCTCTACCGCGGCATGCAGGACGGCCAGCTCGTGCGCATTGAGGAGCTGACCCGCATCCCGTCCGACGTGCAGGATACGCTGCTGACTATGCTCTCCGAAAAAGTGCTGCCGATACCCGAGCTGAGCACCGAGATTCAGGCCACGCAGGGCTTCAACGTGATAGCCACCGCCAACGACCGCGACCGGGGCGTGAACGAGCTGAGCAGCGCCCTGCGCCGCCGCTTCAACGCCGTGGTGCTACCCCTGCCCGCCACCCTGGCCGAGGAAGTGCGGATTGTGCAAACCCGCGTGGAGAAGCAGGGCCGCACGCTGCAATTGCCCGCCGAAGCGCCCGCCCTGGCCCAGATTCAGCGCCTGGTCACGGTGTTTCGGGAGCTGCGCCAGGGCCGCACCGACAACGGCAAAACCAAGCTCAAAAGCCCCAGCGGCACGCTCAGCACCGGCGAGGCCATCTCGGTGATGAACGCCGGCCAGGCGCTGGCCGCCTACTTCGGCGACGGCACCCTGCGCGCCGCCGACCTGGCCGCCGGCCTCACCGGCGCCGTTATCAAAGACCCCGCACCCGACCGCGTGGTGTGGCTCGAATACCTCGAAACCGTGGTGAAAGAGCGCGATGGCTGGCAGGATTTGTACCGGGCGTGCCGGGAGGTGGTGGAGTAATTAATTGCCAGCAATTATGAGACAAATGAAATTTTCTCAACTACCGCAGCCAAAAAACCTACTGCTACTCGGGCTCCTGCTCGGGCTCTGTCTTTACACAGTGCTGACTTCGTTTGTAGCGCTGACGGCTGTGGATGGGCAATATGCTACCATTCTTCTCACCAAAACAAACTATGCTGGTTTTATAGCAGTAGCAGTTTGCATACTGAGCTATTTTGTCGCCCACCAGTTTTTCAAACGTGCGCTTGGCATCATGTTGCTACTATCAGTCTTCCACCTGGTAAACTTCCTGCCAATTTCTTTCACTATGGGCCTTGGCTTTGGCGAGTTAAAAGTGGGAGTCGACCCCGTTAATCTATTACTGTTGGTCGGCTACTACTTTCTGAATCGCACGTCAGCGAATGTCTTCATCCGCAAATATCTTTTGCCAGCACCTACTCCCAAAAAAGTCGCTCATTTGCGCCGGGAATCTATTGACCAGTTCAAGCAAAATTTTACTCGTAAAACGGATGAAAGCCTCCGCCAGATTGTGCACGAGCGCAAGCTGGTTGCTGATGCGGTTACGGCGGCACACGAGCTACTTCAGGAACGAAAAGCTATTATCACACCAGCCTCTCAGTAGAAGAGCTTGCGCGCCTACCCCCCCGCCAGCCACGCATTGGCCGCGCCCTCATCTAAAAAGCGGGCAAACTGCACGGGGCTGCCGGGCGCGGGCGCTCGCATTCCATCGGGCAGGGTAGCGAGGTAGTTGGGCAGCACCAGGAAGCACACGCGCAGCGGCTGGCCCAGCGCCTGCTGCACCTGCGGCAAAAACTCGGTGGTGACCCACTCGGGGCCGTTGAAGCTGCGGTTGGTGCGGCGGCGCGAGTCGATGAGCCACTGGCCGCAACCGTGGTACAGCGCCGCCTGGCGCAGGGCCGCGTAGCCGGCGTGCAGCTCGGCCTCGGTTACCGAGCGCAGCCAGCGGCCGGTGAGCTGGCTGAGGTCGGGGCGGTAGACTACTTGTAGAAAGCTAGTGGAAAACTGGGCGGGCGACATGGGTAAGAAAGACAGCCGCAGGGAAGTGATAGAGGTACGCTAAAACTACGCAGCCGCCCACAAAGAACGGGCTTTTGCCCCCGTGCTACCCACCCGCCTACCCCGCTGCTGCCTACTGGGCTACCGGCCCAACGGCCAGCCAGGCATTAGCCGCACCCTCATCGACGAAGCGGGCAAACTGCACGGGGCTGGTGGCCAGGCAGTTGCCATAGGCCTGGGGCAAGCTGGCGAGGTAGTCGGGCAGCACCAGCACGCCCACGCGCAGGGGCTGGCCCAGAGCCCGCTGCACCTGCGGCAGGTAGTGCGTGGTCACCCAGTCGGCACTGCGGGGGCAGCGGCACACGCGGCGGCGCGAGTCGATGAGCCACTGGCCGCAGCGATGGTGCAGCGCGGCCTGGCGCAGGGCCTCGTAGCCGGCGTGCAGCTCGGCCTCGGCGACGGAGCCCTGCCAGCGCCCCATCAGCAGGTCTAGGTCGGGGCGATAAGCGATTTCTAAGGAGGGCGTAGAGTAGAGCGTTGTAGGCATAAGCGTCGCCAGAATTATTGCAGAAAGAAGATTGAAGGTGCCGAAACATACGCAAGCTGAAAACGCCTTGGATTGAATAAAAACGTCCCAAATACGTGCCTTTTTTGGTATTATTCATTTATTTTATCCTGTTTTGGTAAAGTTCAGCAAAGCCAAAAGCAGAGATACCACGAATTATAAAAATAGCACAAAACCATTACCTGGCACCTGATACAATAATCCGCCGTTAAAACTGGTTTTCGGGGCGGCAGCTACCTGATGCTCGGCAGCCTCGGAGTGGCCCAGCCCAGCCAGCCCAGCCCGGCGGGCGCTCTTTATTCGTCGCTACTATCCTTATTATGCCCACTGACCTGCGCCTGTTTGGAATTCGCCACCACGGCCCCGGCAGCGCCGCCAGCCTCGTGGCGGCCCTCGACGCGTTTCGGCCCGATATGGTGCTGCTGGAGTGCCCCGCCGATGGCGAGGCCGCCCTGTCTACCCTCCACGACCCGGCGCTGGTGCCGCCGGTGGCGCTGCTGCTGCACAACCTCAAGCAGCCGGGCCAGGCCACGTTTTTGCCGTTTGCCGAGTTTTCGCCCGAGTGGCAGGCCGTGCGCTGGTGCCAGCGCGAGGGCGCGCACGTACGGTGCTTCGACCTGCCAATGGCCTTGCGCTTCGCTAAAGAGGAATTGGGAATGAAGAATGAGAAATTAACAGAAAACGATGAGGTGGTCCCAGAAGAAGACGCGGAGCCAGAAGCAGTGCCCGTGCCCGATGACAATTTCTCATTCCTCATTCCCAATTCCCAATTGACCCACGACCCCGTGGCGTACCTGGCCCGGCTGGCGGGCTACGCCGATTCGGAGCAGTGGTGGGAAACGCACCTGGAGCACGCGCCCGGCAACGCCGACACGTTTGCCCTGGTGCTGGAGCTGATGACGGCCCTGCGCGCAGAATCGCAACGCCCCGAAACCGCCGAAACCCTGCTGCGCGAGGCCTACATGCGCGAAACACTGCGCGCTACCCTGGCCCAAGGCTACCCCCGCGTGGCGGTGGTGTGCGGCGCCTGGCACGCGCCGGTGCTCACGGACCCCGACTTTCGGCAGAAAGAAGACAAGGCCTTACTGAAAGGCTTGAAAAAAGCGCCCGTCGAGGCCACCTGGATTCCGTGGACCTACGAGCGGCTCTCGACCAGCGCGGGCTACGGGGCGGGCGTGCTGTCGCCGGCCTGGTACGAGCTGCTGTTTGCTACCCCCCGCGCCGAGGTCGTGACGCAGTGGATGGTGCGCGCCGCCCGCCTGCTGCGCGCCCAGGATTTGGAGGCGTCGTCGGCCCACGCCATCGAGGCGGTGCGGCTGGCCACCACGCTGGCCGCCGTGCGCGGGCTTAGTCTGCCGGGTATTGACGAGCTTCAGGAAGCCGCCGTGGCGCTGCTGGGTGGGGGCTACGCCGACGGCCTGGCCGTGGTGCGGCGCGAGCTGGTGCTGGGCGAAAAGCTGGGCGAAGTGCCACCCGGCCAGCCCGCTACCCCCTTGCAGCAGGACCTGAGCCAGCAGCAGCGCGCCCTGCGCCTCAAGCCCGAGCCGGGCCGCAAGCCGCTGGCCCTCGACCTGCGCCAGGAAACCCACCTGCTGCGCAGCCACTTGCTGCACCGCCTGCGCCTGCTGGCTATTAATTGGGGCCAGCCGCAGCGCGTGGCCGGGGGCAAGGCCGGCACTTTCCACGAAGAATGGGAGCTGGAATGGCCGCCCGAAATGGCCCTGGCCGTGCTCGATGCCGGCCGCTGGGGCAATACGGTGCTGGCCGCCGCCGCCGCCCGCGCCACCGCCCGCGCCGCCGAGGCCCCTACCCTGCCCGCCGTGAGCCAGCTGCTCGACGAGGCCCTGCGCGCCGACCTGGGCCCGGCCATCGGGGCGCTGGTGGCCCGCCTCGAAGCCCTGGCCGCCGACACCCGCGACGTGACCCACCTGCTCGGCGCCCTACCCCCCCTGGCCCAGGTGTTGCGCTATGGCAACGTGCGCCGCACCGATACCGGGCAGGTGGCCCAGGTGGTGGCCCAGCTGGTGCCGCGCCTGGCCATCGGCCTGCCCGCCGCCTGCGCCGGCCTCGATGCGGCAGCGGCCCAGCCTCTATTGGAGCAAATGGAGGCGACCCACGCCGCCATTCGCCTGCTGGAAGACGCCCGCCACGCGGCCGACTGGTACGCCGCGCTGGCGGCCGTGGCCCGCGGCGCGGCCAGCAACGGCTTGCTGGCCGGCGCCGCCACCCGCCTGCTGTTTGATGCGCAACAGGCCACGGCCGACGATACGGCCACCGCGCTGGGCCTAGCGCTGGCGCCCGCCCAGCCCACCGCCTACGCCACGGCCTGGATTGCGGGCTTCCTGCGCGGCTCGGGTCTGGTGCTCATTCATCACCGCCCCCTGTTCGACTTGCTTGATACCTGGCTGGGTGGCTTGGCCGAGGAGGTATTTCGCGAAATCGTGCCGCTGCTGCGCCGGGCATTTGCCGAGTTTTCGGCGCCCGAGCGCCGGCAGCTGCTGGAGCTGGCCGGGACCGCGCCGGCCACGCCACGCGTGGCGGCCGAGGCGCTGGCCTTCGACTGGGCGCGCGGCGCGCGGGTGCTGCCCGTGCTGCGCCAGCTGGCAGGGGCGTATATTTAAGCAAGCCCTACCCTACCCATGCACCTGCAAGCCACTTACGATGCCCTGCGCCAGACGGCCATACCCCGGCTAACCCGCGGCGAGGCCGAGCTGGATGCGCTTATCGACTCAACCCAGGATACCCGGCGGGGCCTCACGCTGCTGGCCCGGCCACCCGCGCCTATCGCGGCCGCCCTCACCGAAATCATGGCCGATTTCAAAAGCACTGAACCCGCACAGTACTATTATCCGGCCACTGATATTCACCTCACGATTTTATCAATTATTTCTTGCTATCCCGGCTTTAAGCCAGACAAAATTAACGTCCCGGATTACTGTGCGGCACTACGCCAAATTATTCAATTTATTCCTTCTTTCAGGCTAAGCTACATTGGCTTAACTGCTTCGCCGGGTGGCATTCTGGTGCAGGGTTTTCCGCAGGGCAACGGACTGGACAACCTACGCGCTGGACTCCGAAATTCCTTTCAATCCTCTGTTATTCAGCATACTATTGACCAACGTTACCGTATTCAGACTGCCCACTCCACTATTATTCGTTTCAAAAGCAATATCCTGAATCCACCCACACTGGTGGCCAAGCTCAAAAAATACGAACACCGGTTTTTGGGTACGTTTGAGGTTAATAAGCTGGAATTAGTTTATAACGATTGGTATCAGCGCGCCCAAAACACGGTTGTACTGGACGAGTATTTGCTAAGCAGTTAGCACCTTTCAACTCTAACCACATATTCTTTTTTTTGTCCTATGTCGTCCACCTATCCTTTCAAAGTTGCTACCGCTAAATCGGATGCCGACTCGACCCGCCAGTTCGTTATCCTGGCGGAGGTAAGCGGCCTCGATGATTACTACCAATTATTTGAAGACTACGGCTACGGCGGCGATGGCCTATCGTGGCGCGAGCATATCGAGACGATTATTGAGGAGTTTCAACCCGAGCTGCTCGACCAGCTGGAGTTTGCGGAGGAGGATACCACGTTTGTGGCCTACGCCGAAAGCCCCGACGCGGTGCGCGACTTCATGACCCTGGTGCTGCCGTATTTTGGCGATTTGGGCAAGCTCAAGAAGTATTTCGCCCAGGCCGACCCGGAGGATTTCTTCGCGTAGAATCCACCGTTTTTTCCCGCGCTTTTGCCACCCAGCCACGCAGGCGGGGGCTGGCTTGGTGCGCCCGGCGCTATTCACTATTCTTTTGGAACTGCTAAACGACACTTTTATGCCGGCGCGGACCCTTATGCCGGCGGACGCCGGGGCGCACTGACGAAAGCCGACTATTTGGAGCCCCCGGCGCACTGCCAGCGGCGCCCACCGGGTAAGCGGACTGGCGTACTTTAGCTAGCTCAATTCAAGCGACTTTTCGCCCAGCCCTACCCCCTTGCTCATGGCCAACGCGCCCCGCTGGAAACTTGTGCTCGGCGCGGCCGCCGACGCCGATAACCGCGTAGAGATGCCCGCCGACTACGGCCCGCTCGACCAGGCTCTGACGGCCCTCTACGACGGCGAGCGCGGGGGTGGCCTCGGCGGCTCGGCCCCGCGCGTGAGCCGCTGGCTGGGCGACATCCGGCAGTATTTTCCGGCCGATGTGGTGGCCGTGCTGCAGCAGGACGCGATGGACCGCCTGGGCCTCAATCAGCTGCTGCTGGAACCCGAAATCCTGCGCACCGTGCAGGCCGACGTGCACCTGATAGCCACCCTGCTCTCGCTGAGCCGCGTGATGCCCGCCAAGGCCAAAGCCACCGCCCGCGAGGTGGTGGCCAAAGTGGTGCGCGAGTTGGAGCAAAAGCTGGCCCAGCCGCTGCGCCAGGCCGTGCAGGGCGCCCTAAGCCGCTCGGTGCGCAACCCGCGGCCGCGCTACCACGAAATAGACTGGGGTGCCACCATTCGGGCCAATTTGAAGCACTACCAGCCGGCTTACCGCAGCGTGATTCCGGCGCGGCTGGTGGGCCACGGCCGGCGTGGCCAGGCCCTGAAGGAAATCGTGCTGTGCCTCGACCAAAGCGGCTCGATGGCCGAATCGGTGGTCTACGCGGGGGTGTTTGGGGCGGTGCTGGCCTCGCTGCGCGCCGTGAAAACGCACATGGTGGTGTTCGACACGGCGGTGGTTAACCTCACCGAAGAGCTGCGTGACCCGGTGGACCTGCTCTTTGGGGTGCAGCTGGGCGGCGGCACCGATATCAACCTGGCGCTCAGCTACTGCCAGCAGCTCATTACCCGGCCCGCCGATACGATTCTGGTGCTCGTGACCGACCTCTACGAGGGGGGTAGCGTGGTGGAAATGGTGAAGCGCGCCGCCGCGCTCAAGGCCAGCGGCGTGCAGTTTATCGTGCTGCTGGCCTTGTCGGATGAGGGAGCGCCGAGCTTCGACCGACGCGTGGCCGAGCAACTGGTGGCGCTGGGCATCCCGAGCTTTGCCTGCACGCCGGGCCGGTTCCCGGAGCTGATGGCGGCGGCCATTCAGGGCCGGCCGCTGGCGGTGGAGTAGGAATTCCTGAACCGGGGTAGGAACGGGTTTAGCTGGTATTTTCAGGCAGAATGCCGCCTTGCGCCGCGCCAAAGCCTGTTTCAAGCAACTCAGAAAGCTGGGGCAGGCCTGCTGACGCAGCGGGCGCGCAGTAAGCGGCCAACTTTTCCTGCGCTTTATCGAGCAAAAAATGATGCTAAAATTTCCTTCCCTACCCCTCAAAACTGGTTTGGCTAGCCTGGCGCTGCTGCTGGGCATGGCCAATGCGCAGGCCCAGAAATATACCCAGCTGGCCCAGACGCCCCCCATGGGCTGGAACAGCTGGAATAAGTTTGCCTGCGACGTGGACGAGCAGAAAATCCGCCAGGTGGCCGACGCGATGGCCGCCAACGGCATGAAGGCCGCCGGCTACGAGTACATCGTGATTGACGACTGCTGGCACGGCCGGCGCGACACGCTGGGCTTCATTCAGCCTGACAAGCAGCGCTTTCCATCGGGCATGAAGGCGCTGGTGGACTACGTACACGGCAAGGGGCTAAAATTTGGCATCTACTCCGACGCGGGCAACAAAACCTGCGGCGGCCGCCCCGGCAGCCGCGGCCACGAGTACCAGGATGCCACTACTTATGCGCAGTGGGGCGTCGATTACCTGAAGTACGACTGGTGCGCTACCGAGGGCCTCAAGGCCGAGGGCGCCTACACTACCATGCGCGACGCGCTGGCCCGCGCTGGCCACCCGGTCGTGTTCAGCATGTGCGAGTGGGGCACCGCCAAACCCTGGCTCTGGGCCAACAACGTGGGCCACCTCTGGCGCACCACGGGCGACATTTATAATTGCTGGGACTGCGTGCACGACAACGGGGGCGACTCGAAATCGTTTGGGGTAACGCGCATCATCGACATGCAGGCGGACCTGCGCCAGTATGCTGGTCCCGGCCACTGGAATGACCCCGACATGATGGAGGTCGGCAACGGCAAGCTCACGCCCAATGAGGACCGCGCCCACTTTGCCATGTGGTGCATGCTGGCCGCCCCGCTCATTGCCGGCAACGACCTGCGCCAAATGAGCCCGCAAACCCTGAGCGTGCTGACCAACAAGGCCGTAGTGGCCGTGGACCAGGACCCGCTCGGCGTGCAGGGCTTTCGCCTGGCCACCAAGGACAGCGTGGACACCTGGGTGAAGCCCCTGGCCGGCGGCGACTGGGCGCTGTGCTTCCTGAACCGGGGTAGGCAGCCCCGGCCCGTCGCGTTTGACTGGAAAACCCAGCCCATCCACGACGACGTGGCCAGGCGCGACCTCGCCGCCGACCGCACCCGCTACAAAATCCGTAATCTGTGGACTGGCCGCGAGGCGGGCACCACCGCCAAGCCTTTCCAGGCCCAGGTGCTGGGGCATGATGTGGTGATGCTGCGGCTGAGTAAGTAGCTATTTTGCTAGAAGTTTTGTAAAACGGGATTGTCATTGCGAGCGAAGCGCGGCAATCGCACCAGAACGACTTGTGCTGGTGCGATTGCCGCGCTTCGCTCGCAATGACAACGACTGCGGTTGCCTATCTAATCCCGGAATGGCTGGGCGCCGATGGGCATTTTGAATAAGTGCACCGGGAAGGCCACTGTTTCGGTGCCTTTCTGGAAGCCGGCGGTGCGGTTCATCTGCGGCACCGGAATCCAGAGGTTGCCGGCGTGGTCAATCCACATAGCATCGGCCCAGATGAGGCGCGGGTCCTGCACCAGCACGCTGCTTTGGCCGGCGGGCGTCACTTTGAGGATGCGCTTGGCGTTGGCATCGGCCACGTAGAGGTTGCCGGCCGCGTCGATGGTGGTGCCGCCGCAGGTGGGCGAGTTGAAGAAGTACGTCACCTGCTTGGCCAGGTCGGCCGAGCTAATTTTCGGGTCGTCTAAGTACTTGGTTTCGAGGCGGTACATGGGGCCGGCGGCGGTCTGGAAGTAGTAGTACTTGCCATCGGGGCTCACCTCCATCTGGTCGGCGTGCAGCTTCACGTCGCTGCCGTCGGGCTTCACCATTTTCTTGCCTTCGCCCAGCATGGGGCGGCGGGCGGTGGTGGTGGTGTCGTCGTCGAGCAAACGGCGCCCTACCCCCGTTTTTTGGTTGAGCACGATGAGGCCCGGCGCGCCGGCGTCGGTCACGTAAATCAGGTCGCCGTGGAAGCGCAGGTCGTCCACGAAGCTCTTGCGCTTCACGTACTTATCGAGCGGAATCGACTTCACCAGCTGGTTTTTGGCAATGTCGAAAGCCAGCAGCTTGGGGCCATCGGTGATGGGCGGCGCATCGCTCTTGGGCGTGCCGGTGTCCACTATCCAGAGCAGGCCGTCGGGGCCGAAGCGCAGCGAGTTGGCGCGCACGAAGGCCTGCCGGGCGGGGTCGCCCTCCTTGGTCCAGGCATTCCAGGCGCGGGAGGGGTAGGGCGTCACTTTGCCGTCCTTAAGTTCGCCGATGCGGGTGCCGGGATTGCCTTCGTTGTGCGGAAACAGCACAAATATCCGGTCGTTGTCGCTGACGGCCACACCGTTCCAGATGGTATCGGAGGTGGCTACCGACACCAGCTGTTTGGCGCTTTCGGTGGTGGGCACGGGCGGCGGGGTGGCCACGCCGGTCGATTTTTCGGTGCCAGGGCCGCCGGTGCAGGCGGCCAGCAGCCCGGCCACGGGGAGGAGTGCGAGAAGAGTACGCATGAATGGAAGTGGAAAAGGAAGGAGAAGCAAAAAGCGCCTTGCTTTACTTTCCAGACGCCTAAAAAGTTAGGCGCTTTTTTCCAGATTCCTTCCTTTTACCTCTAATTGAAAGAGCTAGCGGCCAGCGGGCGCATCTTTGCCGGCACTTTTCATGTTACGCTGCTTATGAATCGCCGCCTATTTATGCGGGATACGGGCCTGCTGGCCGCCGGCTCTTTTTTCGCCCTACCCCCCTTGCGCGCGGCCAAGGCACCGGCCTTTCCGGTGGTGCGGCCGGCGGCGGGCCAGCGCCGGTTCCGCAGCCGGGTGGTCGAGAACGCCATCGCCGAGTTTCAGCAGCGTGTGAAAGACCCCGAGCTGAGCTGGCTCTTCGGCAACTGCTTCCCGAATACCCTGGACACGACCGTGACCCACGCCGAGCACCAGGGCCGGCCCGACACCTACGTCATTACCGGCGACATCGACGCCATGTGGCTGCGCGACTCATCGGCCCAGGTCTGGCCCTATTTGCAGTTCGTGACCCAGGATGCGGCACTGCGCCAGCTGGTGGCGGGCGTAATTAACCGCCAGGCGCAGTGCATCTTAAAGGACCCCTACGCCAACGCATTCTATAATGACCCCGCCCAGGTGGGCGAGTGGAAGGCCGACCACACCGCCATGCAGCCGGGCGTGCACGAGCGCAAGTGGGAGGTCGATTCGCTCTGCTACCCCATTCGGCTGGCGTATCACTACTGGAAAACGACCGGCGACACCCAGCCCTTCGACGCCGACTGGCGCCGGGCTATTGCCTTGATTGTAAAGACCTTTCGCGAGCAGCAGCGCAAAACCAGCCCCAGCCCCTACCACTTTCAGCGCGCGACCCTGACCGCCGCTGATACCCAGCCGCTGGCCGGCTACGGCTACCCGGTGCGGCCCTGCGGCCTGCTGGCCTCGGCCTTTCGGCCCAGCGACGACGCCACGCTGCTGCCCTTTCTGGTGCCCAGCAACTTCTTCGCCGTGGCCAGCCTGCGCCAGGCCGCGCTCATGCTCTACGACATCTACCACGAGCAGGCCGGCTACGACGAGCTGATGGCCTTCGCCGATGAAATCGCGGTGGCCCTGCGCCAGCACGCCCTCATCACGCACCCCGAGTTTGGGCCAGTGTATGCTTACGAGGTGGATGGCTTCGGCGGCCACACCCTGATGGACGATGCCAACGTGCCCAGCCTGCTGGCCCTACCCTACCTCGGCGCCATTCCCCTCAACGAGCCCACCTACCAAAACACGCGCCGGCTGGTGCTCTCAGCCGCTAACCCCTTCTTCTTCAAAGGTTCAGCCGCCGAAGGCATCGGCGGGCCGCACGTGGGCCGGGATATGATTTGGCCCATCGCCATCACCGTGCGCGGCCTCACCAGCACCGACGATGCGGAGATAAAAGCCTGCATTCAGACCCTCAAAGCCACCCACGCCGGTACCGGCTACATGCACGAGTCCTTTAATAAGGATGACCCCGCCAAGTTCACCCGCGCCTGGTTCGCGTGGGCCAATACCTTATTTGGTGAGTTTTTGTGGAAGACCTACCGGGAGCGGCCGGCGCTGCTGGGGTAGCCTATTTTCTCATTATGTTATCACCAGATAAGCTACTACCCATTCATGCTCAAACGCTTACTAGCCTCGCAGGCACCAGCCGTGTGTTTGGCACTAGCCCTACTACCTTTTTTACTGCTGTGCTTTTACAATCAGCCTTACTTGGATGATTACGCCTGGGCCACGGCATTCCGGCAGTTGGGTTTATGGCGAGCTATGGCGCTGCTCTATGACACCCAAAACGGCAGGTTCGTAGCTTCTTTCTTCCTGACCGCGGCAAACCCGCTCTCCTACGGCAGCCCCAGCACTTTAGGCCTGGCTAGTCTGCTCATCAATTTGTTCACCCTGTTTAGCTTATGGCTTAGCCTGCATGTTATGCTGCGCAACGCCATCGGGCAGCGCGCGAAAGTGATGCTAGCGGTTGCGTTGTTCCTGCTTTTTGTCGCCATTATCCCCGACATTTATTCGGCGCTATACTGGTTTGCTTCGCAGGTTACGCATCACACGGCCAGCTTATTTCTCCTGCTTATCCCCGTTAGCGTTGCCCAAGCGCACCGGGCTACCCGCCCGCTGGGGCAAGCCGGGTGGGTAGGGCTGGCGCTGGGGGGCACCTGCCTCACCGGGGGGTCGAGCGAGGTGGTCACCTTGTTGCTGGGGTGGTTGTTGGCAGTGGCCTGCGTTATTAGTCTGGCTCGACGCGAATACCAGCACGCCACGGTTTGGGCGAGCTTACTGCTGCTATTAGCAGGCGTGGCGCTGCTCGACTGCCTGGCGCCCGGCACGCTCAACCGCCTGAAACCAGTGCATCGGGACGGCGCGGGTATCGCAGCCCGGCTATACGCCGTGTGGCAGCCGGCCTGGCTGGCGAAGGCCATCGTGCTATTGCTGTGGACTCCTGGCACGCTGCTTATTTTAATTGTTCCCCTTCTTTTTCAGCCTTTTGCGGCTAGGCTGCATGCGGTGCGGCCGGCTGGGTTTCGGTTGCCTTTGCTCGTTAGCAGCGCCATCCTGTTGGCTGGTGTGTTCCTGGGCGCCTGCCTCATGCAGCTAGAAATAACTACTACCCAAGTAGCCTCACGGTGTGCCAATGTGCTGCTGTGGTGGCTGCTGATAGGCTGGCTGGCGGCCTGCTGGGCGGCCCTACCCCCCTATCCAACACCAATTTATGGGTCAAGCTCACCCATTCGCCCCATTGGCCTGGCACTACTTTGCTTCCTGCTGGTGCCGCCGGTGCTGCGCGCCTGGCACGAATTGCTGGTCGATGCCCCGGCCTGGAACCAGCAATGCCAGCGTCGGTATGCGCTGCTACGGCAGGCGGCGCAGCAAAATCCGCACGCCCCTGTTCAGCTAGCTCCCATCTACCACGTGACGCCACGCTACGTGCTGGTGCGTGGGTACGACATTGCCCCCACTTTCAACAAACCCTACAACCGCGACATAGCCCGGTATTTTGGCGTCGATTCGGTGCGGGTTGACCCAGCCGCGCGCGGTGCCGCTTTTTAGAAGCCGCAGCTTTACTCCTGCGCCAGGCATAAATTTTACGCTGCTATTTGCTTATCCTTAGTCACTCATTCGCCTTTTTCGTTGTTACCACTCCAACGAAAATCAATCCGCTTCCTTTTGTCTACCGACCTCCCTACCCCCCACGCCGAGCCCTACGCCATCGAGAAGGAATTGCGCCGCGTGCAGGCCATGCTCAAGCTGGAGCAACAAGAAGATTTAGAGCAGTTTAAGCTGAAAAATGCCAAGGCTACCGTGCAGGAGCGGCAAAAGCGTGGGCTGACCTGGTACCCGGTCACGATTACCAAGGAGGACGTGGGCTTTGGCGGCAAAGTGGTGCTGGAGCTGGAGCGGCCGGCCGGGCAGCAGGGGCTGCACCTGTTTCAGGTGGGCAAAAACGCGGCGCTGTTTGGCAATATTCCGGGGCGCTCGGCCACCGACCGGCCTACCCTTAGTGGCGTGATTACCAGCGTACGGCGCAATAAGCTGCTGCTGGCCACCACCAAGGAAGACCTGCCCGATTGGGTGACTGAGGGCGGCAAGCTGGGCATCGACCTCACCTTCGATGAGGTGAGCTACCGCGAGATGGACTACGCGCTGGGCAAGGTGATGGGCGCCTACGGCGACCGCCTGGCCGACCTGCGCGACATCCTGCTCGGGGCCAAGCCCGCCCGCTTTCGGGCCGAAAAGCCCGACGATATTTTCTACCCCAGCCCACTCAATGAGAGCCAGCTGGCGGCCATTCGGCACGTGATGGCGGCGCAGGACGTGGCCATTATTCACGGGCCGCCCGGCACGGGCAAAACCACCACGCTAGTGCAGGCCATTCTGGAAACCATCCGGCGCGAGCGGCGCGTGCTGGTGTGCGCACCCTCGAACACGGCCGTGGACCTGCTCACCGAAAAGCTGGCCGAGCGCGGCGTCAACGTCATTCGGATGGGTAACCCCTCGCGGGTGTCGGACCTGCTGCTGGAGCACACCCTCGATGCGCAGGTGATGGCCCACAAGCGCTACGGCGAGCTGCGCTCGATGCGCCTGACGGCCGAGCAGTACCGTGAGGAAGCCGGCAAGCACACCCGGCAGTTTGGCTGGGAAGAGCGCGAGCAGCGCCGTTTATTGAAGGAAGAAGCCCGCGCCCTGCACCAGGAAGCCGACGGCCTGGAGCGCTACATCACGGAGGATTTATTGGAGCAGGTGCAGGTGATTACCTGCACGCTGGTGGGCGCCTCGAACCGCAACATTCGCCACCTCACCTACGAAACGGTGTTTATCGACGAGGCCGCCCAGGCCCTGGAGCCGGGCTGCTGGATACCCATTGCCAAGGCCGGCCGCGTGGTGCTGGCCGGCGACCACCAGCAACTGCCGCCCACCGTAAAAAGCGAAAAAGCCGCCAAGGAAGGCCTGCGCGAAACGCTGTTTGAGAAGGGCATTACGCGCCAGCCCGAGGCCGGCCGTATGCTCACCGTGCAGTACCGCATGCACGAGCAGATAATGCAGTTTTCGTCCGAGCAGTTTTACGAGGGTAGGCTGGTGGCCGCGCCCACCGTGGCCCACAGCGGCCTCGATGCCTACGACATTCGCTTCGCGCCCGACCTGCCGGTGGAGTTTCTGGATACGGCGGGCTTTGGCTTTCAGGAGATTACCATCCCCGAGAGCCGCTCCACGGCCAACCCCGAGGAAGCCGACCTGCTGCTGCGCCGGCTGGCCCAATTGCTGGAACCCTACGACGCGCCCGACCACGAGGCCGACCCGCTCAGCATCGGCGTCATTGCGCCCTACCGCGCCCAGATTAACTATTTGAAGGACGCGGTGGAGGAAAATGACGAGCTGAGCGGCCTTATGCTGCACCGCCAACTCAGCGTGGGCACCGTGGACTCGTTTCAGGGCCAGGAGCGCGATATTATCGCCATCAGCCTCACGCGCAGCAACGCGCACGGCGAGATTGGCTTCTTGTCCGACATCCGGCGCATGAACGTGGGCATGACCAGGGCCCGCAAAAAGCTGCTGCTCGTGGGCGACTCGTCCACGCTGGGCGCGCACCCTTTCTACAAGGCTTTCCTGGACTACGTGGAGCGCGTGGGCGGCTACCGCACGGCCTGGGAATTGCAGGACTAGTTAGTGCTTGGCGCGGTACGAAAAAGAACATCGGGCTGCCTACAGTGCAGCCCGATGTTCTTTGGCCTTACTTGCCGGTCACGCCTTTCACGAAAAACACGCCCAGCGAATACGATACCAGCCCTTGAAAGACGGTGAGGTAAATCTTGGAGTTGTTCAGCAGCTCGAGCATGGTGAGGTGGGCCACGTGCTGCGCGAAGGGCGCGGCCAGCACCGTGGCAAAAAGAGCCAGCAGGTAGAAGAGCGAGACGTAGAAGCAGACCCGGTAGTAAAAAATATCGACCAGCGGCGAGGTGGCCTCGTCCTGCGTGGAGGCCGCGTAGAAGCTGCCCACGATAAGCGTCAGGGTGGGCACGATATTCTGCGAATACCATTGCCAGGCCTCGGCATTGCGCGGGCCAAAACGGTCGAGCACGGTGAACGCGATGAACATAGCGGCCAGCAATGCCGAGCTGATGAACCACAGGGCCGTCAGCCGCTTCTGAGCAGTTAGCTTAGTCATTTGCTCAGGGGGTTAGCTTAGGGAGGGCGGCGGCAATCCGGGAGTTGACCAGGTGCTTGCGGGCCGTGAGATGCCCCGGCACCAGCAGTGGGCTATCGCGGTCGGCCGACTGCTCAAACTCGTAGATGAGGGCGGTGCAGTGGTAGGTGGGGCCGTAGGGCAGAGCGCCTACTGTGGGGTCGAGCTCGTCGGCGCCCTGCTGCAGCCACTCGCGGGCCTCACCCGCTTGGGGCGCGGCGCGGTACTGCGTAATGGGCTGGTTAGTAACGGCAAACGCGATGACGCGAAAATGCCCGTGGGCCGGAATGAACAGGGCCTTGAGGTAGCTGGCGAAGGACGACCCGAGGCCATCGGGCACATCGGCGCTCCAGCGCTCCTGGCCGGGCAGCGCCACCCCGGCGGCGTTGGTTTGCTCGATGCGAGTTATCAGCACGAAGCCGTCGGGGGCATAGTAGTAGCGCAGGTTGTCGTAGGTGGCGGCATCCAGGGCATTGGCCAGGATATCATTAACGTCGGCCAGCGTGTGGGCCTGGGTAAAATACCGGCTGTTCAGCCGCTCCAGCGTCGAGCACTGCGGGGGCGGCCAGAAGGCTGAAGTGCCAGTAGCCGGGGGCTTGGGGGGGTTCTTGTTCGTAGCCGGGGGCAGCGTGATATGCGCCGACTCTAGTTTGTATTTGACCAGCCGCAGGTGGAAAACGACGGTAGCCTGGGCCGCTTTCCGGCGCTTGATGGTCTGTGAGTGGTAGCCAATGGCCGTCGCTACCACGGGCACGCTGTCGGGCAGGGCGGCCAGGTTGGCCGGCGACAGGGTCAGGGTAAATATCCCGCTCGCGTTCGTGCGGGTAGTGAGCGGGCCGGTGGGCAGCGGCACCGATACCAGCGCCCCCGGCAAGACCACGGTGCGGAGCGAATCGACGCGCCATACCTGGCCCGACAGCACCATTTGGGCAAGCGGCGGGGCCAGCGACACCCGGCTATCGGCGCGGGCGCGCAGCAAATCGGGCCGGGCACGCAGCACCTGCGGGCTGGGCTTTACCTGGGCCAGGGCCACGTGCCCGGCCACTAGCGCGAGCAGTAAAAGAGTTTTCATAGACTCAGACCGGCGGGCTGCCGGAGTTTGGGGTGAATACTTACGGGCTGATTATCAAGCTATACTACTTCCCTACCCCCCGCTGGCTAGGGCAAGGCAATGGCCTGCTGCCAAGCGTAGGCCACTTCGGGGTGGCAGATGTCGGAGTGCTCCCGGATGATGGCGTCGGCGTTGAGGTTGAAGACCCGGCCCCTAGCAAACACGTAGGGCGAGCCCACGGCCCCCAGGGGCTCCTCGGTGGCTTCGGGCGTTTTTTGGGCGCCGTTGCGGCCCATGCCGCCGTACTTGTCGTGGGCATCGCCGAGGGCCGCGCCCACTTGGTGCGCCAGCATGGAGGCCAGCGGGTACATGGTGCCCACGGCCGAGTCGTGGGCCGAATGGGTAATCAGAATGGGCCCCGACACGGCCTTTTCGGTGAGCACCCGCCGGAAAAAGCCCGCGTGGGTGCCGTCGTAGCTATCCGAAAAGCCGTAGTGCGAAAACGCCGCCTGGAGCAGCGTGAGGCTATTAATCGGCAGGGGCGGCTGCCCAGCGGGCCCGGCGGCGGCGGCCGTGGCCACCCGCCCCCCAAAGCTGTGGCCCGCCAGGTGCAGCCGCAGCGCCGGCCGCTGCCGCCGCACCGCTTGCAGCACGGTGCGCAGGCCGCCGCTGCCCACGCTGCCGGCGCGCTCCTTCATCTGGTAGTAAGTGGTGTAGTTCAGCAGGTTGAGGGCGCCCGCCTTGATGCCGCCGAAGAACTGGCCCAGCCCGGCCTGCTGCCCGTTAATGGGGGGCCCTACCCCCCCGGCCAGGCCCGAGGGGGTAGGGCGCGGCAGCAGCGCGGCGGGCAGCGGCTTGCCCAGATACGCCAGCAACTGCTGGCCGGGCAGGGCAAAGAAGTCGTGGCTGGCATCGACGTCGGGCGAGGTTTCGACTGACGACACCACGGAGCGCAGCAGCCGGGCAAACTCGGCCTGGGCGGCGGGCTGGTCTTCGAGCACGGGCAGCAGCTGCGTGGCCGCGTCGAGGGCCTGGTCGGCGCCGGGCTGGTCGAAGGTGCCGTGCAGGCGGTCGAGGGCGGCGGCCAGCAGCGCCGTGGTCACCGGCGACCCTACCCCCGCCGCGCCGCTCGGAATGAGGTTGGTATCGGCAAATTTCTTGGAGGGCCACAGCACGCCCAGCACCGCGAACGTGCGCCCCGCCAGCGCCGGCCCGGCGTGGGCGGCCAGCACCTGCTTGAATTGGGCCATTAGTCTATCGTAGAGCGACTTGGCATCGGCCATGTCATTGTTCCAGCCGTGCGACAGCACCAGTAGGTCGGTGGGAGCCTCCTGGCGCAGGCCC
>CAZZWL010000111.1:0-18538 GCA_964657755.1 uncultured Rhodanobacter sp.
CCCCGCTTTTTGCTTGAGATGCTGCGGAAGTAATTACGACTTGGTGGTGGCCGTGGCGCGGGCGGCGGCTTCCTCCTCGGCCAGGCCGCGCGGGGCGTAGCCGTACGGGTTTTGGGGGTCTTTGCCGGCGCGCAGCAGCACCCACAACCCAATGAGGATGAACGGAATGCTCAGCAGCTGCCCAATGTTGAGGTGGTACTGCGCGATGATGCCGCCCTCCTGCGCCACCTGGTTTTCCTTGAGGTACTCGACCAAAAGGCGGAAGGTGAACAGCAGCACCACAAACAGCCCAAAGAGCAGCCCGCGCGGCGTGCGCTCCCGGTATTTATTCCACAAGCCGTAGAGAACGACGAGCAGAAACACGCAGAATAGCGACTCGTAAATCTGGGTGGGATGGCGCGGCACGGCCATTTCCATGCCCAGGGCGGGTGCCGTGCCGGCGGGTACTATTTCGGTGTGTTCCTCCCCATTGGGCTGGCGGCTGCGCTGCACCAGCACCGCGCCGGGGGGTAGGGGCGCCACGGGTGCTTGCAGGTGCTCGGTATCGCGCGGAAACACGAAGGCCCAGGGCGCATCGGTGGGCTTGCCTACAATCTCGGAGTTCATCAAATTGCCCAGCCGGATGCAGGCACCCCCAATGGCCACCGTGATGACGATGCGGTCGAGCACCCAGAGGTAGTCGAACTTATTGCGCACGCTAAAGATGAACACCGCCAGCAAAATGCCAATGGTGGCGCCGTGCGAGGCCAGCCCGCCGTGCCAGATTTTGAGAATCTCCCACGGATGCTCGCGGTAGGAGGGCCAGTCGTAGAAAAAAACGTGCCCCAGCCGGGCGCCCACCACCGTGCCCACCACCATGTAAAACGTGAGGACATCGACCCAATAGGGCCGCACGTCCTCCTTTCGGAACATATCGGTGAGGACAAACGAGCTGATAACGAAGCCCGAGGCAAACAGCACGCCGTACCAGCGCAGCAGCAGCGGCCCGATTTCGGCAATAATGGGCGAGACGTTCCAGGTAATATAAGCGAGTAAGCCAGTCATGAGCAACGAAAAATAAAGAGGATTCAAAGGTACTTCCTACCTCGGGGTTGCCGTTTTCCCCGGCCCGGCGCTGCCACAGTCGAGGGGTAAGGGGCCAGCTAGTGGGGTAGGGGTAGCGTAGGCTGCTGGCTGTGGCTAGCGGCCGTGGCGAGGGGTAGCAGCGCGCCATCCCCACTCACGGCCAGCATCAGTAGGCCCAGCAAGGCCAGGTAGGCCGGCAGGCGCCCCCAGCCGGGTAGCCAGGGGCGGGGCGTGGTGAGCCGGGCCCGCACGCGCGCGTAGAAAAATGGCCGGGGCTGCGCCTTGGGCTGCTGGCGCAACTGGCGCATCAGGGCGGCCCACTCCTCCTCGGGGCCAGGGCGAACGGCTGGGTTAGGCATGAGAAGTGGGGGGCTGAAGGTGGCGGCGCAGCGTTTGCCGCGCCCGAAAAAGCAAGGATTCGACCGCCGAAACGGTGGTGTTGAGCACGGCCGCTATTTCCTCGTAGCTAAGCTCTTGCTCGTGGTGCAGGGTAAAAGCCACCTGCTGCTGGCTGGGTAAGCGGTCGATGTAATTCAGCAGGATGCGCAGCTGCTGCGCGCCTTCCAGCAGGGCCAGCGGGTGGGCGTGGTCGGGCGGCTCGTGCAATATCTGGTTGTCGAAACCCAGCAGGCTGGTGAAGTAAGCAAAGCGTTTTTTGGCCTTAAGGCGGCGGCGGTGCTGCAAGGCCCGCGACGCGGCCAGCCGGTAGAGCCAGGTGCTGAGGGCGGCCGCGCCCCGAAACCGGGCCACTGTTTGGTACACCTCCACGAACACTTCCTGGGCCACGTCCTCCGCTTCCTCCGCCGACCGCAGCAGCGAGAAAGCGGTGCTGTAAACCCGGTGTTGATAGCGTTCCACCAACGTGCGAAAAGCGACCTCGCTACCCTGCTGAAGCTGCGCTACCAATTCGGCATCGGCCGCACTGCCGCTGGGGTAGGAGGGCGTAAAAGCGGAAACCAGCGGCAGGCTAAAAGCCATAAAAACCAGAGCGACAAGTCCAGACAAAGAAATGCGCAACGCCAGCCGTTCGTGGTGGCCAGCGTTACGGCAGCTTAGGTGCCAGCCCGCCGAAATACTTGCGCCACTCTGGGCTATAAATCAGTAATAGCCTGGTTAACAGACGTTTTTATTGCTAACATCACTAAATTTTGCGCTTCCTAGCATAGCCACAGCCGCGCTAGAGCGCCGCCAGCTCCTCCCCAAACCCGCCGCTGAGTATCGGAAACCGCAGCCAGGAGCGCGGGTCCACGTTGTAGTCGTCGAGGTGAAAGGAGGGCGCGTAGCGCTCGCGCTTCCACTGGTTGCGGCTCCAGAGGGTGTAAAAGCGCCGCACGTAGGTGCGCAGCTGCTCGGCGTCGGCGTGCGGGTCTTCGGCCACGAGCTGGGCCAGCACACCGGCGGGGGGTAGGCGGTCGTAGAAGGCCAGCCGCTCGATGCGGTTGAGCAAGGGGTAGGGCATGAGGTCGCGCTCGTCGGTTTGCTTGTCGGCCAGCGGGCGCAGCTCGGCGGTGGGTTGCAGGGCGTTCACGTGGCGCAGGGCCGCGTAGCCCAGCTCCGTTTCGGCCCAGCGCAGCCACTGCTTCACAAACGCCTTGTCGACGCCCGCGATGGGCGAGATGCTGCCCGCCGTGTCGCCGTCCATCGTGCAGTAGCCCACGCTGGCCTCCGAGCGGTTGGAGGTGGTAATGAGCAAGCAGTTCTGCACGTTGGCCAGCAGCCAGATGCCGGGCGCCCGCACCCGCGCCTGAATGTTTTGCAGGGCCAAATCGTCGGTTTGCCAGGTCAGCTCGCGGCCCAGCGCCCTCTCAATCTTGCCCACGTAGCCGCGCACCTCCTCGTCAATCGTCCAGTCAAAAAACCGCCCCCCGATGCTGTCCGCCAGCTCCTTAGCCGAGTTGAAGGTGTCGTCCGAAGAGTTGACGGTGCCCTGGTACGCGCAGGTCAGCAGGTGGCTGACGAGCTCCTGGTTGGCCGTGAGCGAAGGGGTAGGGGCCGCCGGCTCCGTCACTTCCTGCCGCGCCGCGCCGCCCGCGCCGGTCTGCACCACGTCGGTTTTGGCCGCGTCAAAGGCCCCGCTGCGGCGCTTAAACTCCGCCACGCCCAACTCGTCCACGCCCAGGCGCACCATCTCGGCCACGCCCACGGCGCAGAAGCACGAGTCGGCCCCACCGCTCAAACTCAGCACGAAGCCCCGGCTACGCGCCTTGCGCAGGTAGTCAAACAGGCCCAGGCTCATGGCCTGGTTCAGTTCGCGGTACTCGTCGGGCTCGGGCAGCGGCACGATAGCGTCGGCTACCGCGAGGGGGGTAGCAAAGTCCACGTCGGCCCATTCCATATCCACGGCCTTGAAGCTCAGCAGCTGGTTGCGCTTGAGCAGGTGGCCGTTGCGGGCAATGAGAATTTCGCCGTCGTAGATGATGCGCCCGGCTTCATTACCGAGCAAATTGGCGTAGAGATACGTGCAGCTGAAATTGCGCGAGGCGTTGAGCACCAGCCTATAGCGCAAGTCCGTCTTGCTCATCGCAAAGTGGCTGGCCGAGGGATTGATAATTAAATCCACCTTGCCGCGCAGGCGGCAGGCAGGCCGCACGTCGTCGGCCCGCCAGGCATCCTCGCAGATTTCGAATCCGAACCGCACGCCCAAATGCTCAAACGTGAGGTCGCCCAGCGGCCAGCTTTCGCCCCCAAATTCCACGGTCGTTGTTTCGCCCGCCGCCCACGGCACAAAAAAGCGCGGCTCGTAGTGCACCCCATCATTGGCCAGAAACTGCTTGGCCGCGAAGCCCAGAATCTGCCCGTCGCGCAGTACCGCCGCCGTGTTATACGTGCGCTGGTGCAGCCGCACCGGCAGTCCCACCACCACGCAAATGCCCTCGGTCAGCGGCCGGATTTTTTGCAGATGCGCCAGCGCCGCCGCCGGCAGCCAGTCACTCAGAAACAGGTCCTCGCAGTTGTAGCCCGTCAGGCACAGCTCGGGCAGGCACAGCAACGCTACCCCCTCGGCCTTGGCCTGGGCAATGGCGTCGCTGATATTCTGGATATTATGAGCCCAGTCGAAAGGAATCTGGTTGAGGGCGGCTCCGGCGATGCGCATGAGGAAGGGGGTAGAAAAAAATATTTCGTAAAAAGGAACGTCATGCTGAGCTTGTCGAAGCATCTCGCTCGCCTCATTGGAAGGTTAACCAACGAAGCGGCCAAGATGCTTCGCAAAGCTCAGCATGACGTTCTCTTATCTAAAAATTACACCCCCAGCGCCGTCAGCGCCCGCTCGGCGGCCAGCTGCTCGGCCTGCTTTTTATTGAGGCCCATGCCGGTGGCTACTACCTCGTTGTTCAGCACCACGGTGGCCGTAAATTCCATCACGCCGCCCGGCCGGGGCTCGCCGCTCAGCTCGTAGCGTACGTCTTTGCCTTGGCGTTGCGCCCACTCAATGAGCTTGCTTTTGTAGTTAGACGTGGTGGTAGTCAGCTTGGTAACGTCCACGAAGGGCTTTATCAGGCCCTTGAGCACAAACTTGCGGGCGGCCTTGTAGCCTAAGTCCAGGTACACCGCGCCCACCAGCGCCTCCAGCGCGTTGCCGTTTACGGAGCGAGAACGCGCCACCCGGTTTTGGGTCGCATCGAGTTGCACCAGCTTATCAAGCCCCATTTTGAGGGCAATGGCGTTGAGACTCTCGCGGTTAACGATGCGCGAGCGCGTCTCGGTCAGAAAGCCTTCCTGCTCGTACGGGTACTTTTTGAACAGGTATTCGGCCACCACCGTGCCCAGCACCGCATCGCCCAAAAACTCCAGCCGCTCGTTGCTCTGGTGGCGGCCCGCGCCGGGCTCGGCCCGCACCACCGACGAGTGCGTGAACGCCAGCTGATAGAGCCGCGCATTGTGCGGGTCCTGGCCGATAACGGTGGCCACCGCCTGCCGAAACTGCTTATCGCTGCCCAGCAGCCGCCGAAACAGGCCAAAGAGGGGTAGGGGCATTGTACGTGAGCTGTTAGCTAGTAGCTTTTGATACTAGAGAAATAAAGTAAGAACGTCATGCTGAGCTTGCCGAAGCATCTCGCTCGCACCGTTGGATTACTAACCCGAACGGCGCGAGCGAGATGCTTCGGCAAGCTCAGCATGACGTTCTTTATTAAAGCAAAATTTTAAAATTATTCGCTCAGCTTGCGAAACAGCACCGACGTGTTGTGCCCTCCAAAGCCAAAGGTGTTGCTGAGGGCCACGTTCACTTCGCGCTGCTGCGCCACGTTGGGCGTAAAGTTGAGCGCCTGGTTGATTTCGGGGTCGGGCGTGTGCAGGTTGATAGTCGGCGGCACGATGCCGTACTTGATGGCCAGGATGCTGGCCACCGCCTCCACGCCGCCCGCGCCGCCCAGCAAATGGCCGGTCATGCTCTTGGTCGAAGAGATGTTGAGCTTAGTCGCATGTTCGCCAAAAACTGTTTCAATGGCCTTAATCTCCGCTCCGTCGCCGAGCGGCGTGCTCGTGCCGTGGGTGTTAATATAGTCCACGTCTTCGGGCCCGATACCCGCGTCGCGCAGCGCATTGCGCATTACCAGCACCACGCCCGAGCCGCTGGGGTCGGGCGCCGTGATGTGATAGGCATCAGAAGACATGCCGCCGCCGATGATTTCGCAGTAGATTTTGGCGCCGCGCGCCTTGGCGTGTGCGTATTCTTCGAGCACTACCGCGCCCGCGCCTTCGCCCAGCACGAAGCCATCGCGGTCCTTATCGTAGGGCCGCGAGGCCGACGCCGGGTCGTCGTTGCGCTCGCTCATGGCCTTGAGGGCGTTGAAGCCGCCTACCCCCGATTCGGTGATGGCTGCTTCGGAGCCGCCGGTCACGATGGCGTCGGCCAGCCCAAGGCGGATATTATTGAAAGCCGCAATCAGCGCGTCGTTTGATGAGGCACAGGCCGACGTAGTGACGAAGTTGGGCCCGCGGAAGCCGTTTTTGATGGAAATATTGCCCGATGACGAGTCAGCAATCATGCGCGGAATGAAGAAGGGCGAATAGCGAGGGGTACCGTCGCCGCGCTCAAACTGGAAGCACTCTTCCTGCAATGACCGCAGCCCGCCGATACCCGAGCCCCAGATAACGCCTACCCGGTCCTTGTCCACGTTATCCGTCAGCAGGCCCGCGTCGGCAATGGCCTCGTCGGAGGCAATGACGGCAAACTGCGTAAACAAGTCCATTTTGGGGGCCTGCTTGCGCTCGAAATAATCGGTAGGATTGTAGTTCTTCACCTCGCAGGCAAAGCGTGTTTTAAACTTGGCGGCGTCGAAACGGGTGATGGGCGCGGCCCCGCTCACGCCGTTTTTGAGCCCTTCCCAATAGGCGGGGGCAGTATTACCCAGCGGGGTAATGGCTCCGATACCGGTTACGACAACGCGGCGAATTGACGACATATAATCGCAGATTTAACGGATTTAACGGATTTCGTGGATACGCCGCTACGCGGCTGACTACGCGGCTATCCGCAAGTAGTGACGAAACGAGTTGAAACCACAAAACCGGCCGGCAGTGCGCCGGCCGGTTTTGTGGGAAAGCTTAAAAAGCAAACGAACGAACCACAAAAGACGCAGTTAGCCGCGCAGCGGCGTATCCACGAAATCCGTTAAATCCGTTAAATCTGCGGTCTACTTGGCGTGCTCTTCGAGGTAGCTTACTGCCTGGCCCACGGTCTGGATGTTCTCGGCCTGGTCATCGGGGATGCTGACGTTGAATTCTTTTTCGAATTCCATAATCAGTTCCACGGTGTCGAGCGAATCGGCACCCAGGTCGTTGGTGAAGCTGGCTTCCGGAGTTACTTCCGAGGCTTCAACGCCCAGCTTGTCGATAATGATGGCTTTTACTTTTTCGGCGATTTCAGACATTGCAGTCGTGGTTAAAGAGAAACTTGCCTGCAAAGTAACGCACCTTTTCGCAACTGCCCCGCGAATTGCCCTCGTGGGGGGCGTACAATATTTTGGCCTACCCCCCCTAGGGCACCGCCAGCGCCCCGCCGAAAGCCGTAGCTTTGCAGTTCGCCACCGACGCATGAAAACCCTAACCCTAGAGGCTGAGTACGACTGTGACTTCGCGCTGTACGGCCTGGTTTCCAGCACGCGTGACTACACCCTGGCCTGGAGCCTCAACCGCTACCTGCGCCTGCGCCTGGCGCGCCAGCCCGATTTTGTATTGAATCTGGTGCAGCAGGGGGCCCTGGCATTTAGCTACTACCTCTACGCCACGGAAGTGCTTACCTTGCGCCTGCTGCGCAATCGGGCGGCCCTGCCTTCGGTACTAGCCAAGCCTTTCCTGGCGCCCGATATTCGCGAGTACGACTACCTGCTGCAAGTGCAGGGCGGGGCCGACGAACTGGCGGGCACCGAGCTGCTCGACCGCCTCACGGCCCTGCCTACTATTCAGTACGCCAGCGAGTTTGACCCTAACGAATTGAAATACAAAGAAAACCTGATTTTTTAACCTGCCTTTCTGCTGGCGAAGGGCTCATTTTTCGCGGCAGCTCTTTTCACTTTTACACATTTTTGGCGTTGCGCTTCCGTAAGGGGGGTAGGGACCTCCCGATTTGCGCGTGCTTGCGCCGAATGCTTTAGAAAATTCATGCAACCAACTACTGCTTCCTTCAACAAGACCAAGATTGTGGCCACCGTGGGGCCCGCGTCCAACACCTACGAGCGCCTCGGGATGCTTATCCGCGAGGGCGTCGACGTGTTTCGCCTCAACTTTTCGCACGGGGCCTACGAGGAGCACCTGTCGGTGATTAATACCGTGCGCCGCCTCAACAAGGACATGCGCACCAACGTGGGCCTGCTGCAAGACTTGCAGGGACCAAAAATCCGGCTGGGCGAAGTGGAAGGCGGCGGCGTCGAAATTAAGCGTGGTGATAAAATCAAGCTGGTGTGCGGCGAGAAAGAAATCAGCACGGCCACCCGCCTGAGCACGATTTACCTGGGCCTGGCCCGCGACGTGAAGCCCGGCGACCAGATTCTCATCGATGATGGCAAAATTGAGCTGAAGGTGCTCGCCACCGACCGCGACAGGGAAGTGGACGTGGAAGTGGTGTACGGCGGCCTGGTGAAGCCCCGCAAGGGCATTAACCTGCCCGACTCGGAGGTTTCGGCCCCGAGCATGACGGAGAAAGACATTGAGGACCTCAAGTTTGGCCTAGAGCACGATGTGGACTGGATTGCCCTGAGCTTTGCCCGCAAGGCCGATGATATCCGCTTTATCAAAAACCTGATTGCGGAAGCTGGCAAAAAGACCCGCGTGGTGGCCAAAATTGAGACGCCCGACGGCCTGCGCAACATCGACGAAATCATTGCCCTCACCGACGCCGTGATGGTGGCCCGCGGCGACCTCGGCGTGGAGGTGAAGATGGAGGAGGTGCCGATGGCCCAGAAGATGATTATCGAGAAGTGCAACCGGGCCGGCAAGCCCGTTATCGTGGCCACCCAGATGATGGAGAGCATGATAACGGCCCCGCGCCCTACCCGTGCCGAAACCAGCGACGTGGCCAACGCCGTGCTCGACGGCGCCGACGCCGTGATGCTCTCGGCCGAAACCGCCGTGGGCGCCTACCCCGCCGAGGTTATCCGCTCGATGGTCGCCACTATCCTGAGCGTGGAAACCCGCAGCCCCAAGCTGTTTTATAAGTGGTGGCCCGTGGATGCGGGGGCTAGTACTTTCGTGGAAGACAGTATCTTGTCGGCCTCGTGCCACCTGGCCAAGAACACGACGGCCCGCGTCATCACCGGCCTCACGGGCAATGGCTACACGGCTTTCCAGCTAGCCAAATACCGTCCCAAGGCCGACATATTTGTCTTTACCGACAACCGGCCGCTGCTCACAGTGCTGAGCTTGGTGTGGGGCGTGCGCTGCTTCTACTACGACCGCTTCAACAGCACCGACAGCACCATCGCAGACATCAAAAATATCCTCACTACCACCGGTCACCTCAAGGAAGGCAACGTGTTTATCACGACGGGCAATATGCCCATTAGTGACCGGGGCCGCGCCAACATGGTGAAAGTAAGCGTAGCCTAAACCCAAGCGAGGGTTAATCTCCCGACTTCAACCATAAAAAAAGGCTGCCTCTTGAGGCAGCCTTTTTTTATGGTTGCGCGCGGTTTCATTTAAAAGAAGCGCACAGCTGGCTGTTATGCCAGAGCCACGCCGTGTGGCATTGGTCTTACCTAGTTGAGCTGCCGCACAAAGTGGTGACGAAGCTGCCGCCGGCTACTTACCACAATGCAGAAAGCCTTGCCGGTAGGGGCAAGGCTTTCTGGTGATGAGCGCGGGACCGAACGATGGGGCGGCAGAGTTCGGCCCCGCTAAACTCGTCTCGCGCTAAAGCGCGTTGACGAGTTTTGTCAGCTTGCTTTTGTTATTAGCAGCTTTGTTTTTGTGGATGATGTTCTTCTTAGCCAAGCGGTCCAGCATTGACGTTATCTTTTTCAGCAGCTCCTGAGCGGCCGTTTTATCGGTGATGTCGCGCAACTTCTTGATAGCCGTGCGGGTAGACTTGTGCTGGTAGCGGTTTAGTACGCGCTTCGCTTCGTTGCTGCGGATGCGCTTAATAGCCGACTTATGATTTGCCATGACAAAAAAGAAATTCTATAACAAGACAGCCAGGCGGCTGTAGTTTTCGCGTTTGGGAGGGCAAAGGTAGAAAGTAATTCCGATAATTCCCAAGGTTAAGTTGACAAAATTTGTGAATGCGCACTAAGCTAGCGTCTCGGCTTTGGCTGCGAATAAGAATTCCGACGCGGCAAAAATTTCGCGTGCTAGGAACTAGTGCGGTACTTTGCTACCCGCCCAGAATTAGCTAAAAGTGAGCGTTACCCCCCAGTTCTACATGCCGCTGCTCTCTGCCTCTGCCTATCGCCCGTTCGCTTTGCTGGCCAATGGCCACCTGCAAACCATTGCGGCCAGCATCTGGCGGCGTGTGCCGGAGGTGCGCTATCGGCGCCAGCGGCTGGAGCTACCCGACGGCGACTTTGTGGACCTCGACTGGTCTTGGGCCGGGCCGGCACCGGCGGCGCGGCTGGGAATTGTTTCGCACGGGCTGGAAGGCGACAGTGGCCGGCCCTACGTGCGCGGCATGGCGCGGGCCCTCAACCGGGCGGGCTTCGATGCGCTGGCCTGGAACTACCGGGGCTGCGGCGGCGAAACCAACCGCCTGCTGCGCGCCTACCACCTCGGCGATACGGACGACCTAGCCGCCGTAGTGGAGCACGCCGTGGGGGCCAAAAAATATTCGGAGATTTACTTAACCGGCTTCTCGGCGGGCGGCAATGTTACGCTCAAGTACCTGGGCGAGAACGCGGCGCGGGTGCCGACGCAGGTGCGGCGAGCGGCCGTTTTTTCGGTGCCTACCGACCTCAAAGCCAGCTCGCTCCACATTAGTCGCTGGCAGAATCGGATTTATTTGCGGCGCTTTATGAGTTCGCTGCGTGAGAAAATCCGGGTGAAGGCGGCCCATTTACCCGGTCAGCTCGACCTGACGGCGCTGGACCAACTGCGCGATTTTCCGCAGTTCGACGAGCACTACACGGCGCCCATGCACGGCTTTGCCTCGGCGGATGACTACTACGAGCAAGCCGCGTCGGGGCGCTACCTGGCGGGCATTCGGGTGCCCACGCTGCTCGTCAATGCCCTGAATGACCCTTTCCTACCCCCCAGCTGCTACCCGCGCGAGGCGGCCACCGCCAGCCCCTATTTCTACCTCGAAACGCCGACGGTGGGTGGCCACGTGGGCTTCAACGAAAATGGCCCGGCAGGCTCGTATTATTCCGAGCGCCGGGCCATCGATTTCTTTATTCGCCCCGAGCCGGGGTAAGTAAATAAGTGGGCAAGTAAATGGGCGGGTAATGAATCCTCATTTACTCACCTCCTCATTTACCGTCCTGCGGCGGCGAGGTGGCCTCAACGGCCGAAAAAGTTTCCAGGATTTTGTAGGTGTGCGCGGCACCCTGGGGCACCAGGTACGAAGCGCCGGGCTCCAGGGTGGTTATTTTACCTTCGAGGTGCAGCTCGGCGCGGCCCTTCAGAACGTAGCCAACCGTTTCGTAGGGCTTGTTGCTGAGGGGCTTAGGCTCGCCGGGCTCTTCGTTTTCCCAGAGGCGGAGCGATACGTGGTGGCCGGCGGCCAGGTGCTTGGCACCGTCGGCGCTGGGGGTGATGGCGCTGGCGTTAGCGTTGGAAGTAGACATGTGGGGTAGGAAAGTGTAAAACGAAGTGGCACTTCGCCTTAGGCAGATGGTAAGGGGGTAGCAAAAAGCTAAAAACGGAGTGCCACTCCGCCTGTCAGCCGCCCTTGCTAACGGCAGGGCTGGCTCCGCGGTTGTGCCGCGGCCGGCCCAAAACCTTCGGCCAACCCCGCCGGTTAAGAAACCCAAGCCTTTCGAAGCGCTGCGTAGCGCTGGGGCCGTTTTTTTTGCTTACTAGTATGATTCTGCCGTGTCTGCCGCCGCCCTCGAAACGTTTGCTAAGCAATTGGCACGGGCACATGCGGCCGTGCCCACCGCTCTTCCCGGCCCCGCTTTTTGCGCGCTAGCCGAGCAGGTGCTAGCCCTGCTCTTTCCGGAGCGGGCTACCAGGGCGCTGGCTGGCACCGATGCCATTGCCGCCACGCTCCACCACCTGCAGTCGGAGCTGGGTGAGCTGCTAGCCCAGGTTCCGGGCCTCCCTACCCCCCCCGCCGCACTCGCCGCCGACCTCTTCAACGGCCTGCCCAGCCTGCGCGCTGCCCTGCTGCGCGACGCCGATGCGACGCTGGCCGCCGACCCCGCCGCCCAAAACGTGACCGAAATACTGAGCACGTACCCAGGCTTTTACGCCACGGCCCTGCACCGGCTGGCCCACGCCCTGCACCAGCGCGGCGTGCCGCGCCTGCCGCGCCTGCTGAGTGAGTACGCCCACCAGCGCACGGGCATCGATATTCACCCCGGCGCCCGCATCGGGCCGGCGTTCTGCATCGACCACGGCACGGGCATCGTTATTGGCGAAACGGCCGAGATTGGCGCGCATGTGCAAGTATACCAAGGCGTTACGCTGGGCGCGCTCAGCGTGGCCAAGACGTTGCAGGGCCTCAAGCGCCACCCTACCATTGAGGACCACGTGGTGATTTATGCCAACGCCACCATTCTGGGGGGTAGCACCGTCATCGGCACGCGCAGCATTATCGGCGGCAACGTGTGGCTGACCGAGAGCGTACCCTCGCACTCGCGGGTATACCACCGGGCGCAGCTGCACATGGCCCGCCAGGATGACCCGGCCGGCGAGCTCATGTTTTCAATTTAACTAGTGGTTTAGTGGCTGAATGGGTAGCCTGTTGAATTGATTTTTAACGGGCAATTCATCCAGCCAACAGTTTCCCATTCAACTTACTTCACATGAAAGCCAATTCCATTCTCGACGCTATCGGCCACACGCCGCTCGTCAAACTCAACAAGCTTTTTGCCGCCGAGCGCCCCGACGTGGAGGTGTGGATGAAGCTGGAGCGCCAGAACCCCGGCGGCTCCATCAAGGACCGCATTGCGCTCAGCATGATTGAGCAGGCCGAAAAAGACGGTATTCTTAATAAAAGCAGCGTCATTATTGAGCCTACCTCGGGCAACACGGGGGTAGGGCTGGCGCTAGTGGCGGCCGTGAAGGGCTACAAAATCACGCTGGTAATGCCCGAAAGCATGAGCATCGAGCGCCGCCGCCTGATGGCGGCCTACGGCGCTAGCCTGGAGCTCACGCCCCGCGAGGGCGGCATGAAGGGCGCCATCGCCAAGGCTCAGGAAATGGTAGCCAACACCCCCGGCGCCTGGATGCCCATGCAGTTCTCGAACCCCGCCAATATCCAGGTCCACATCGACACCACGGCCCAGGAAATCCTGGCCGACGCGCCCGAGGGTGGCTTCGACATGCACATCACGGGCGTGGGCACGGGCGGCCACATCACGGGCGTGACCGAGGCGCTGAAGCCGCACTTCCCGCACATGAAAACCTTCGCCGTGGAGCCCGAGCTGTCGCCGGTTATCAGCGGCGGCGCGCCGGGGCCGCACCCCATCCAGGGCATCGGCGCGGGCTTTATCCCCGAAAACCTGCACCGCGACGTGCTCGACGGCGTCATTCAAGTGAGCCGCGACGAGGCTTTTGAGATGGCGCGCCGCGTGGCCAAGGAAGAAGGCATTTTGTGCGGCATCTCGACGGGTGCCTCGCTGGCCGCCGTGGCCAAAAAGCTGGCCGACGTGCCCCAGGGCGGCAAAGTGCTCACGTTTTGCTACGACACGGGCGAACGCTATTTGTCGGTCGAAGGCCTGTTTGTGTAGCTTACGCTTGCACAAATTAAAAGTAGCTAAGTAGTTACTAAAGAACGTCCTGCTCATCTGGCGTCCGCTTGCCGAAGCATCTTGGCCGCTTCATCCAACGAGGCGGCCAGGATGCTTCGACAAGCGGACGCCAGATGAGCAGGACGTTCTTTTTAGCTCTCAAAAGCCTTGCTTACGTAAATACAAAGCATGGAAACAACCGAAACTCCGGTCGACCGCTTTTGGCGCTGGCTGCTGCCGGTGGCCGTAGTGGCTTGCCTGTACGTCAACTACTTATACAATGCCCACCCGCCGGCCGGGGCACTCAGCAACGGCGCCATGTCGGCGCGGCACCCCACGCTGCTCACGCCCGCGGGCTACGCGTTCAGCATCTGGGGCGTCATTTTCACGGGGCTGGTGGTGTACACGGTGTGGCAGCTGCTGCCCGCGCAGCGCCCGGCCGCCCTACCCCGCCAGCTCAATTCGCTGCTGACCCGCGCCGTAGTGCTCACCACGGCCTGGACGCTGTTGTTCAGCTACGAGCTTATCGGCTCCAGCCTCACCGTGATGCTGCTCATCCTGCTGCTGCTGGTGCAGGCCTACGGCCGGGCCCGGCGGCTGGTGCTGGCCCATGCCGCGCCCGGCTGGCCGGTGTGGTTCCTGAGCCTGTACTTGGGCTGGATAATGCTGGCCACGGTCCTCAACTTCATTTTTGGGCTGCGCGATGGCTTTGGGGCGCACGGGCTGGTGTGGTCGGCGCCGGTCAGCCTGGTGGGTTGCTATGCGCTGCTGGTGGTGGCCGCTGGGCTGGGCGTGGCACTGGCCTGGCACTTTCGCGATGCGTTGCTGCCGCTACCCATTGCCTGGGGGCTGGTGGGCACCTGGCAGGCCCAGCAAGCCGCCCAGCCCGGCCTGGCGCTCACGGCGCTGGGGGCGGCCGTGGCGCTGCTGGTGGGCGCCGCGCTGGCCGGCTGGCAGCGCCGCCACGCGCCCGGCCGGGTGGCGTTGGCTGAGTAGGAGGGGGGTAGGGCGGGGCTGGCTGGGTGCCGTACTTTTGCCCCGAGCCCTCGTGGTTGTTTTTTACTTTTTAGCCTTTCTCTGATGCGCCAGAATTTCGTTGCCGGCAACTGGAAAATGAACCTCACCCTGCCCGAAGCGCAGGCCCTGACCACCGAGCTCGTGCAGCTGCTGAATGCCGAGCTGCCCGCTGCCACGCGCCCACAGGTAGTCATTTGCCCGCCCTACCCCCTGCTGATGGCCGTGGGCCAGCTGCTGGGCGATGGCGGCAACCCGGCCCTCGGGGCCCAGAATTTTCACCAGAAAGACAGCGGCGCCTACACCGGCGAGGTATCGGCCAAGCAGCTGCAATCGGTGGGCTGCGACTACGTAATTCTGGGCCACTCCGAGCGCCGCCAGCACTTCCGCGAAGACGACAGCCTGCTGGCTGAGAAGCTCAAAACAGCCCTGGCCGCCGGCCTCAAGCCGATTTTCTGCGTGGGCGAAAGCCTCGAAACCCGCGAGGCCGACGAAACTTTCGACTTCATTGGCCAGCAGCTGGCCGCCGGCCTGTTTCACCTGAGTAAGGAGGAATTGGGGGGGGTAGTCATTGCCTACGAGCCTATCTGGGCCATTGGCACGGGGCGCACGGCCAGCAGCCAGCAGGCGCAGGAGGTGCACGCCTTAATTCGGGCGCAGGTGGCAGCGGCCTACGACGCGGCCACGGCGGCCGAAACCACCATTTTATACGGCGGCTCGTGCAACGCTCAGAACGCCCGCGAGCTCTTCTCCCAGCCCGACGTGGACGGCGGCCTCATCGGCGGCGCGTCGTTGAAAGCGCGCGATTTTGTCGAGATTGTAAAGTCCTTTTAGCAGGCTGGTTCTGCTGGGATAGGGCGTTGCATTTTAGGCCGAATTCTTGCCTGCGATGATTAAAACCTAAAAAAATCTGCCTCCACTTTTCTCCGCAGTCCCGGCCATGCTCTCGCTTTTACTTTCTTTGCTGCTGCTGTTCACTTCGCCCGCCACGGGGGGGGTAGGGCCGGCGGCGCGGCCGGGGGGCTCGGTTGAGCCGTGCAAAATCTACGGCTCGGTGTATCTCGAAATGGACCCGCACCGGGCCAATTCGTGCTTCGCCGTGGTGTACGTGGAGCCCGAGCAGGCCTTTGCCGACGTGCTGGTTTTCAACGAAACCAACAAGCTTTTCGCCGATAAAGCCGGCCTGTGGTGCCCCGCCGAAAACCGCGAGTTTGCCGACTACGTGCTCTACGTCACCACCGACCGCAGCCGGGCCGACTTCGCCATTCACTACACCAAAGTGCGCTCCTTCGCGGGCTGCAAGCAGTAGACAGGCAGTTTATTATAAATAAAGAAGGACCGCTGGCAACTGCCGGCGGTCCTTCTTTATTTTGGGGGTAGCCGCTACAATTTCACCAGCTCTACGCGGCGGTTTTGGGCCCGGCCGGCCTCGGTGGCGTTGTCGGCCAGCGGCTTGGTTTGGCCAAAGCCCTGGGCTTGCAGGCGGCCGGCGGCGATGCCCTGCGCGGTGAGGGCGGCCAGCACGGCCTGGGCGCGGGCTTCGCTCAGCTGCTGGTTGTGGGCGAGGGTGCTCGTGTTGTCGGTGTGGCCCTGCACGGCCAGGCGCAGGCCGGGGCTTTGCTGGAGCAGCAGCACCACCTGGGCCAGGGTGGGCTGCGCATCGGGCCGCAGCGTAGCCTTGTCAGGGTCAAAGTTGAGATAAAGGGCCACGTGGCCCTCCGTCGCTATTTTTTTTTTAGCTCGTCGGCGGCCATCACCTTGGCTTGTTGGGGCATGGCCGCTTTTTCGACCACATCCAGGTTGATGTGGTAGTTATCGGTTCGTACCTGCACCCATACTTCCTTGTCTTTCTGGCGAATGACGTAAGAATTTACCTGGTCGCTGCTGCCCGGCTCCGTGTTGTGCTTGCGATATTCCTCCGTGCCTATTTTCTCTTTGGCCTCGCTCGAAATTGGCCCCGAATTAATCAGCACGCCGCCCAGGCTCTTAACCAGGTTCTCGTAGTTGCGCTGAATCATCAGGTCGGAAGTTTTCTTTTGGTCATCGCTGGCGATGTATTCCCGCCGTAGTACACGGCCTTCGATGGGCAATAATTTCTTGCCATCATACACGTAGTAGCGGTCGAAGTCAAAGGCGATGCTGTCGGATAGCACATTGAGCTTGTAGCCGGGCAGCTTGCTCAGATAAGGGAAGTGCCCGAGGGCCGCCGTTGAAATCGGCACCGAGTTGAGGTCGAACGCCGCGGAGGCGTCGGTGGCCGGCGTTGCGGGCGCATCAGCTGCCGGGGCGGGGGTAGGGGCCGGGGCGGGCTCCGGGGTGGTGGTAGCCGCCGCAGTGGTTTGCTCGGCGGGCTTGTCTTTGCTGCCGCAGCCGCTGAGGCTGGTGGCAAGGGCCAGCGCGGCGAAGAGGGGTAGGCGAAGGGGCGTCATAGAAAAGGAGAACGGTAGGTGAGAGGTAACCCTGCAAATTAAGCACTTAATCACGCGTTGGAATAGGCGCGGCCAGCGTAGCCCGGTAGCAGTCCTGGCCGGGCCACCGGTTTTCCCCGAACTTCGCGGGCTGGCCACCCTTTTATCGCCAGCCCTACCCCCGCATTACAATGGATTTTATTGAACTGACCGTGCAGGCCCCGCGCGAGCTGGCCGAAATACTGGTAGCCGAGCTGGGCGAAGTCGGCTTCGACACCTTCGAAGACAACGACGCCGGCTTCTGCGCCTACACTACCGAGGAGGCCTTTGACCGCGACGCGGTGGCCGAGATTATGAGCCGCTACGAAGGCCTGGGCGAGTTGGCGTTTTCGGACCGCGTCATCACGCGCCAGAACTGGAACAGCGAATGGGAAAAGAATTTTCAGCCCCTCATCATTGCCGACCGGGTGTCGGTGCGGGCGCCGTTTCACCCCGAGCCGGCGGGTGTGGAGTATGATATTGAGATAATGCCGCGCATGTCGTTTGGCACCGGCCACCACGAAACCACGGCACTCATGATTGAGAACCAGCTCGACCTGGACCACCACGGCAAGCGCGTGCTGGACATGGGCTGCGGCACCGGCATCCTGGCCATTATGGCCGAAAAATTGGGTGCCCGCCAGGTGCTGGCCGTGGATGTGGAGCCCTGGACCGTGGAAAACGCCCGCGACAACGCCGCCGAAAACCACTGCCGCACCATTGAGTGCCGCCTGGGTGGCGCTGAAACCCTGGCCGACGAGGCCCCCTTCGACCTCATTTTGGCCAATATCAACCGCAATGTTTTGCTCGAAGACATGCACGCCTACGCCCGGCTGCTACCCAGCGGGAACCCAATTTTATTTAGTGGGTTTTACGAGGAAGATTTACCCAAAATAACGGCCGAAGCCATCCGCCAGGGACTACAATATGAGCGCCATCGGAGCCTGCGTAGCTGGGTTTCGGCAATTTTTACGAAATTGTAGCCGCCTTAGCTTCGCCTGGGGCTTTTACGCTAGTTTATTCTGGTTTTAGTCCTATTATATGAAGTGTTTAGCTAGTCTACTTTTCTGCTTATCGCTACCGATACTCCCTGCCTGGGCCCAAACGACAAAACCTGCTGCCCCGCCGCCCGCCGGGCAGGTGGCGGGCGACGCGCGCCCGGCCCAGGTGGTGGTGGCCCGCTACACGGGCCACCTCTCGCCCGACCCCGCGCAGTTCATTATCGACGTGCGCACGATGATGGTGGCCAGCAACAATGCCGGGGCCAAAGCGCTGGGCGACCAGCTGCGCCAGCTGTGGGGTAGCAACCAGCTCACGGCCAGCCAGCAGACTACCATCGCCGCGCTGTCGCAGAAGATGCTGGACAAGAAGCTGCGGCCCATTCCGCACCTCACGGCTTTTTATAGCGCGTTGGTGAATGGCAAAACCAAGGCCGGCCTCAGCGACAAGCAGGTGGACCAGTACCTCGACGCGTTGGGGCAGTCGGTGGAGAAAGACCCGGCCACCGACGTGGAAAAATATTTGATGACCACCGCGCGGGTCCTGAGTGGGGGCTACCTCTACCGCTCGGGCTTCAACGCGCTGCGGGCCACGGGCGGACAGCTGTCGTTTGCCTACAAAGCCGCCGCCGCCCCCGACCCCAACGCCACCTTTGACGCGCCGGCCGCGCCCAAGCCGGCCGCCCTACCC
>CAZZWL010000112.1:0-18056 GCA_964657755.1 uncultured Rhodanobacter sp.
AATAAAAGAACGTCATGCTGAGCTTGTCAAAGCATGACGTTCTTTTATTACCCAATACCCACTACCCACCACTCAAAACTCCCGCCCCACCCCCAGCACGCCCCAGCGGTGCGGGCGCCCGCCGCCAAACTCGGGGCCCACGTACACGGCCGTCGCCGTGAAGCTGAGGCCGCCGTGGGCCAGCACCAGGCCGCCGGTGCCGTGCAGTACCGCGTGGCTTATTTCGCTGAAAGCCACCACATACGGGCTGCTTCGATTAAACACCCCGCCTTGCAGCGTGGCATCGTAGCCCACCAGCCGGCCACTGAGCGTGGTCTCGGCGTAGCACTGCCAGCGGGGCTGGCCGGCACTGGCCGCATTGTCGAAGAAGGGCGTGAAGTTTCCTACCCGCAGCCGGCCGCCTACCCCCGCGTAGGTGTAGAGCGTGCCCAGCGAGGCCTCGGCGCGGCCAATGAGTTCGGCCCGGCGGCCCAGGGCCAGCAACTGCTTGTCGAGGCTGGCGCGGTAGCCCAGCACGGCGTCGGAGCGCACCTGGTTGTCCCAGCCGCGGGGGGTAGGGTTGTGGGTGAGCTCGTGCAGCTTGGTCTGGATGAACTTGCCGCCGGCCGCCGGCCCCAGGTAGCCGATTTCGACGGCTGTAGTCAGTCGCTGCTTTTTACCTACTTGATTACTAACGCGGTACAGCGAAGCGTAGAAATAGGCCGCGTACGGCCGGTCGCCCACCCGAATGCGCGCATCGGTGATGCTGAGCGGCGTGAAGCCATCGGAGCGCAGCGCCACGCCGTGGGTGCGCACGCTGCCGGCCGGGCCGCGGGGCAGCAGGTGGTTAACCGGCGAGCGGGCCAGCGCCGGGCTCGCCCAATCAAAGGTCAGGCCCTGGGTAAAGTAGTAATCGGTGCCGAAGAAGAAGTCGTTGGCATAGGTGAAGGCCAGGCGCCGCACCGGGCTGGTGGGGCGCAGGCTATCGGCCGGAGCCAGCGGCAGCCAGGCAAGCAGGAGGAGCAGCGGAGCCATCGGGGCAACCTACGGATTTTTAATCGTTTCGGAACAGCAAGCCGGCTCAGCGGCTGAAGGCATAGGGCCATTCCTGGTAGCGCGGGGGTAGGCCGGCCTGCCGGGCCTGGCCAGCCACGTAGGCCAGAATGCGCGTTAGCTCGGCGGCATCGGCCACGGGGTAGTCGTGCCAGCCGGGCTGCCAGAACGGGGCTTCGGGCGGCAGCTTGGGGCGCACGAGGCGGCGGCCGGCGGCGGCCGTGCGCTGGTGCAGCAGGTCGAGGGCTTTGGCCAGGGCCAGGCCGCTGCGGGCGGGCAGGTGCAACACCAGGTGCGCGTGGTTGGGCAAGATGGCGAAGCCGTGCACCACGAAGCCGGTTTCCTCCAGCATCATGATTTCGCCGGCCAGCGCTTCGGCTAGTTGCTCACTCTCGAAATGGCGCGGGCCGGGGTTGGCGAGGTCGAGGGCCGCGTCGAATTTGACGAAAAATTCTTTCTGGGCGCGGCGCGGGTCGAGGCCAGCTGCCTGGGCCTGGCGCAGGTGGGCTTGCAGCGCCCGGGTAGTGGCGGCGGTGAGGGTGCCGGGCAGGCGCAGCGTGAGTAGAACGGTTTCGCCGTGGGGCATGAAGAAGGGGTGAAAACGCGGATAACTAGCCTTTTATCCAGCTCGGCACACGCTGAAAATCGGACCAGGAGCGTTATCCTGGCGCGTTGGTTTACGTACGAAGCTAGCAGTACTTCTTCCTTTATAGGTACCCTACCCCATGCCCCAGTCCCAAAACCGGGTGGTTGTTCGCGGCAGCGAGCGGCAGCCTTTGCCCGAAGCCCATTCGCAGCACGCCCTACCCCCCCACGAGCAGCTGGAAGTGACGGTACGCCTGCGCCCCAAAGCTCCGCTGGCCGGCCCGGCGGCTGCCAGCGCGATGGCCGACGTGCCGCCCGCCCAGCGCACCTACCTCAGCCGCGAGGAGCTGGCCGCCCAGTGCGGCGCCGACGAGCACGATGCCCAGCAGGTAATCGATTTTGCGCACGCCCACGGCCTGGTAGTGGTGCACACCGACCTGGCCCGGCGCAGCGTGCTGCTGGCCGGCACAACCACCGAGTTTGGGGCCGCGTTTGGCACGCAGCTGCACCAGTATAGTTACCCGGAAGGCACCTACCGGGGCCGCACCGGGCCCGTGACGGTGCCCGCGCCGCTGGGCGACATCGTACAGGGCGTGTTTGGGCTCGACGACCGGCCGCAGGCGCAGCCGCACTTTCAGGTGCGCCCTACCCCCGCGCCGGGCGCGATAGCGGCGCGGGCGGCGGCCCAAGCCTTCACGCCGCCGCAGCTGGCGCAGCTGTATCAGTTTCCGGCGGGCCTCGATGGCACGGGGCAAACCATTGCCATCATTGAGCTGGGCGGGGGCTTTAAGCCTGCTGATTTGAAGACGTATTTCACGGGCCTGAAACTGCCCGTGCCCACCGTGAAAGTGGTGAGCGTGAACGGCGGCCGCAACCAGCCCACCACCGCCAACAGCGCCGATGGCGAGGTGCTGCTCGATATTGAGGTGGCCGCCGCCGTGGCACCCAAGGCGCACCTCGTGGTGTATTTCGCGCCCAATACCTCGCAGGGTTTTCTGAATGCCGTGACCGCCGCCGTGCACGACAAGGTGAACAAGCCCAGCATTATTTCCATCAGCTGGGGTGGGCCCGAATCGACGTGGACGGGCCAGTCGATGGACCAGTTTGACCAGGCTTTTCAGGAAGCGGCTATGCTAGGCGTGACGGTGTGCTGCGCGGCCGGCGACAATGGCTCGGCCGATGGCGTGGCCGACGGCCTGCCCCACGCCGACTTTCCGGCCAGCGCCCCCCACGCCCTGGCCTGCGGCGGCACCAAGCTCGCGGCCACTGGCACCACCATTAGCAGCGAAGTGGTCTGGAACGAAGGCCCCGACAGCGCCACCGGCGGCGGCCTCAGCGCCCACTTCCCGGTGCCCGACTACCAGCAAAAACTAAGATTCCCCACCCCCCCGGCCGGCGCCAAAGCCGGCCGGGGCCTGCCCGACGTGGCCGGCGACGCCGACCCCAACACCGGCTACCAGGTGCGCGTGGATGGCCAGAATATGGTGATTGGCGGCACCAGCGCCGTGGCTCCGCTGTGGGCCGGCCTGCTGGCGCTGCTCAACCAGAAGCTGGCCAAGCCGGTGGGCTTTCTCAACCCGCTGCTCTACGGCTCGCTGGCGGGCCAGGGCGCGTGCCGCGACATCACGAGCGGCAACAACGGGGCCTTCGCGGCCGCGCCGGGCTGGGACGCCTGCACCGGCTGGGGCAGCCCGGTGGGTAGTAAGCTACTGGCCGCTTTGCAGAGCAGCCCGCCCGCCGCCTAAAGCCTGGAGGGGGCCAGGCCGTAGGCATTTTTGAAGGCAAAGGAGAAGTGCGACAGGTTCTCAAAGCCCACTTCGAGGTACACATCCGACGGGGCCCAGCCCTTCTCCTTGAGGAGGTAGTGCGCCTCCTGCAAGCGCCGCCGCCGCAGCCAGCGGCTGGGTGAAAGCTGAAACAGGCGCTCAAAATCGCGCTTGAACGTGGCTAGGCTGCGGCCGGTGAGGTAGGCAAACCGGCTGATAGCCACGTTAAAGCGAAAATTTTGCTCCATAAAAGCGGCCAGGTCAATTTTACCCGGCTCGCTGAAGTCGAAGAGCACGTTTTTTAGCGCCGGGGTGGCGCTCAGCAGCAGCAGCAGGGCTTCCTGAACTTTGAGCGTCAGCAGGGCTTCATTGCCGGCTTGCGCCAGCCGCTCGTAGGGTTGCAGCGAATTCAAGTAGCTGGTCAGGAGCGCGTTGGCTGGTAGGGCTACGAGCGCCGGGCCGGGCGGCTGCTTCTCGGCCTGGTAGCCATGCGCGCGGCTGAAGTGGCGTAGCGTGTCCTGGTCGAAAGCAATGGACAGGGACTGGTACTCGCCGTGGGCGGGCGGCTGCTTCGTAAACTTGACGAGGCGGTTGCGCTTGCTCAGCCGCAGGTCGCCCGGCTGGGAAAGGAGCTCCTGCTGGCCATCGTGGGTGAGGAGCGTGCCCGCCACCTGGTAGCTCAGCATATGCTCGGCCACAAATTGCTCGCCCTCCCGGCTCCGGCTGGCGTAGCAGGAATACAGGATGCGCGGCCTCTTTATGGCGTCGTCGGCGTTTAACATGGAGCTGAATTTACGGTTCCGGGCGCGTTACCGCACGTAGGCGCGGCCGGCGGCCGTTTCCAGAAAATTGGTAGCCTCGTCGTGGTCAGTAGAAATGCTGACGGACCGCCACTCGGCCAGCTCGGCGTGCTTGGCGGCTTCGGCAAACTCGGTGATGGCCACGGCCTCGCTGCCCAGCAGCAGGTGCACCGGCGGGTGGGGGTGCTCCACCAGCGCCAGCATGACCTTGGCGGCCTTGGCGGGGTCGCCCATCGGCACGAAGCTATTGCCTTGGAACATGGCCACGCGGGGCCCTACCGTTGTTTCGTAGCCTTCCACTTCGGGCGCGTAGGTCATCGAGTCGCCGGCCCAGTCGGTGCGAAAGCCACCCGGCTCCACGCACGTTACCCGAATGCCCAGCGGGGCTACTTCCTTGGCCAGCGCCTCGCTAAAGCCGCCCAGCCCAAACTTGGCCGCCTGGTAAACGCTCACGCCGGGGTTGCCTACGCGCCCACCCATCGAGCTGATTTGCAGGATGTACCCGCTGCGCTGCTTGCGCAAATACGGCAGCACCGCCCGCGTCACGGCAATGGGCGCGTAGAGGTTCACTTCGAGCTGACTGCGCACCTGCTCCTCGGTGTACGCCTCCGCCGCGCCCGTAATACCAACGCCGGCATTGTTCACCACCACGTCGAGGCGACCAAAGTGGGCCACGGCGGCGGCCACGGCTTCGGCTATCTGCTGGTTATTAGTTACATCCAGCGCCAGCGGCAGGATGCGGTCGCCGTATTCGGCCACGAGGTCGGCCAACTGCTCGGGGCGGCGGGCGGTGGCGGCCACGCGGTCGCCGTGGGCGAGCACGGCGGCCGTCAGGCTGCGGCCCAGGCCCCGCGAGCTACCGGTGATAAACCATATGTTGTCCATGACTTTGAGGGGGTTAAGTTGCCTGCAAAGGTCGGGCTGGTCAGGAAGGGCAGCTTTGTTGAAAGGCTCAGATTTGCTTTGTTGAGCGGCTCAGTCCCTTGCTTCCAGCCTTTCTTGCCGCGCTACCGCCGCCGCAATTGCCGCAGCCGAAACCACTGCGCCACCCGCACGCCAATGAGCACCGTTAGCAGCCCCGGCAGCAGCACTATCAGCACCCAGGTATTGGCCTCGTTGTAGGAGGTGTGGGTAAGGTTACCCAGGTTCACCATAAAATCGCAGCAGTACCAGAAGGCGACGTGGACGAGCCGGCTCAACAAAGGGACTAACGTGCTCATACCAGCTGGCGGAGTTGGCGGATACGGCGGGCACTACGCAGCGCCCCATACGTGAGCCACAAAAGCAGCCCCGGAATGAATACCAAGTAAAAACCGATATTGACCGCCGCATAGCGCGCTCCACCGCCCACCATCAGCCCCGCAATAGTGGCCGCGTACAGCGGCCGCAGCCGGAAATACGCCGGGCTGTTGGCGCGGGTGGCGTGGCGGCAGCCGTGGGCGGCGCAGTAGCGGGTGCAGCGGGTGACACTGTAGATTTTGGTAGGTGGATGCGGGGCGCTGGTATTCACCCAGAGGCCGAAGGCTAGAGGTAGCAGAGCTAGGAAAAGCGTTACCAGAAGAGGCTTCATAGCTAAGGTGCTGGCTTGTAAACTACCAGCCGGCGCAGGCGCTTCACCGGCAACTTGCCGTGCTTGTTTTCGAGCAGCTTGCAGTCTTCCGACACTTTTACCGACTCGTAGGCGCCGGTGAGCAGGTTAGTATCGCGGTACACGTCGCCGGGGCGGTGGTCGGGCAGGCGGGGGCAGTTCTCGGCGGTCGTCTGCATCAAGTTGTAAGTGTCGCCAATCTGGTAGAAGTCGCCCTGCTGGTAGCGGAACTTGGCCGTGACCGTCCAACGCCAGCTGCTGCCGCCGTAGTGATAAATAGTCAGCACGCCCTTGCCAATGTCCAGGCCGGCAAATGGGTCGCCAAATGCCCCCCCACACTCTTGACACAGAATAGCTTTGCGGGCCGCGGTGGCCAGCCGGTAGCCAGTGGCGGTGCGCCACAGCACCACTAGCAGGCGCGGAAACGGGATATTGTCGTTAGTGGCCGGGGCCGGGCCGGCTTCGGTCTTGGCCGTAGGGGCCAGGGCCAGCGCTACATCGGGGCGGCCGTCGGCATTGAGGTCACCGGTGGCGCGGCCTTCGGGCAGCTGGTAGTAGCCTGTAGGGATGAAGCCGGCCGGCGTGGGGGCGCTGGTGGGGAAGCTTTGGGCCTGTGCGGCGGGGTAGGCGGCCACCGCCAGCAGAACTAGCAGGAGGGTTTTCATGCAGGTATTGCCACCTTGTTCAGCTTCGAGTGCTTGTACCCATAGGTGAAGTAAATGGCCAGCCCAATGAGCAGCCAAATCAGGAACATCGTCCAGTTATTGATGCCGAGCTGCGTCATCAGGTACATATTGGTGAGCAGGCCCAGCACGGGCAGCAGCGAGAGCTTTTTCTGAAACGTGACGACTAGCAGCACCAGCGAGGCCAGCAGGAACACGAGGTACGGAATCTGGTGGCGAAACACGCCGTAGTAGCCCGCGTGGGTGGTGCGGGCGGTGGTGCCGTCCACGTCGCTGATGAGCTTGGTAATGGTGTCGTGGTCGAAGCGCCAGAGCAGGTAGCCGGCCCCCAGCAGCAGCAGCGGCACCAGCCAGCGCCCGCTGATGTAGGGCACCGTGAAGCGGGCATCGGACTTGCCGTAGGGGTCGATGATGAGGATGCCGCCGCAGACCAGCGCAAACGCGAACAGCGTGCCGATGCTGGTCAAATCAACCACCAAATCCATGTTCAGAAACAGCGCCGGCACGCCCACGAAAATACCCGTAATAATGGTGCTGAACGAGGGCGTGTGAAACTTGGGGTGCACCCGCGCAAACACGGGGGGTAGGAGGCCGTCGCGGCTCATGGTGAGCCAGATGCGCGGCTGGCCCAGCTGAAACACCAGCAGCACCGAGGCCATCGCAAACACCGCGCTCACGGCCACCAGCGCCGAGAGCTTGGGCAGGCCCACCTTGGCAAACACGAAGGAGAGCGGGTCGCCTACCCCCAGCTCTTTGTACGACACCATGCCGGTGAGCACCAGCGTGATAATGACGTAGAGCACCGTGCAAATGATGAGCGCGTACATCATGGCTTTGGGCAGGTCGCGCTGCGGGTTTTTGCACTCCTCGGCGGTGGTCGAGATGGCGTCGAAGCCAATGTAGGCGAAGAACACCGCCGATACGCCCTTGAGCACCCCGCCGATGCCGTGCGGCGCGAAGGGCGACCAGTTGGCGGGCTTCACGTAGAACGCGCCCACCACAATCACCACGGCCACGATTATCAACTTCAACACTACTAATAAGTTAGAAGCGTTTTTACTTTCCTTAATGCCCACGTACACCAGCGCCGTGATGGCCACCGTGATGAGAAAAGCGGGCAAATCGACCACCAGCCGCAGGCCGTTGAACAGCTCGGGGGCCTGGGCCCAGGCATAGTAGGCTTCGAGCTGCGCCGGGCTGGCGGCGCCCAGCGGCTGGCCGCCCTGCATGAGGGCCATTACCGTTTCGTAGCCGGCGTGGGCGCTCTGGGTGCCCATCGTGAGCCAGCGCGGGATGTGCAGCCCGATACTATCCAGCAGCCCGGTGAAATAGTCGCTCCACGAAATGGCCACCACGATGTTGCCCACCGCGTATTCCATGATGAGCGCCCAGCCGATAATCCAGGCCGCCAGCTCGCCAAACGACGTGTAGGCATAAGTATAAGCCGAGCCGCTGACCGGAATGGTGGCCGCGAACTGCGCGTAGCACAAGGCCGAAAACGCGCAGGCAATAGCCGTGAACACGAACAGCAGCGACACCGCCGGCCCCCCGTTGAGGCTGGCCTGACCGATGGTGGAGAAAATACCAGCCCCGATAATGGCCGCGATGCCGAGGCCGGTAAGGTCGCGCACGGTGAGGTGGCGGGCCAGGCCGCCGCCGGAGCCGCCGTGGCCCTCGGCATCGGCGGGTGGGTTGGCCAGGATGGCCGCGATGGATTTGCGGCGAAAGAGCGAAGAATTAGTGGGGGGCATTCGGCCAGGAAGAAGATTGGGCGCGCAAACTAGTAAACGGCCAAGTTACGGCCGGGCCGTGTGCAATCGGGCGCGGGGCGGCATCGGGAGGAAAACCCGCCAATCTTTCTGAGCTATGACCCAATGCCCTCCTGCCATCCACATCCCTACCCCCTGCTCCGAGCCTTGGGCCGCCATGACGCCCACCAGCACCGGCCGTCACTGCGCCGTGTGCCAGACGGAGGTGGTGGATTTCACCCAGATGACCCAAACTGAAATAATCAACTACTTGGCGGCACGTGGGGGGCAGCGCGTATGCGTTAGGGTGGCCACGCTGATAGTACCGGTGCATCCCAAGCGGCCGAAGGGACCTCGGCGCTGGCTGCTGGCAGCAGCAGTTTTACTAGGTTGGCAGCCGACCTGGGCGCAGAGGTTACCACCCCAATTCTTACCAAAGGTCGCCTTATTCACTACTCATGAAAAGATTATCGTCCGAGGCGTAGTACTGGACGACTCGTTGAACGTGCCGCTTTCCGGTACCTACGTTTTTATTAACGGCACTAAGTATGGAACAATAACGGATGAGCACGGCAGCTTCACTATGTGGCTCCCTACTGATTGGGAGCCCATTAAAGCGGGTATGTTAACCTTATACGTCACAAGTGACCCTTTTACTTTCCTGAATAAATTAGTAAAAGTTGATTTGACTACAAAAGCCCGGTTAACAAACCTTATTATCCGGCTCTTATCGGACCCAGAACGCGGCATTGTGATGGGTAAAGCTAAGTTTTTAGAACCGCCAATCGTGCCCCCTTTGCATCGGAAATCTGGCGACTAGTCCCAAACTTTTTGCCCCCCAAAACCCTTTTGCCAGGGTATGACGCGACTACCCCTGGCCCTGCTGCTGACGCTGCTTTTTACTGCCTGCTCCACTTTTAAGCCGGTGCCAACCACCCGCTTCAACCCCACTGCTACCCGCGCCGAGCTACCCCACGAGGAGGCCGTGCACCCCAAAAACTCGCTGGAGTGGTGGTACCTCACTGGCCACCTGCGCGACCAGGCCAGCGGCGAGGAGTTTGGCATCGAGTACGTCTTTTTTCACTTCAACCTGAAGGATGGCAAGGACGACTACCAGATGGTGAACGTGGCCATTACCGACCCCAAGGGCCAGAAATTCAACTACGACTACAAGCTCGGCAAGCTACCGCGCCTGCTCACCGACTCGCTGCCCGTGCGCCTGCGTGAGCACAAGGCCGGGCAGGTCTGGACGTTTAATGGCCAGGAAGGGAAGTACCAGTTTCAGGCCGCCCTCACGGGCAAAAACAACGCCGGCTACGCCCTGAGCCTGAGTACTACCCCCACCAAGCCGGTGCTGCTGCACGGCGGCACGGGCTACGAAAACTACGGCGGCGGCGTGACGGCCGGCTACTACTCCTACCCCCGCCTGGCCACCACGGGCACCCTCACGGTGGGCGGCAAAACGCACCAGGTGGCCGGCGAGCTGTGGTACGACCGCCAGTGGAACTGCACCAGCATCGTGAGCAAGGGCGTGGGCTGGGACTGGCTCAGCATCCAGCTTGACGAGCCCCGCGAGGAGCTAATGCTCAATACGCTGCGCGACAGCAACTCGGGCCAGACGCTCAATAATGGTTCCTTCTTCAGCGCTCGCAACGAGAACGTGCACCTCGCGGGTACCGACTTTCAGCTCACGCCCCTCACCTACTGGACCAGTCCCAAGTCGAAGAAAAAGTACCCCGCCACGTGGCGCGTGCGAGTGCCCGCCCAGGGCTACGACCTCATCGTGGAGCCCCTGGTGCCCAACCAGGAGCTGGGCCTGCGCTTTTTCCACGCCTTCACTATGTACTACTGGGAAGGTATGTGCCGCGTCACGGGCACCCACAACGGCCAGCCCGTGACGGGCAAGGCCTACGTGGAAATTACCAATCGGTAGCTCATTTCATTTAACAGTTATCAGACAAACGCCCCCGCCAGCAGGGCGGCGCCCACTATCGCCACGCCCGGCACGCGCTCCCAGAGCAGCAGCAAAAAGGTGGTGCCCACCAGCAGCGGGTTGAGGGGCAGCTGCCACTGGGCCAGCGCGCCGGGCAGGGGTAGGAGGCGGTCGGGCAGCGGGTGATAGAGTAGCAGCGCCGCCGCGCACACCAGGCCGGCGCTCACGGCATTCACGCCTTCGAGCGAGGCTTTTACCACGCGGTACTGGCGCAGGCTGTCCCAGAAGCGAATGACGAAGAATATCAGGAAAGTGCCGGGCAGAAAGATGCCGGCCGCGCCCACTACCGCGCCCAGCAGCTGCGGCCCTACCCCCCCTTCGGGCCGCATCGCCAGTGCCCCAATGTAGCTGGCAAACGAAAAGTTGGGCCCCGGCAGCGCCTGCACCAGCCCCAGGCCCGACAGGAATTCGGGCCCTGTGAGGTAGTGCTTATACTCCACAAACTCGGCGAAGAGCAGCGGCGCCAGCACCTGCCCACCGCCAAAAACCAGCGAGCCATTGCGGTAAAAATTCTCAAACAGGCGCACCGGCAGCAGCTGCGTATAGTGCCCCAGCAGGGCCGCCAGCAGAAAAATACCCAGCCACAGCGCGCCATTAGCCCACTCCACGCGAATGGGCTTCTTGTCGGGCACGATGGCGTGCTTGCGGTAGCGCAGCGTGGTCACGGCCCCGCCGGCCAGCAGCAGCAGCGGCAGCACGCCCGGCAGCTGAAAGAAATACGCCACCATGGCGGCGGCCACCAGCAGCGCCACCGAAGTTTTAGTGTGAATGACTTTCTCAGCAATGCGATAAGCCGAAAACGCCACGAAGCCCACTGCCACCGGCTGCACAAACTGCACTAGGCGCGCCGTGAAGGCCGTGTCGAAGCGCGTGAGCAGCAGCCCCGCCAAGGTCATGAGCACCACGGAGGGCAGGCACCACACCAGCAGCGTGAGGTAGGCCAGGTTGGGCCCGCCCAGCCGAAAGCCGATGGCCGTCATGGTCTGGGTGGAGGTGGGGCCGGGCAGCAGCGCGCACAGCGCCTGCAGCTCCAGCAGCTCGGCGGCGGTGAGGTACTGGCGCTTGTTCACCAGCAGCCGAAACATCATGGCCAGGTGCGCCTGCGGCCCGCCGAAGGCCGTGCAGGCCAGCCCCGCCACATCTTTAAGAAACACGAAGTTGCGCGTGCGCCGCATTCGCCGGCCCGCCCGGCGCAGCGGGGCCAGCATGGCCGGGAAGTCGGGGTAGGACGAGTGGTTATCAGTCACGGCACGGGGGGTAGGCACGCCGAAGATAAAGCGCAGCAACGCTTTAGAAAGGCTGGTTTGGGCGAAAAAGGCCCTTATGTCGCTTAGAATGCACCTAAAACAGGACGTCATGCTGAGGCCGCTTCCTCCAACGATGCGGCCAAGATGCTTCGACAAGCTCAGCATGACGTCCTTTTTGCTTTAACGTCCGCCTTACTTCTTCTTCAAGCCCAGCTCAATGAGGCGCTCGTTCAGGAACTCGCCGGCCGTGATGTCGGCTTCCTTCTTGGGGTTGTCGGCCGTCACGAGGTGGGGTAGGGCGGCCAGGCTCATCTCCGAGCGCGGGTGCATGAAGAACGGAATGCTGTAGCGCGAGGTGTTCATCTTCGCGCGGGGCGGGTTCACCACGCGGTGGATGGTGCTCTTGAGCACGCCGTTGGTGAGGCGCTGCAGCATGTCGCCCACGTTCACCACAATCTGGTCGGGTAGGGCCGTGATGGCAATCCACTGGCCGTCGCGGCGCTTCACCTGCAGGCCGTCGGCGCTGGCGCCCATGAGCAAGGTAATCAGGTTGATATCGCCGTGCTCGGCGGCGCGCACCGCGTCGGCGGGCACCGCGTCGGGGTCTTCGATGGGGAAGTAGTGAATGGGCCGCAGGATGCTGTTGCCGTTCTTCACTTTGTCGTCGAAGTAGTTTTCGGGCAGCTGCAGGTACAGTGCGATGGCGCGCAGCACGTCCTGGCCGGCGGCCTCCAGGGTGCGGTAGGCCTTCATGGTGCTCTGCTCGAAGCGGGGCACTTCCTCAGGCCAGATGTTGGCGGGGTAGTCGTGGCGCACGGGGTCGGTTTCGTCCAGCACTTCCTGGCCCACGTGGTAAAATTCCTTCAGGTCGCCGGTGTTGCGGCCTTTGGCGTGCTCCTTACCCTTGCTGATGTAGCCGCGCTGGCCGGCCAGCGCCGGGTTTTCGTAGGTCTGCTTGGCGTCGTCGGGCAGTTGAAAGAACGCCTGCACGTCGGCGTACAGCTCCTTGGTCTGGGCTTCGTTGAGGCCGTGGTTTTTGAGGGCGATGAAGCCAATGCTCTGGTACGCCGCGCCGAGCTCTTGCACGAACTTGGCTTTGCGGGTGGGGTCGCCCGAGCGGAAATCAGCCAGGTCGAGCGAGGGAATGTGGTCAGGCAGGTTATCAGCCATAAAATAAGTAGGGGTTGGTTACTTGCTGATTATGGAGGATTAACCACTGGTAGCGGGCCGGGCCGGTGGCCGGTGGCGCGGGGCCCCAGCGCCGGCCTAGCCAGCCAGCAGCAACCAGTAGTTACCTACCGCGAAGTTAGTACAAAACCCAAAAGCCGCCTACATTCGTACTCATCACTTACCCTTGCCCTTTCATCCTCTTTCACATGAAGTCCCCTATCGTCCCGCTTACTGGTTCGCTGGCCCTGGCCACCCTCGCCCTACTGGCCAGTTGCAGCACCTCGCAGCAAGCTGAGTCCACTACGGCCCCCGCCGACCGCCCCGCGGCCCTGGGCGCGCAAAACTCCGGCCCGGCCATGTCGGGCGCGGCCCAGTCGAAAGGTGGCATCACGGTGACACCCTACAATGACTCACCTAAGTTCCCTACGGCCGCCCTGCGCCTCAACGCGCCCGTCGATGGCTCGTCGGTGCCCAGCGGCCCGGTCACATTCTCGTACGAGCTGACCAACTTCCAGCTGACCAAGATGACCGACAGTGACCACGCCATGCAAATGGCTAACTCGATGAAGGGCCAGCACATCCACCTCATCGTAGACGACCAACCCTACACGGCCCACTACGACACCAAGTTCAGCGAACCCGTGGCCGATGGCCAGCACGTAGTGCTTTCGTTCCTGTCGCGCTCCTACCACGAGAGCCTGAAGCAGCGGGGCGCCTACGACCTGCGCACCATCACGGTGGGCACGCCGGCCGCCGGCACCGCGCCCCTGGCCTTCGATACCAAGGCGCCCGCCCTCTTCTATAGCCGCCCCAAAGACACGTACTCGGGGAAGGATGCCCAGAAGATTATGCTGGACTTCTACCTCGTAAACACGACCCTGGCCCCCGGTGGCAACAAGGTGCGCGCCACCATCAACGGCACCGAGTTTATGCTCGACAACTGGATGCCTTACATGATGGAAGGCCTCCCCGCCGGCCAGGCCACCATTAAGCTGGAGCTGCTCGATGGCAGCGGCAACCTCATTCCTGGCCCCTACAACTCCGTGACCCGCACGATTACGGTCGCGCCGTAAACCTGCATTTGTCGTTGCGCGCGCAATGACAAATGCGATTTTTTACCCTGCCATGGCCTGCCGCACCAGCTCCTGCACTTCCGGCTTGTCGTAGTCGGCCTCGCTCTCCACGAGGGGCATGAGTTGCTGCATAATAGCCTCTTGGCGCTGGCCGGCGGCCCAGGCGTCGGCGTAGGACGTATCGGGCGAGAACGTGACGCGCGAATACAGCGGCACCCACTGGCCGGGGTACTGGGCGGCGATTTTGCTCTCGATACGCTTTTGCAGTAGAAAGCGCGGGTCGGCCACGCGGTCGCGCATCTCCACGAAGTTGTAGAGCGCCAGGTCGGCCATTGCGTCGGTGTTGGGTTTGCGCTGGTGCTCAAACTCATCCATGACCTTGTCCCAGTTGGCCTCGCCGTGCTGCTCCAGCAGTTGGTTGAGCACGGTGCAGTCCTCAAAGCCCGCGTTCATGCCCTGGCCGTAGAAGGGCACGATGGCGTGCGCCGCATCGCCCAGCAGCAGCACCGTGTCGCGGTAGGCCCACGGAAAGCAGCGAATGGTGACGAGCGAGCCCGTAGGATGGTCAAAAAACTCGTCCGTGAGCTGCGGCATCAAGGGCATCGCATCGGGGAAGGTAACCTGAAAGAAATCAGCTACTTCGGCCGGCGTTTGTAACGCCGCAAACGATTTATCGCCTTCGTACGGGAAGAACAGCGTGGCGTTGAACGAGCCATCGAGGTTGGGCAGGGCAATCATCAGGAAATTGCCGCGCGGCCAGATGTGCAGCGCGTTCTTCTCCAGCTGCCAGCTACCCCCCTCGCCCGCCGCGATGGTCAATTCCTTGTAGCCATACTCTAAATACTGCTGCGAGTAGTCGGTGCGGTCGGTGCGCTGCAAGGCCGCGCGCACCGCCGAGAAGGCGCCATCGGCCCCAAACAGCCGCTCGTAGGCCACCTCATATTCGCGGCGGCTGGCCACGTCCTGCAAGTGCAGGCGGCGGCCGGGCAGGTCCAGCTGCGTCAGCTTCTGGCCAAAGGTGACCTGCACGCGCGGCTCCTGCTCCACCAGGTCGAGCAGGGTGCAGTTGAGGCTGCCGCGGTTGATGGAATAGATGGCCTGGTTTTCCTGGCCGTAGGGCTGAAAGGTGAGCTGGCCCTGGCCGTCGTGCATCACGCGCCGGTACATCGGGATGCCCACCTGCCGAATATCCTCCACCACTCCCACCCCCGCCAGGCCCCGCCACCCGCGGTCCGACAGCGCCAGGTTGATGGAGCGGCCGCCCAGCAGGCCCTGCCGGCGCGGGTCGGGCAGGCGCTCATACACGTGCACCGGGTGGCCGCGCTGCGCCAGGTACAGCGTCAGCAGCGAGCCCACCAGGCCGCCACCCATCACTACCAGCGGCTCGGCTTGGGGCGGCAGCGGGGGGGTAGGAACTACTAAATCAGTGCTTTCCATTATCTTGTGGTTACGCTTCGTTCAACTACTTCCCTACCCCCGCCTACCGCGGCAAGGCCTTAAAACCAGGCGGCGGCCAGCTGCATCAAGCGTTCCAGACCAGTTTGGTCGGCGGCCTCAAAGTCGTCGAGCTGGTCGCTGTCTACGTCGAGCACGGCCACTACCTGGCCATCCTTAAACACGGGCACCACTATTTCTGATTTAGAGTCGGAGCTACAGGCAATGTGGCCCGGAAAGGCCTCCACATCGGGCACCAGCACCGTGCGGGCCTCGGCCCAGCTGGCACCGCACACCCCGCGCCCGCGCCGGATACGGGTGCAGGCAATTGGCCCCTGAAACGGCCCCAGCACCAGCTCGTCGCCTTTCACCAAGTAGAAGCCCACCCAGAAGAACCCGAAGGCCTGCCGCAGCGCGGCGGCCGTGTTGGCCAGGTTGGCCGTCAGGTCGGGCTCGGTGGTCGTCAGGGCTTCGAGCTGGGGGTAGAGCTCGGCGTAGTGGGCGGCGCGGGCCAAGCCGGGCGTCAGGAACAGGTTTTCGGACATAAGTAGCCAGCCACTGGGGTAGGGCGCCGAGCGGCCGGCGCGCAAAAGTACCCGCCGGCCGCTACCCCGGCCCGGCGGCCCCGCCTACGCCACCGGCGCGGCCTGGGTAGTGGTAGCCGTGGCGAAGAGGCCGCCCTGGTGCTCAGTGGCCTGCACCAGGCGGTAGTTAAGCTCCTCCTTGGTGTCGAGGTACTCGTCATAGCTCGTGGTTTCTACGAAGTACTGCACCGTCACTTCCTTGCCGCTGGGCGTGATGCTGTTGAATTTTATCTGCACGTCTTTGGTCACGAGCGGATGCTCCTCAATGGCGGCTACCGACGCGCGGATAATGGCCTGGAGCTGGTCGCTGGTCGTTTTGTGGTCATACAGCAGCGTGAAGCCCACGCGCCGGGCCGTGCGCAGGCTCAGGTTGTCTAAGGGCTTGTCAATCATGCTTTTATTGGGCACGGTAAGGTAGCTTTTCTCGGCCGTGCGCAGGCGAGTGCTCCGAAAGCCAATCTTCTCCACCGTGCCGCTCACGCTGCCCGCCGTCACGAGGTCGCCCACGCCGAAGGGCTGGTCGATGAAGATGGTGAATGAGGCCAGCAGATTTTCCAGGCTCTCCTTGGCCGCAAATGCTACCGCCAGGCCACCAATGCCCAGGCCGCCAATCAGCGCCGTCACATTCACCCCAAACACCTGCCCCAGCGCTATCAGCACTCCTATCACCACGATGAATACCTTCAGCAAATCTTTGGCAAAGGGAAGGAACTGGTTGTCCAGGCGGCGCACGCCGCTGCTGGCCGTCAGTTCGGCCCGGCGCTGCACTACCAGCAGCGCAAAATCGATGAGGCTCAGCACTACCCACACGATGGTGGCAATAACGCCCAGGTGAAACAGCCCCAGCAGCAGCACCTTGGGCCAGGGCTCTACCCCCTGCACGGCCAGCGGCGGCAACGGGTAGCGCAGCATACTGAAAGCCAGGTAGAAAGCTGCCAGGAACAGCAGGGTGCCCAAGGGCCGAATCAGCAGGTCATGCAGCTCATTTTCCGTAACGCCGGCCGTGTAGCGCTTCGTTAGCCGAAACAAGCCCTTGCTCAGCAGCCGCGACAGTAGCCGATTTAGCAAGGCTCCTAATAGCAGGATAATGGCGGCTATCAGGTATTCCAATAGCTCGTTGCCTAGCAGCTGCCGATGCAGAAAGGGGGGTATTTCCATTAGGTAAAGAACTGGTAGTGATAGTATGTCAGTTGCTGGTGAGCAGTTGGGGCGCCTACCCCTCCCCTTAGCACGGAAGCAACCCCGGCCTGACGCAGCGGAACGACAAATCTCCGATTAAAGCGAGACTATTACGGGATTTATCAGTTGATATGACCAGTCTATTAATCGGTCTACCAGGAAGCGCTTTTCTTACCAACTGGCAAGTGGCCTACAACAACGCGGGTACTTGCGGTAATTCTGAGGAAATTCCGACTAACCAAATCAATAAATTTCTTTCATCATTCATTCATAACAAGTTACCGCATCGTATTTTTCAAAAAAAATTTTATTAGCAGCAGAGTTCAGTAAAAAATTAAAAAAGTGCCAAAGCAGGCCGTAGTGCAATAAATTGCACTTCCCTAAGGCTTTCAGTACTTGCATGGCTCGGGTTTTTTATCCCTGAACAATTCTGTACAATGCTATTCTTTGGTTTACTTTGTGATGCCAAGACCCTAGCGCTGGGGTGGCGGCATCACTCTTCTATCTCCCCTTCTACCATTTTTCATTTTCAACGTTATCATGAAACCATTGCATTCCCGCGTCGATGCGGACCAACTAGACCGCGCCGCCGCTATGCTCAAGGTGCTTTCGCACCCTAAGCGCCTGGCCATTGTCGACCTGCTTGGCAAGAGCAAAGGCAATAAAGAGCACCAAATGTCGGTAACCGAAATTTACCAGGCGCTCGATATTCCCCAAGCAATTGCTTCCCAGCATCTTATCACGCTCAAAGACCGTGGTGTGCTGAAGTCGAGCAAAGTAGGCACCAAGATTTACTACTCGCTGGCCGTTCCGCAGCTGATGAAGATAATCGACACGCTGGAGGACTACTCTACCCATATCTAAAACCAACCCGGGCAGCTCCTGGCCATTTTTGCGGCCCAGTAGCAGCCGCCCGTATGAAACCTGCTTGGCTTATCGTTAAATCTTACTCCTGGCCCCGCACCAAACCAGCTTCAGGCTGGGCAGTGGGGGTAGGGAATTGAGAGCGCTAATTATAAAAAACGCCCCCTTCCTTGCCTCGCGGCAGGAAGGGGGCGTTTTTGTGGGGGTAGGAAGCCGCTAGGCCGTTTGGGGCTGATGCTCCAAATCAAAGATATCCGTCAGCAGGGGCAGCAGCTGCTCGGCTTCGTCGCGGCGGCACACGGCCTTTAGG
>CAZZWL010000113.1:0-17812 GCA_964657755.1 uncultured Rhodanobacter sp.
AGCCTAGTGAAGACAAAAAAGGCTGCCCGCAGGCAGCCTTTTTCAATCGTCCACAAAATCCGTGAAATCCGGTAAAATCCGCGCTAATCAGTGGTCTTATAGTTTGCGCTTGATTTCCTGCTCTTCGAAGCCCTCAATGTTATCACCTTCTTGCAGGTCATTGAAGTTTTTAACCGAGATACCGCATTCGTAACCCTGGCGCACCTCCGAGACATCGTCCTTGAAGCGCTTGAGGTCCTGAATTTCACCTGTATACTGCACAATGCCGTTGCGCACTACGCGCACTCTGGTTTTGCGGGTGAACGAGCCATCCGTTACCATACAGCCGGCGATGGTACCAACTTTGGTGATGTTGAACACCTGACGAACCTCAGCATTAGCGACCACAATTTCGTGTACCGTGGGGGCCAGCATGCCCTCCATAGCGTCCTTCACTTCGTTGATGGCGTTGTAGATAATCGAGTACAGGCGCACGTCAATCTGCTCCTGCTCGGCCAGGCGCCGGGCACTTTGCGAGGGACGAACCTGGAAGCCAATGATGATGGCATCAGAAGCCGAGGCCAGCAACACGTCGCTCTCCGAAATGGCACCCACGCCCTTGCTCAGGATATTCACCTTCACCTCGGGGGTAGAGAGCTTCAGCAGCGAGTCGGAGAGTGCTTCGACCGAGCCGTCCACGTCACCTTTTACCAAGATGTTCAGTTCCTTAAATGAGCCGATAGCCAGGCGGCGACCAATCTCATCCAGGGTAATGTGCTTCTTGGTCCGGATGCTCTGCTCGCGGGCTAGCTGCTGGCGCTGCGAGGCGAGTTCGCGGGCTTCACGCTCCGTTTCCATCACCTGAATGCGGTCGCCGGCCTGCGGGGCGCCGGTGAGGCCCAGTACCTGCACGGGGGTAGCGGGGCCCGCCAGCTTCTTCTTCTTGCCGCGATAATCGGTCATGGCCTTCACGCGGCCATAGTGCGGGCCAGCCAGCACGATGTCACCCACGTTTAGCGTACCGGTTTGCACCAGCACGGTAGTTACGTAGCCGCGGCCTTTGTCCAGCTCAGCTTCGATTACCGTACCCACCGCGTTGCGGTTAGGATTGGCTTGCAAGTCAAGTAGTTCGGCTTCGAGCAATACCTTCTCCAGCAAGTCGTCCACGCCGATGCCCGACTTGGCCGATACTTCCTGGCTCTGGTATTTGCCCCCCCACTCTTCCACCAGGATATTCATCTGCGAAAGTTCTTCGCGGATTTTCTCCGGGTTGGCCGTGGGCTTGTCCACCTTGTTAAGGGCGATGATAATCGGCACGCCGGCCGCCTGGGCGTGGTTGATGGCCTCCCGAGTCTGAGGCATCACCGAGTCGTCGGCCGCAATCACGATGATGGCGATGTCCGTTACCTTGGCACCACGGGCACGCATAGCCGTAAAGGCTTCGTGACCAGGTGTATCGAGGAACGTAATGGGGTTGCCCGACTTGGTTTTTACTTCGTAGGCACCAATGTGCTGCGTAATACCGCCGGCTTCGCCTTTGGCCACGCTCGCTTCGCGAATGTAGTCAAGCAGCGACGTTTTGCCGTGGTCAACGTGGCCCATGATGGTCACGATGGGGGCACGGGGTAGCAAGTCTTCGGGCGCATCGCTCATGTCGATGGGCTCTTCGTCTTCCTCCGCCGACAAGAATTCCACGTCGTAGCCAAACTCGTCGGCAATGACCGTAATGGCTTCAGCATCAAGGCGCTGGTTGATGGAAACGAACATCCCCATGCCTAAGCACACCTTGATAACCTCGTTCACGTTCACATCCATCAGCGACGCGAGGTCGTTGGCCGAAATAAACTCGGTGAGCTTAAGCGTTTTAGCATCCAGCTCGTTCTGGGCCCGTAAGGCTTCGCGCTCTTCGGCAGCCATGCCCCGCTTGTCGCGGCGATACTTGGCGCGGTTGGCAGCGGCATTGGTTTTGCCACCGCTCAGCTTAGCCAGCGTCGCCTTGATTTGCTCCTGAATCTGCTTGTCGTTCTGCTCGGGCGTCAGTGGTACCTGGGGGGTAGCGGGGCGGTTGTTACCCTGGCCGGGGCGATTATTGCCCTGACCCATACGGTTACCGCCTGGGCCCGGTCCGCTCGGGCGATTGCCACCGGGGCCACCACTCGGGCGGTTACCTTGATAGCCACCACTTTGGCTGGTACCAGTACCAGTGCTCGTAGTATTACCGCCACCGGGTTGCCCTGGGGCAGGCAGGCGCTGACGTTTCTTTGGGTTGTTGGTGCCTACGCCACTCTTGCGAACGTCGGATGACGCCACGGGGCGCGGCCCACGGCCACCAGGGCCACGACGGCTGGAATCAACCGGCAGCTGAATCTTGCCCAGCACCGTCAAGCCTTTTAGCTGGTCAGCCTTGGCCGTGATAGTGCCTTCTTCGGCCGCTGGGGCATCCGGAGTAGCAGCTTCCACTGGTGCCGCCACGGGAGTGGGGGCCACCGCGGTCGGGGCGGCTATCGGGGCAGGGGCGGGCGGGCTAGGAGCAGCGGGTGTAGCTGCCGGAGCCACTGGAGTACTTGCAACAACGGGCGCCGCTGGTGTAGGCGTTGGAGCCGGAGCAACCTTAACCTCCGCTACGGGGGTAGGCGCCGCCGGAGCTGGCCGGGGAGCTGGGGCTGGGGCTACTGCTGCCGGAGCTGGAGTGGCTGGGCGAGCCGGGACAACACGGCCCTTACTATCCAACTCAATCTTACCGAGCACCTTGAGGCCGAGAGCCTTGGGAGCTTCGGAAGATATAACGGGTTGAGCAGTAACCTGGGGGGTAGGGGCCACGGGGGCAGCTGCCGGAGCCACTACTACCGGAGCCGGTGCTGCTACTGGCGCAGGCGCCATTACCGGAGCCGGGGCGGGTGCCACTGCCACGGGAGCAGCCACTGGGGTAGGAGCAGGCTTAGCCACCGGCGCAGGAGCCGCGGCGGGAGCAGGCTTGGCCGCAGCGGCATGGGCTTGCGCGTTCAATTCGCTCTGGCGACGGGCCTGGGTGTGGCGCTCCGCTTCCTGCTTATCCTGGGCCGAAGCCGCAAATTCTTTCTCCAACAGGCTCACCTGCTCACCGGTGAGCTTGGTCGTGGGCTTGTTCTCAATCGCAATCCCTTTGCGGGAAAGGGCCTCGACGGCCCGGTCGATGCCAATGTTCAGGTCTTTGGCTGCCTGTAAAAGCCGTTTCGGGGTTGCTTCCGCCATTCTAATAAGTCGCGAACGAATACGTTCAGGGTGCAAAGGTAAAGATTAAATCTGGCCAGCAGGCTATAAGTCAAGCCTACTGGCTTGATTTAATAACTTACCCGCTGGCGGTTGGCCCCGGCCCTCATTGGGCGGCCGGGGCGCTGTCGGTGTCGGTGGCGGCAGCCGGGGTAGGCTCCGTAGCGTCGGTAGTGTCAGTCGGGGTAGGCTCCGTGGCGTCAGCAGGGAGGCTGGCGGCGGCTACGGATGCACTACCGGCATCCTCAGGCAAGTTGTCGTCGTCGGCAAATTCCTGGCGGATAACGCGGTACACGTCATCTACCGTTTCTTCCTCCAACTCGGTGCGACGCACGATGTCGTCCTTTTTTACGGCTAGTACGGCCCGGCCAGTGTCGAGGCCGATTTTCTTCAGCTCCGCAATCACCCAGCCTTCGATTTCGTCCGTAAACTCGTCGAGTGCGATGTCTTCCTCGTAGTCGGTAGCTTCGCGGAACACGTCGATTTCCATCCCCACTAGCCGCGAGGCCAGCTTGATGTTGGCGCCGCCCCGGCCAATGGCCAGACTAACCTGGTCGGGCTTCATGAACACGGAAACCCGCCCAGTTTGTTCACTGATTTTCATAGACCCCACCTTCGCCGGCGACAAGGCCCGCGAAATGAACAGCTCCAGGTTATCGGTGTAGTTGATGATGTCGATATTTTCGTTCATCAACTCGCGCACCACGGGGTGAATGCGGCTGCCCTTCATGCCCACGCAGGCGCCTACCGGGTCGATACGCTCATCGTAGCTCTCCACGGCTACTTTGGCGCGCTCGCCGGGCTCGCGCACCACGTTCTTGATGCTGATGAGGCCGTCGAAAATCTCGGGTACTTCCTGCTCAAACAAACGCTCCAGAAATGCTGGCGCGGCGCGGCTCAAAATTACTTTGGGTGAGCCGTTTACCACGTCTACGCGGTGCACTACGGCCCGCACGGTGTCGCCCTTGCGGTAGCGGTCCTTCGGGATTTGCTCGCTCTTGGGCAGCACCAGCTCGTTCTCGTCCTTGTCCAGGATGAGCGCCTCGCGGCTCCACACCTGGTACACTTCGCCGGTGATGATTTCACCCACCAAGTCCTTGTACTTCTGGTACAGGTTGTCGCGCTCCATGTCCTTCACCCGCTGAATCAGCGTCTGACGAGCGAGCAGCACGGCGCGGCGGCCAAAGTCCTCAATCTTAATTGGTTCGGCCACCGATTCGCCAATCTCGAAGTCGGGCTCAATCTTCTGGGCCTCGGCCAGCGGAATCTTGTCGAAATCCCAGATATCCTCTGAGTCGTCGTCCACGATTTCGCGGTTACGCCAGATTTCGAGGTCGCCGTTGTCGGGGTTAATAATCACGTCGAAGTTGGAGTCGTCCTCAAACTTCTTGCGAATCATCGTCCGAAACACGTCGTCGAGGATGGACATCATCGTGGGCCGGTCGATGTTGCGGCTCTTGGCGAACTCCTGAAAGTTCTCGATGAGCATCCGCGCGTTCAGGTCGGCCGCAACGGCGGCTACTTCCTGGGGACTGGGGCTTGGTGCTTTTTTAGCCATGAGAATGAGGGTTTTGGCGCTTACTTAAACGAGATAACAACGGTAGCCTCCTGAATGTCCCCGAAAGGAATAAAGACGGCCGGGAGCGTGGTTTTTTTGGTTCGGACCTTGATAACTTCCTCCAGCTCAATACCTTCGGGCGTGACGGCGGTGAGCGGACCGGTTTTTTCGGTGCCGTCTTGCAGCTTCAGCGCGAGGCTGCGGCCGATGTGCCGCGTGTACTGGCGCGGGTCGGTGAGGGGCTGGTCGGCGCCGGGCGAAGTCACTTCGAGCGAGTAGGCGGCCTCTTCGCCGTAGGCCTCTTCGAGGCCGCGGTTGAGGCGGCGCGTCACCTGGGCGCACTCCTGAATGCCAAGGCCGTTGGGCCCGTCGAGGGTAACCGTAATCTTGGGCATCACGGAGTCCGACACGGTGAGGCCGACCACGTATAAGCCGCTGTCGCCGAGGGAGTCGGCGAGCAATTGCTGAATGCGGGTTTGGTCAAATTGAGCCATGACAGGCGGGGTAGGGGGCAAAAAAAGAGGGGACTGCGCGTCCCCTCTTTTCAGATTGAATACCAATTTCTGGTGCAAAGGTACGGCTTTTTCCGGCTCAGTGCAAAAGGGCTCAATAGCCCACGGCCGCGTCGTCGCCGCGCGGGTCGGCACCGCCTTCGAGGCGGCCATCGGGCAGCACCCGAATGAGGTCGAGGCGGCCCCAGGCGTTGCGGGGCTTGGGGTTAAAGCCTTTTTGTTGAAGGGTTTGCTCGGCGGCAGGGGCAAGGGCGCCGGTTTCCACGTCGAGCTGGTCGGGCAGCCACTGGTGGTGCAGGCGCGGCGCGGCGGCCGTTTGCTCGGCATCGGCGCCGTAGTCTACCACGGCCAAAATGCTTTGCAACACCGTGGTAATGATGGTGCTACCCCCCGGCGAGCCGGTGACGAGCGCCAGCTTGCCGCCCTTAGCCAGAATAGTGGGCGTCATGCTGCTGAGCATGCGCTTGCCGGGCGCGATGGCGTTGGCGGTGCCGCCCACCAGGCCGTACATATTGGGCACGCCGGCCTTCGAGCTGAAGTCATCCATTTCATTATTAAGTAGAAAGCCGGCGCCGGCCACTACTACTTTGCTGCCGTAGGCGCCATTGAGGGTGGTGGTGCAGCTCACGGCGTTGCCTTGGGCGTCCACGATGTCGTAGTGGGTGGTCTGGTCGCTTTCGTAGCGGGGCAGGCCGGGGCCAGCCGTGATGTCGGCGCTGGGCGTAGCCTGGCCGTCGGGGCGCAGGGTGGTGCTGCGCTGCTTGTTATAGCTTTTCTCCAACAGCTGCGCCACCGGCACTTTGCCAAAATCGGGGTCGCCGAGGTAGGTGGCGCGGTCGGCGTAGGCGCGGCGCTCGGCCTCCGTAATAAGGGCCACGGCGGCCGGCGTGTGGTAGCCGAGCTGGCCCAGGTTATATGGCTCCAGCGTTTGCAGGATTTGCAGCAGCGCTACCCCCCCGCTGCTGGGCGGCGGCATCGTGATGACGTCGTAGCCGCGGTAGGTGCCGCGCAGCGGGGCGCGCCATTTGGGCTGGTAGGCGTCGAGGTCTTTTTGGGTGATTAGGCCGCCGCCTTTCTTCATTTCGGCCAACACCAGCTCGGCGGTGCGGCCCTGGTAGAAGCCGGCGCGGCCCTGGTCCTGCACCCTTTGTAGCACGGCCGCCAGCTCGGGCTGCTTGAGGGTATCACCCTTTTGCCAGGGGGTAGGGCGCACAAACACGGGTGGCGAGCCGGGGTTATATTTCGTGAAATCGGCCTGGGTGCGGTTGAGGCCGGCGGCTTCCTTCTCGGTGAGAGCCACGCCACGGGTGGCCAGGCGCACGGCCGGCGCTATCAGCTTGGCCCAGGGCAGCTTGCCCAGCTTTTTATGCAGGGCCGCCATGCCGGCCACGGTGCCGGGCGTGCCCACGGCCAGCGCGCCGGCGGTGCTGCGGCCAGGTACCACGTTGCCGCTGGCGTCGAGGTACATATCGCGGCTGGCGGCGGCGGGCGCGGTTTCCCGGAAGTCTAGGGTACCAGCGGAGCCGGCGTGGTCGCGGTACACGATGAAGCCGCCGCCGCCCACGTTGCCGGCCACCGGCAGCACCACGGCCAGCGCAAACTGCACGGCCACGGCCGCATCATACGCATTGCCGCCCTGCTGCATAATGTCGCGGCCCACCTGCGAAGCGGCCGGGTGCGCCGACACCACCAGCGCGTGGCGCGCCACCACGGGCGCGGCGGCCGGCGGCAGCTGGTCTTTGGCCGGGGCGGAGGGGGTAGGGCGACTCGGGCGGGCGGGCGCGGCTGACTGGCCCAGCGCCGGGCCGGCCAACGTAGCCAGCAGCAGGGCCGCCGCCGAAAAGCGAGAAATCGTGTGCATGGCCGCAAAATAGGCACAAAGCCCCGGCAACCGGGTAGTTGGCTACCTTTGGGCTACTCACCTTGCTCTTTTTCCATGTCTGCCGATTCGCTCGCCGCCGCTCCCGCCCCCACGCTGGCCCTCACGCAGGAAGACTCCTGGCTCCAGCCCTACGAACCCATCCTGCTGGCCCGCCAGCAGCGCCTGGCCGACCGCCTGGCCGCTATTAGCCAGGAGTATGGCTCGCTCAGCAAATTTGCCACTGCGCACCAGCGCCTGGGCCTGCACTACGATGCGCGCCGCCGCGGCTACGTGGTGCGCGAGTGGGCGCCCGGCGCCGAGTCGGTGAGCTTGGTCGGCGACTTTAATTTTTGGAATCGTGGGGCTGATTATCTGCAAAAAGACGAGTCCACCGGCGTGTGGGAAGGCTTTATTGCCGACGATGAAAACGGCCGCCGCCCCGCCGCCGGCACGCGCTACAAGCTGCACGTGGTGGCCCACGGCCAGGGCAAGGACCGCCTACCCGCCTACCTGCGCCGCGCCGTGCAGGACGAGGCTACCAAGGACTATTCGGCCCAGCTCTGGGTGCCCGAAAACCCCTTTAAGTGGACCGACCAGACCTTCCGCATTGCCAACGCTACCAAGGGCCAGCCGCTCATCTACGAGGCGCACGTAGGCATGGCCCAGGAAGAGGGTAGGGTGGGCACCTACCGCGAGTTTGCCGACCATATTCTGCCCCGCATCCAGGCCGATGGCTACAATACCATCCAGCTGATGGCCATCCTGGAGCACCCGTACTACGGCTCGTTTGGCTACCACGTGGCCAATTTCTTCGCGCCCAGCTCGCGCTTCGGTACGCCCGAGGACCTGAAATATCTGCTGAACGAGGCCCACAAGCGCGGCCTCGCGGTGTTGCTCGACCTCGTGCACTCGCACGCCGTGAAGAACGAGGCCGAGGGCCTGGCCGATTTCGACGGCTCAGGCAACCTCTACTTTCACAAGGGGGAGCGCGGCAACCACCCCGGCTGGGATAGTAAACTGTTCGACTACGGGCGGCCCGAAGTGCAGCAATTCCTGCTCAGCAACCTGCGCTATTGGCTCGAAGAGTTTCACTTCGACGGCTTTCGGTTCGATGGCGTCACGTCGATGCTCTACCACCACCACGGCGAGGGCCACGCCTTCGGGGGCTACGACAGCTACTTCGGCCCCGCTGCCGACGACGATGCCATCCTGTACCTGATGCTGGCTAGCACGCTGGTGCGCGAGGTGAAAAAATCGGCCCTGCTCATTGCCGAAGACATGAGCGGCCTGCCCGGCCTGTGCCGTCCCATCGCGGAGGGGGGGGTAGGGTTTGATTACCGCCTGGGCATGGGCCTGCCCGATTTCTGGATTAAAAACCTCAAGCACAAGCGCGATGAGGACTGGGACCTCGGCGAGTTGTGGCACCAGCTCACCAACCGCCGGGCGGGCGAAAAAACCGTGGCCTACGCCGAAAGCCACGACCAGGCCCTGGTGGGTGATAAAACCCTCAGCCACTGGCTCTACGACTCGACCATCTACACCAACATGGGCGTGCTCGACGGCGACCCGCAGGTGGCCCGCGCCACGGCGTTGCACAAGCTCATCCGACTCATTACGATGAGCGTGGGCGGCGAGGCTTACCTCAATTTTATGGGCAATGAGTTCGGCCACCCCGAATGGGTCGATTTTCCGCGGGCCGGCAACGACTGGAGCTACCACTTTGCCCGCCGCCAGTGGAGCCTGGCCGACAACCACGACCTGCGCTTTTCGCAGCTGCTGGCCTTCGACCACGCCATGCTGCAAGTGGCCCGCGAGCGCCAGCTGCTCACCAAAGGTCCCGCTACCCTACTCAACCTCGACGCTGGCAACCGCGTTATTGCCTACGAGCGCGCCGGGCTGGTGTTCGTGTTCAGCTTCAACGTAAGCCGGAGCTTCTTTGACTACGGCATTCCGGTGCCGGCGGCGGGCCGCTACCGCCTGCTGCTCAGCACCGACCGCTCCGAATTCGGGGGCTTTGCCCGGCTCGATGAAAAGGTAATTTACGACACTTTTGGCGGCGGCGGCACGGCCGAGGCCCCGCGCCTGCGCCTCTACGTGCCCAGCCGCACGGCCCTGGTGCTGGCAAGAGGGTAAATTGCAGTGAGCAGTTAAAAATTAGTCCTAATTGTTTACTGCTCACTACTCATTTACTCTCGCTTGCGCCCGATACTGAGGCGGTACACGATTTCGGTGAGGCGCTTGCCGCGGATTTCGGGGGTTTTGGAGCCCTTCAGGTAGCGTACGTAGGAACGCTGCTCTAGCTTAGTGAGCGTCTTGAAAAACTTGAGTGCGGCGGCATCCTGGGCCAGGCCGGCGTCGAGGTCTTCGGGTAGTTTAATCACCCGTTCGCTCAGGTCGCGGCGCAGGGCTACGTGTAGAATGTCGCCTACCGTTTTGCCCACGGCGCGGCGCACTTCGCGCGGAATCACCAGTCCGTGGTAACCATCACCCAGCGGCAGCAGCTCGCCCTGGTAAGGAAAACCTTCAATGGTTGTTTGCACCAGTAGTTCCTCCTTCGTGCCATATGCCTCCTCTACCGAGAAGGGCGCCACCACCAGTACCTCGCCCGTGTGCGGGTCAGCTTCGAGCGCCGCATCAAATTCGTGTTCAAATTCTGTCATCACTCGCAAAATTAACGCTGGCTGACCGTTGGGCGCGGCCGGGCCGCGTGCAGCGCCTGCGCAATGGCCGCCGCATCGGCGGCGGGCACCGTGTGCACGGTAGCGGCGGGTAGGTCCAGCTCGTGGCGCAGGCGCTGGGCCAGGGCCGGCGTTTCGGCCAGCACAACGTCGGCCCGGCGCAGGGCCTGGCGCTGCAGCTCGGCCATCCAGCTGGTGGCCGTGTCCAGCGACTCATTGGCCCCGGCCGCTAGCGTAGTTACGTGCAGCACCAGCGGCCAGCCGGTGCGCTGGCGCAATTCCTGGGCGGCTAGCCAGGTAGGCCAGGCCGGCGCGTAAATGGCGGCGTAGGGTGCCCCGGCCAGCGCTACCGGCACCGCGAAGCGAGCGTATTGAATGATTTTGAAGTTTAAATCCGGGGCCTCATACTGCGGGGCCACCGGGCGGGCGGGCAAGCCGGCGGCGGCCTCGTGCATGGCCGGTGGGGGGGTAGGGACCCCGGCAGCGGCGGGCGCGGGCTGTTGCAAGGTAGCCAGCGCCTCGGGCCAGCCCGCCTGCGCCGCGCTGAATGAGCCCTCAAAATCAGCCAGGAGCGCGGGTAATTCCGGGGTAGCTAGCTCAAAGTGGATGGGCTCGTCGGCGGCCGGTACCAGGTCAGCTTCCAGGTCGGCACCCTGGCTCTGGGCCTCGGTGGCCGCGTAGCGCGGCGCCGGGGTAGCGGCAGAGTCAGCAGACTGGACACTGCTGCCCTGCCCAGCCACTGCCGCGCCAGGGCTCCCAAGCGCCGCGAGCTGGGCCGGCTCTGAGGCCCCATTCCCGCTCGGCTCGCTGGCAGTGCCCTGGTAAGGCGCGGCCGGCGCCGTAGCCGGGCCCAGCCAGATGGGGGAGGGGAGGGGCTGGCCGGCGCGCTGGCTCAGCTCGGCCAGGCTCAGGCTGCCCAGGGGCAGCACCCGCACCGCCGACCAGCCCAGGGGCGGCGGGATGAGGGGTGATAACGGTTTTTTTACGGGCAAACCGGCGGCCGGCGGCTCGTGGGTAAAATTGTCCAGTTGGCTGGGCACTGCGGCGGCCGGCGCCGGCTTGGGCGCGCCGGTCGTAGCCGCTAAGGGGGGTAGGGCGCTTGGGGTGCCGGGCGGCGGAGCCAGCTCAGCGAGGGGCAAGTATTCTTCGGCGCTCAGGCCTTGCGGGGCGGCGGCCTGCGGCACCATCACCAGAATGGAAGCGACGGTGGGGGCGGGTGCCTGCGTGGCTTCGACGAGGGCGCGCACGGCCGGGGTGGTTTCATCCCAAGCCAGCACGAGCACGGCAGTGGGAAGGGTAGAATCGGCGGCGGGCAAATACATCGGCAGGAATTATCCCTGCGAATAACGGCATTACTACCCCCTAATTGGCCGTTGAACCCAAAAAAAAACGCAATATGAGGCGGCCGCCGCCCGTTGCCGGCACTCCGCCCGGCACCGATGCCCGGCCTCAATCTTACCTTGCAGGCACGAGTCTTGCGGGTAGCGTGCAATTCGTCGCACCGGCTTGGACTGGTGTTTTATAAGCTCAACCGCTCTTTCTGCGATTATCTACGCCGTCTTCCCTTTTTATGGCTAACAGTTCTGTACAAGAAAATAATTACATGGTTAATGACCTGGCGGCCCAAGCCCGCCAGGAACACCTGCCCGGCCCCGTGCAGCAGGCCGAGCAAACCAGCGACCACCTCTTCACCTTCACTACCGAAAACGGCTCGCGCCTGCTGCTGCACGTGCTGTCGGACAAGATTCTGCGCTTTCGCTACCTCACGCCCGAAAGCCCCAGCGAGCCCGACTTCAGCTACGCCGTGCCCGACCCGGCCACCGAGCTGACGCTGCGCCCGGCGGTGCCCACTTTTCTGGAGTTCAAGGAGAAGAGCGACCACTACCGCCTCACCACGGCCCGCCTCATCTGCATTGTGTGGAAAGACTCGCTGCACACGCGCGTGCTCGACCGCTCGGGCAACGTGCTGAGCGCCGACGAGAAGGGCTTTCACTGGCACCACGACTACGAAACCGGCAACAACATCGTGAAGATGAGCCACCAGGTGCCCAGCGGCGTGTGCTACTACGGCCTCGGCGACAAGCCGGCCAACATGAACCTGCGCGGCCTGCGCCTCATGAACTGGGGCTCCGACACCTACGGCTACACCAAGGGCTCGGACCCGCTGTATAAGAACATCCCGTTCTTTCACGTGCTGCACCAGCGCATCGCGCACGGCATTTTCTTTGATAATACGTTCAAGGCCTTCTTCGATTTCGCGGCCGAGCGGGCCGACGTCACCAGCTTCTGGGCCGAGGGCGGCGAGATGAATTATTACTTTATCTACGGCCCTACCCTGCTCGAAGTCACCGAAGAATACACGCGCCTCACCTGCCCGCCGCCCCTACCCCCCCTCTGGACGCTGGGCTACCACCAGTGCAAGTGGAGCTACTTCCCGGAGAGCAACGTGCAGGCCATTGCCCAGGGCCTGCGCGAGCGCCGCATTCCGTGCGATGCGATTTACCTCGACATCGACTACATGGACGGCTACCGCTGCTTTACCTGGCACCCGCAGCACTTCCCCGAGCCCAAGCGCCTGGTGGCCGAGCTGGCCGCCGAGGGCTTTAAAACGGTGGTCATTATTGACCCCGGCATCAAGATTGACCCTGAGTACCCGGTGTACCAGGAGGGTATCAAAAACGACTATTTCTGCCGCCGCGCCGATGGCCCGCTCATGAAAGGCTCGGTGTGGCCCGGCCAATGCAATTTTCCCGACTATACCCGCCCCGAGGTGCGCGAGTGGTGGGCCGGCTTGTTTGAAGGCCTGGTAAAAGACATCGGCGTGAAGGGCGTGTGGAACGACATGAACGAGCCCGCCGTGTTTGAGAAAGGCACCTTCCCCGACGACGTGCGCTTTGGCTACGACGGCCAGCCCGCCTCGCACCGCAAGGCCCACAACATCTACGGCATGCAGATGGCCCGCGCTACCAACGAGGGCGTGAAGCGCTTCAGCTACCCCGACCGGCCCTTCACCATTACGCGCAGCACCTACGCGGGCGGCCAGCGCTACTCCTCGGGCTGGACCGGTGACAACATTGCCAGCTGGGAGCACCTGTGGCTGGCCAATATCCAGAGCCAGCGCCTGAGCATCAGCGGTTTTAGCTTCATCGGCTCCGATATCGGCGGCTTTATCGACACGCCCGATGGCGAGCTGTACTCGCGCTGGATTGCGCTCGGGGCTTTCCACCCGTTCTTCCGCACCCACAGCAGCGGCGACCACGGCGACCAGGAGCCCTGGAGCTTCGGCGAGCCCTTCACCAGCCTGGCGCGGCACTTTATCGAGCTGCGCTACATGCTGCTGCCCTACATGTACACCACGTTTTGGCAGTACAGCACCCACGGCACGCCCATGCTGCGCCCGCTGCCCTTCCTGGACCAGGACGACCCGCAGACCTACCTGCGCATGGCCGAGTTTGCGCTCGGCGATAACCTGCTGGTGTGCCCCATCACCACGCCCGGCGTGGATGGCCGCTGGATGTATTTGCCCCGCGGCGACTGGTTCTACTACTGGACTGACGAGCCCAGAGCCGGCGGCGCCGAAACCTGGGCTTCGGCCGACCTCACCCGCATCCCGCTCTTCGTGCGGGCCGGCGCCGTGGTGCCCATGCAGCCCGTGCTGCAATACGTGGGCGAAAAGCCCGTGGAGCAGCTCACCCTGCACGTGTACTACAAAAACGGCAGCGCCGAAAGCGTGCTCTACGACGATGGCGGCGAAGGCTACGGCTACCAGCAGGGCCAGCGCACCACCCGGCGCTTTACGGTGGCCGGCGCGGCCGCCGCGCTCATCCTCACCCAGCACATCGAGGGCGACTACCAGCCCGCCTACTCCACCTACCGCGTGGTGCTGCACGGCCTGCCTACCCCCCCCGCCACGGCCGAAGCCGATGCGCAAGCCGTGGCCTTGGGCGTGTACCCCGCCACCGAAACCACTGTGGCCGCGCCGGCCGTGGTAGTAGGGGTAGGGTTCAGCGAGCTGAAGATTGAGCTGCAAGCGCTGGTGGCCGACGAGTCGGCGGCTGCCTAATACTCGGCCACTAACTCAAAAAGAGCGTCCTGGTACCAACCAAGGCGCTCTTTTTGAGTTAGTGAAGACCGGTTGATGCTCTCAGTTGGCGATTATTGGCGCTGTTTCTACGTCTTCCCTACCCCCTCCGTGCCCGACAACGACCAACCCGAATCCAAAACCGCCATCATCGCCGCGCTGGCGGCCAACCTGGGCATTGCCATCATCAAGTTTGTGGCGGCGTGGTTCACGGGCTCGTCGGCGATGCTTTCGGAGGGCATTCATTCGCTCGTGGACACGGCTAATGAGTGGCTGCTGCTGCTGGGGCTGCGAGCCAGCCGGGAGCCGGCCACCGCGCGGCGGCCGTTTGGGCACGGGCGCGAGCTGTATTTCTGGGCCTTTATGGTGGCGGTGTTCATCTTCGCCATCGGCGGCGGGCTGTCGCTCTATGAGGGCTACGAGCACCTGCGCCACCCCGCGCCGCTCGGCAGCCCCACCTGGAACTACGTGGTGCTGGGGCTAGCCTTTTGCTTCGACGGGGCATCGTTTCTGGTGGCGCGCCGCACTTTCAACGCGCAGCGGGGCAAGCAGCCATTCTGGGCGGCGTTTCGGGATAGTAAAGACCCGTCGATTTTCGTGGTGCTCTTCGAGGATGCTTCCGACCTGCTGGGGCTGCTCATCGCTTTTCTGGGCGTTTTTTTGAGCCACTGGCTGAACCGGCCCGAGTTGGATGGAGTTGCCTCGCTGCTCATTGGCCTGCTGCTGCTGCTGGTGGCGGGCCTGCTGCTGCGCGAGACCAAAAGCCTGCTGCTGGGCGAGCCCGCCGACGCATCCTTGCTTCAGCACGTGACGGAGCTGGCCCGCGCCGAAAAAACGATTATCCGCACCGCGCCGCCGCTCTCGTCCTACCTCAGCCCCCACGAGATACTGGTGGTGCTGCCCGTCGAGTTTGCGCCCGACCTGCCAGTGGCCCAGCTCAACCAAGTAGTGGCGCAGCTCTGCGATGCCATCAAGGCCGCTTATCCCGACGTGAAGCACGTGTTCATTCAGCCCGCGGCGCTGGGCGGAGCCGCGTAGGCACGTCGCGCCAATAGGGGGGGGTAGGGCACTGGGCTTGGCTGAAGTATTATGTGGCGGGCAACCGACGCACTCAACGCGTGGCCGATAAATTATTCGGGCGTGAGGAGGAGCGCAAACGTTTGCGACCATACCTGGTTAGGACCGGGCACAAAGCTGTGCTTAATATTGACCCTGGTAACGGCCGTGCCAGTTTGGGGCGGCCGCGCCGGCCCGGCCCCTCTCTTCGGGGCCGGGTACTAAACCTTTCAAAAGCCCACCGCAGACATGACCAAAATCAAAGTAGCGAACCCCGTAGTAGAGCTCGATGGCGACGAGATGACGCGCATCATCTGGAAATTTATCAAGGACAAGCTCATTACCCCCTACCTCGACCTCGATATCAAGTACTATGACCTCGGCATCGAGTACCGCGACGAGACCAACGACCAGGTAACCATCGACTCGGCCAACGCCATCAAGCAGTACGGCGTGGGCATCAAGTGCGCCACCATCACCCCCGACGAGGAGCGCGTGAAGGAGTTCGGCCTCAAGCAGATGTGGAAGTCGCCCAACGGTACCATTCGTAACATTCTGGATGGCACGGTGTTCCGCGAGCCGATTGTGATGAGCAACGTGCCCCGCCTGGTGCCCAACTGGACGGCCCCCATTTGCATTGGCCGCCACGCGTTCGGCGACCAGTACCGTGCCACCGACTTCGTGACCAAGGGTAAGGGCAAGCTCACCATCACCTTCCAGCCCGAAGATGGCGGCGAAACCCAGTCGTTTGAGGTGTTCAACTTCAAGAGCGACGGCGTGGCGCTGGCCATGTACAACACCGACGAGAGCATTCGCGGCTTTGCGCACGCCTGCTTCAACCAGGCTCTGATGAAAGGCTGGCCACTGTACCTGAGCACCAAGAACACCATCCTGAAGAAGTACGATGGCCGCTTCAAGGACATCTTCCAGGAGATTTACGAGCAGGATTACACCGAGAAGTTCAAGGCCACCGGCATCACCTACGAGCACCGCCTGATTGACGACATGGTGGCCTCGGCCCTCAAGTGGCACGGCAACTTCGTGTGGGCCTGCAAAAACTACGACGGCGACGTGCAGAGCGACACCGTGGCCCAGGGTTTCGGCTCGCTGGGCCTGATGACTTCGGTGCTCGTGACGCCCGACGGCGGCACGATGGAGGCCGAAGCCGCCCACGGCACCGTGACGCGCCACTACCGCGACCACCAGAACGGCAAGCCCACCAGCACCAACCCCATCGCCAGCATCTTCGCCTGGACGCGCGGCCTGGAGTTTCGCGGCATTCTGGACAAGAACCAGGAGCTCATCGACTTCTGCAAAGCCCTCGAAGCCGTGTGCATTGAAACCGTGGAAAGCGGCAAAATGACCAAGGACCTGGCCGTGTGCATTCACGGCAATAAAGTGCAGCACGGCCGCGACTACCTCTACACGGAGGAATTCCTGGAGGCGCTGGATGAGAACTTGAAAAAGAAGCTGGGCAAGTAAGCCCACTGGTTTTGCTCAAAAGAAGCCCTTGCTGCGCCAGGCAGCAAGGGCTTCGTGCGTGTGGAGGGGGGTAGGGGAGGCGAAACGGTGGGTTGATGCGCAGTACCACCTATTTTGCCGCTATGAAACACGGCATCTTATGCGTAGTCGTAATGGGTTGGGGGCTGGCGGCAGCCGGCCCGGCCTGGGCGCAGTCTCGGCTGCCGCGCCGCCTCCTACCCCCCACCGACACGGTGGGCCTGGGCCGGGTGCTGGCCCGGTCGGCTTTTTACCGCCTGCAAATCAGCCTGGTACGCGTGCGGCGCGATGCCCAGGGCCGCGCGCAGCTGAGCCGGCCCGTGCGCTACCGGGTGCGCCCGCGCGAATATTTTTATCCGGCCAGCGCGGTAAAGCTGGCGGCAGCCGTGCTGGCGCTGGAAAAATTGAGGCGTCTGCAAGTCGCGATTCCTGACCTCGGCCTCGACTCGCCCATGCGCACCGACTCGGCCTTTGCGGGCCAGACCCGCGCCGTGCGTGATGCCAGCGCTGCCACTGGCCGCCCCAGCGTGGGCCATTACCTGCGCAAAATACTACTGGTGAGCGACAACGACGCGTATAACCGGCTCTACGAGTTGGTGGGTCCGCAGGAATTAAACGCGGGCCTGCGCCGCCTGGGCCTGCCCCATGCCCGCTTAGTGCACCGCCTCAGCGTGAACGATGGGGAGCCCGGCTGGCGCCACACCAACCCCATCCGCTTCTTCGCCGACACGGCCGAAACCCAGCTGCTGCTGGCGCAGCCGGCGGCCTATTGGGGGGCGGCCCTACCCCCCGCGCGGGTGCGCAAGGCCAGCATGTACATCGGCCAGGCGCACCTTGATGGGGCTGGCCAGCGCGTGGCCCAGCCGCTCGACCTCAGCCAGAAAAATGTCTTCTCCCTGCCTGATTTACAGCGCTTGCTGCAAGCTGTGATGCTGCCCGAAACGGTGCCCGCCCGCCAGCGCCCGCACCTGAGCGCCCCCGAGCAGCTGCCTTTGTGGGAGGCGCTCAGCCAGCTGCCACCCCAGAGCCGCTCGCCGCGCTACGACTCCTTGCATTACCCCGGCACCTACGCCAAGTTCCTGCTCGGTGGCGGCGGCACCGCCCCCCTACCCCCCGGCGTGCGGGTGTACAACAAAATTGGCCAGGCCTACGGCTTTCTCATCGACAATGCCTACGTAGTGGATGCCGCCCACGGCGTCGAATTTTTACTGGCCGCCGTGGTCTACACGAATGCCGACGGTGTGCTCAACGACGATGCGTATGACTACGATACGGTCGGCCTTCCCTTTCTGCGCGAGCTGGGCCGGCGGGTATATGAAGCTGAGCTGCGCCGGGGGG
>CAZZWL010000114.1:0-17701 GCA_964657755.1 uncultured Rhodanobacter sp.
CCGCGTTATAATTCTGCAGCGGCGCTGTTTGCAGAATAGCATCAAACGGACTGTTATTCTGGCCTTTGTCGTTAGTAGCCGGCGCGCCGTAGAAGGTCAGGGCCTGCCGGTACTGGTCGGCGTTGAGGATGTCGATACGACGCAGAATGTGGGAGAAGCCGCCCGCCGCGCCAAAATCCAGCTTAACTTCGCCAATCTTGCCCCGCTTGGTGGTGATAATCACTACCCCATAGGCCGCCCGTGAGCCGTAGATAGCCGTAGCCGAGGCATCTTTTAGGATGTCGATGCTCTCAATATCGGCCGGGTTCAAGAAGTTGAGCGGGTTACTGCTGGGGCTATCGCCGAAGGCCGTGGTCGAGCCGGGGGTAGCCGAGCGGCCGTCGAGCGGCACGCCGTCTACCACGTATAGCGGTTGGCCAGTGCCCGTCACGGCCGAGTTGCCCCGGATGCGAATAGTGGCTGCCCCACCAGGCTGCCCGCTATTCTGGGTTACTTGCACCCCCGAGGCGCGACCTTGAATCAGTTGGTCAGGCGAAGTAAACGTACCCTTGTTAAAGTCTTTGGGCGAGAGAGCACTTACCGCCCCAGTGAGGTCTTGTTTGCGCACCGTGCCGTAGCCTACCACCACCACGTCGCCCAGGGCCTGGGCATCATCTTTCAGCGTCACCGCTACCGTATTACGGCCGGTGATGTCAACCGTCTGTTTGGCGTAGCCGATAAATGAGATGGTGAGCGAGGTGGCCGTGGCCGGTACTTGCAAGGAGAACCCGCCGTCGGCACCCGTGCTGGAGCCAATGGAAGTGCCCGTTACGAGCACCGTTACGCCCGGCAGGCCGGTGCCGGTACCATCTACTACTTTGCCTGATACCTCCCGCGCCGTCTGCGCATGGCCCATTAGGGGTAGGAAGAGGGTTAGTAGCAGGGCTTTGCGGCCCAAGGATGAGCGGGCCGCCGGTTGCTCATAGGTCTGATGTGTTGAGTAACTAGTGTTACGCATGAGTGAAAAGAGTTGAAATGTGGGAATTCTAACTGAAACCTGTTTGCCTCCACCTATCGCAATCGATTTCCGGGAACGATTGCAAAAATCCTAGGGATAGACAGTCAGGAGGTTATCAGTTTGGGAAGGAATGCGGTAAAGGTAATAAATCGCACCGCTTCAAACTGGTTTTTTTACCGTTTTATGGCAAAAGAATATTATTTTCTTACCCTTATTAGTTGCTATGACACCCTGCTATCCAGCGCGGTACGCTGAAAAATGCTTCTATCTGGACGGCTTATAAGTTCCAGCGAACAGTAAACCAGTGTATTGCATCGAAATAAGGCGGCTTTTCAGAGGCGCACGACTACGGCCTGCCAGGGCCGCAGCGCGAGGGTGGGCCAAGTGGCCAGCGTGGGGTAATTGTTGAGCAGGGGCGGGCCGTTGGGCTTCAGGCCGGGGGGTAGGGGCCAGTCGCGCTTCTCGGCTGAGAAGTTGAGTACGACCAGCACCTTTTCGGCGCCCTGGGTACGGGTGTAGGCGTAGATGTGCGGGTTGGCCCGGTCGAGCAGCTGGTACTGGCCATACACCAGCACGGGGTGCTGCTGGCGCAGCCGGATGGCCCGCCGGAAGTGATTCAGCACCGAGGCTGAGTCCTGGTCCTCAGCCGCTTCGTTCACGGTGACGTAGTTCGGGTTCACCTTCAGCCAGGGCGTGCCGGTAGTGAAGCCGGCGTTGGCAGTGGCGTTCCACTGGAAGGGCGTGCGGCTGTTGTCGCGCGAGAAGCGCGCCAGGCCGTGGAAGAAGGCGGCCTCGTTACCGTGCTGCTGCTTCAGCAAAGCGTAGGCATTGCGGGCCGCCACGTCGCGGTAGTCGGCAATGCCGTTGAACTTGCTATTGGTCATGCCCAACTCGTCGCCGCTGTAGCAGTAGGGCGTGCCGCGCATAGTTAATAAGAAGGTATTGAGCAGCTTGGCCGACGGCGCCCGGAAGGCCGGCCGGTCGTCGCCAAACTTGCTCACCATGCGCGGCTGGTCGTGGTTGCCGAGGTCGAGGGCCTGCCAGCCCTGCCGGGCAAAGGCGCTGTCCCACTTCGTAAACACGCGCTTGAGCTCGGTGAGCTGATAGGTATCGGCGCCGCTACCCACGCCCGTACCCTCGAAGTGGTAGGTCATGTCGAGCTCCCGGCGGGCGGGGTCCACAAAGAGGTGCGCCTCAGTGAGGTTGCGGCCCGCGCCCTCGGCCACGGTCATCACGTTGTAATGGCTTAGCACCTCGCGGTTTATCTCCTGGAGGTAGTCGTGCAGGTGCGGGCCGTGATTGTAGGCGTTGGCGTAATTGCTTTCCGTGAGGCCCGGCATGGGCGGAAAAGTCGGGTCTTTGGCCACAAACTGGAAGGCATCCATGCGGAAGCCGTCGATGCCCTTATCCAGCCAGAAACGCATGATGTTGTGCACCTCGGTGCGCAGCTTGGGGTTGTTCCAGTTCAGGTCGGGCTGCTTTTTGGAGAAAATGTGCAGGTAGTAGCTCTTAGTGGGCGCGTCGTACTGCCAGGCGTCCTTCTTCACGTCGAAGGTGCTGTAACGCGCTGGCGGCGTGCCCTTTTCGGCGGGCCACCAGTAGTAGTAGTCGCGGTAGGGGCTGGTGCGCGAGGCCCGCGCCGACTTAAACCAGGCGTGCTCGTCGCTACTGTGGTTCACCACCAGGTCCATCACCAGCTTAATGCCGCGCTGGTGCATGCCTTTCAGCAGCGCATCGAAGTCGGCCATTGTGCCGAACTCGGGCATAATCTGGCGGTAGTCGCTGATATCGTAGCCGTTGTCGTCGTTGGGCGAGGCGTAGATGGGGTTCAACCACACCGTCCCTACCCCCAGACTTTTGAGGTAATCGAGCCGCTGCATGATGCCCTTGAGGTCGCCCACGCCATCGCCATTACTGTCCTGAAAGCTGCGCGGATAGAGCTGGTACACGACCGTCTCCTTCCACCAGCCGGCCTTTTTGCCCGTGCCGGCGCTATCGGCCGCGGCGGGGGGGGTAGGCGCCGTAGTCGTCGCAACCGTTTCGGTTTTGGCCGTCTGGTTGCAGGCCGCCAACGCGCCCGACAACCCTAAAACAGCCAATACGAGGTGCAAATTTTTCATGGGGTCAGAAAGCAGAAAAGCTTAGCGCAGCGGCAGCACTACCGCCTGCCAGGGCTGCAAGGCCAGCGTGGGCCCCGCCGCGAAGGCTGGGTAATTAGTGAGCCAGGGCGCGCTGCCCAGCGTGAGGCCGGCTGGCAAAGGCCAATCGCGCTTTTCGGGCGAGAAATTCAGGACAATCAAGGCTTTTTCGCTGCCCTGGGTGCGGGTGTAGGCGTAGATGTGCGGGTTGGCGGCATCGAGCAGCGCGTACTTGCCATACACCAGCACCTTATGGGCGTGGCGCACGGCCACGGCCTGCCGGAAGTAGTTGAGCACCGAGGCCGGGTCCTTCTCCTCCGCAGCCACGTTTACCTGGGCGTAGTTGGGGTTAATCTTAATCCAGGGGGTAGCGGTCGTGAAGCCCGCGTTCTGGGCGGCATTCCACTGCATGGGGGTGCGGGCGTTGTCGCGGGCGCGGCGCTTTTGGTCCTCCATAAAGGCCGGCACGTCGCCGCCCTGGTTTTTTACCTGCTGGTAGCGGGTCTTGGTCTCGATGTCGCGGTAGTCGGCGATGTTGTCAAACTTGATGTTCGACATGCCGATTTCGTCGCCCTCGTAGGTGTAGGGCGTGTCGTGCATGGTGAGCAAAAAGGTGCTCAGCAGCTTCGACGAGGCGGCCCGAAACTGCGGCCGGTCGTCGCCCCAGCGCGAGAGCATCCGGGGCTGGTCGTGGTTGCCGAGGTAGATGGTACCCCAGCCTTTTTCGGCGAATACCTGCTCCCACTTCGAATATATCTGCTTGAAATCGAGTAGGCTATAGGTGGGGGGGGTAGGGTTGGGCACGTACTTCACGCCCGTGCCCTCAAAGTGGTAGAGCATGTTCAGCTCCTTGCGGGCGGGGTCCACGAAGTTGAGGGCCTGGTCGCTGGTCACGCCCGCGCCTTCGGCCACGGTCATCACGTTGTATTTGCTGAGCACCTCGCGGTTCATTTCCTGCAAGTAGTCGTGCAGGTGCGGGCCATTGGCGTAGTAGTGGCTGAAGTTATCGGCTTGGTCCTTCTTAGCTACTTCGGGAAAAGTCGTGTCCTTGGAAATAAACGGAATCACGTCCATCCGGAAGCCGTCGATGCCCTTATCGAACCAAAAGCGCATCATGCTATAAATCTCCTGGCGCAGCTTGGGGTTCTCCCAGTTCAGGTCGGGCTGCTTGGCGGCGAAGTAGTGCAGGTAGTAGCTATTGGTGGCCTTATTGTAGGCCCAGGCATCGTTGTTTACATCAAAATTGCTGTAGCGCTTCGGCGGCTTACCCTTTTCGGCGGGCCACCAGTGGTAGTAGGTGTAGTAGGGGTTGGTGCGCGAGGTGCGGGCCGCCTTAAACCAGGCGTGCTCGTCGCTGCTGTGGTTCACCACCAGGTCCATCACCAGCTTCACGCCGCGCTGGTGCAAGCCCTTGAGCATGGCGTCGAAGTCGGCCATCGTGCCGTATTCGGGCTGAATCTTCCGGTAGTCCGAGATATCGTAGCCGTTGTCGGCGTTGGGTGAGGCGTAGCTCGGGTTGAGCCAGATTACGTTCACCCCCAGGCTCTTAATATAGTCGAGGTGCGAGATAATACCCCTGATATCGCCTACCCCGTCGCCGTTGCTATCCTGAAAGCTGCGCGGGTATATCTGGTACACCACCGCTTCCTTCCACCAGGTTTGGGTAGGGCCAGCGTGCTCGGTCGAGTCGGCGGCGGCCGGGGCGGCGGTTGTGGTCGCGGTCGTTTCCGCCTTTTGCCCCGACTGGCCACAGCCCGTCAGGCCCAGCAGCAGGGCACTGGCCGCTACCGGCAGCGGCCAGGCGCGGCGCACAAACCGGCTAAGGGCAGTAACACTAGTGGTTGAGGCAAGAAAGGACATGCGGCAGATGAAAGGGGGTAGGAAAGCGAATTAGCGTGCTGATAAAGCGCAGTCTATCAAACTACTGTGGCGGCCAATGCCTGCACCTGCGCCACCGAGATGGCCGGCGTAGCGCCTTGGTAACTAGCCACCAGCGAGCCCGCCGCGCAGGCAAAGGCCAGGTAGTCGGCGGGCGGCTGGCCGGCCAGCCAGCCCTTAAGCAGGGCCGCCAAAAAAGCATCGCCGCTACCGATGGTATCCTGCACCTGCACCGCCACGCCGGGGCTGCGGTAGAGCTGCCCAGCCACCCACAACGCGGCACCATCGGCGCCCTTAGTCACGCACACAGCTTGCAGCTGAAAGCGGTTGGCCAGCCACTCCAGGGCCGTTTCTTCGGCCGGGCTCACGCCAAACCAGCCCAGCAGCTCGGCCAGCTCGTGGTGGTTAAGCTTCACCACGTCGGCTTGGCGCAGCAGGTAGGTCACCACGTCGCGCGAGTAGTGGGGCGCGCGCAGGTTCACGTCAAATACCTTCAGCGGGGCCTGCTGGAGCAGGCGGTACAGCGTTTCGCGGGTGACGGAGCTGCGGGCGGCCAGGCTGCCAAACACGAAGGCGTCGGCCGTTTCGACCAGGGCGCGCAGGTCGTCGCCGTACTGGATATAGTCCCAGGCCACGGGTTGCAGTATTTTGTAGGTCACCTCCTGGCTATCGCTCACATTGGCTTTTACTACCCCCGTCAGGTGGGTTTCACCCTGCTGCACGTAGCTGGTATCTAGGCCTTTGCTCGCTACAAACTCTAGCAGCTCGGCGCCCAGGTCATCGTGGCCCACGCGGCTGATGAGTTGGGCCTCCAGGCCGAAGTTGCGCAGGTGCACCGCTACGTTGAGCGGGGCCCCGCCGGGCTGCTTGCCAGTGGGCAGCACATCCCAAAGCATTTCTCCAAAGCAAACAACTGGCATGGCGTGGGTGGGTAGAGATAAGTGGTCGATAGCAGAGGGGGTAGGAAAATCGTTTGTCATTGCGAGCCTGCGAAGCAATCTTTCCTTGTCGTTGACTTGGCTAGCGGCACGAGCGGGAAGGAAGGATTGCTTCGCAGGCTCGCAATGACAAAAGGCCCATTTCTCCTAGTGCATAACCAGTGTTTTTTCGACGCCTTCGAGGCTGGTGCCTTTGGTTTCGGGCATGAAGCGCAGCACGAATACCAACTGCAGCACCATCATGGCGCAGAAGAAGGCGAAGGTGTTGCCGCCGCCCAGATGCTCCGAAAACCAGGGAAAAGTGAAGGCGATAACCGTGGCCATAACCCAGTGCGTGGAGCTGCCCAGCGCCTGGCCGCTTGCCCGCACGGCATTGGGGAAAATCTCGGAGATAAATACCCAGATAACGGCGCCCTGCGAGAAAGCAAAAAAGGCGATGTACAGAAACAGCAGCACCGGCACGCTGCCAAACTGCTGCGTGTAGAAGGCCCGCGCCACCAGCCCCAGCGTGGCAATGAGGCCCACCGAGCCTACCAGCATGAGCGTGCGCCGCCCAAACCGGTCAATCACATTCACGCCCAGCAGGGTGAAGATGAAATTGACCAGCCCAATGCCCGCCGACGACAGCAAGGCCGCATCCTGGCCCCGCCCGGTCATCTCAAAAATGCGCGGGGCGTAGTAGATAATCGCGTTGATACCAGATACTTGATTGAAGAAAGCGAAGGCCACGGCCAGCAGCACCGGCGTGCGGTACTGCGGGCTCCAGAGCGACTCACTTTGCTGGGCGGCGTGCGCCTGGCTGGCCAGGATGGCGGCCACGTCGGCGTCCACGGCGGTGGGGTTGATGATGCGCAGCACGTCCCTACCCTCCTCCAGGCGGCCGTGCAGCAGCAGCCAGCGCGGGCTTTCGGGCACCCGAAACAGGAACAGCAGGAACGCCACCGCCGGCACGGCCTGCACGCCCAGCATCAGGCGCCACGAGTGGTCGCCCACGAACCGGGCCAGCAGGTAGTTGGAGAGGTAGGCGGCCAGGATGCCGAACACGATATTAAACTGAAACAAGCCCACGAGTTTACCCCGCGAGTCGGCCGGCGAAATCTCGGAAATATAGAGCGGCGCCGTCACCGACGAGGCCCCTACCCCCAGCCCGCCCAGGAACCGAAACACCAGAAACGGCACCCACGCCGGGGCCAGCGCCGCGCCTACCGCCGACACCAGGTAGAGCACCGCAATCCAGCGCAGCGTCTGGCGGCGGCCCAGCTTATCGCTCGGAATACCGCCAAAGATGGCGCCCAGCACCGTGCCAATAAGGGCGATGGAAATGGTGAAGCCGTGCTCCACGGCGCTCAGGTGCCAGAGCTGCTGAATGGCCTTCTCGGCCCCCGAAATCACGGCCGTATCGAAGCCAAACAGGAAGCCTCCGAGCGCCGTGACGATGGACCAAAAAAGAACTTTGCGCTGCAGCATGGGTGGGAATCCGGAAGAATGATGCCCCAAAATTCGGCCTTTCCCCGCGCCCAGGCTTGCTGGTTTATTTCAAATGCTTACAAGATTCTTACATGTTGACAGCTTATTATTAAACTTCTGATAGTCAATTTAATACTTAGCAATTCCTGTTCCCTGCTTGGCGCCTGACTTGCACGCATCTTGCGGCGTTTGCAAAATTCGGCGGCAGTAGCAGGGACGTAAAACGGAGTGGCACTCCGTTCTGGCGCAGCGCGCCAAGGTGGTCTGTTTCGGCCACGCCACCCGCGGGCTTGCCGCTCCGCGGCAGCACGGAGTGCCACTCCGTTTTACGTCCGTTGTCAGGTGCGCGACGTGATGTGCAGGGCCCGGAACTCGGAGGGCGACACCTGGTACTTGGCCTTGAAGGCGGTGGAGAAATAGGAGGGCGACGAGAAGCCCGCCTGGTAGGCCACCTCGGCAATGGTGCCGCCTTCTTGCAGCAGCAGCAGCCGCGCCTTGGTAAGCCGGATGGTCTGGAGGTAGTCCGTGACGCCGGTGCCGAGCAGGGCCTTCACCTTGCGGTAGAGCTGCATCTGCGACACGCCGAGGCTGCGGGCAATGTCGTCCACGCTCAGGCCCGGCTGGTCGAGGTTGGCCTCGATGATGGCCGTGAGGTCGGCCAGGAATTTCTGGTCCACGCGCTGCGGGGCCACGGTGGCGGTGTCCACGCTCAGCTCGCGCCGGAAGTGCTCGCGCTGCTGGTCGCGGTTGCGCAGCAGCGTGCGCAGGCTTTCGAGCAAAAAGGTGGGGTTGAAGGGCTTGGTGAGGTAGAGGTCGGCCCCGGCCTGCACGCCGGCCACCTGCTGCTCGGGCGCCGTCTGGGCCGTGAGCAGCACCAGCGGAATGTGCGAGGTACGCCAGTCGCCCTTGAGCTTGGCCGCCACCTGCAAGCCGCTCAGTTCGGGCAGCGTCACGTCGCACACAATCACATCGGGAATAGCCTCCGTGGCCAGGCGCAGGCCGGTGGCGCCATCGGCCGCGGTGCTCACCTGGAAGTGCGGCTGCAGCTTCTCCACCAGGAAGTTGCGCACCTCATCGTTGTCTTCAATGAGGAGCACGGTGGCCGTAGCGGCGGGGGTAGGGACCGCTGCCTGGGGCGCGGCGGCGTCCTCTTCGGGCTCAAAGCGGACGTGGGGGGTAGGGGCCGCGCTGGCTTCCTGCCAGCCCGCCGGCCGGGTCAGCGGCAGCGTTATTTCGAAGGTGCTGCCGTGGCCTGGCTGGCTCCGAAACGAGAGCGTGCCCTGGTGCAGCCGCGTGAGGCCCTCGGCCAGCGCCAGCCCCAGCCCCGAGCCATTGGCCGAGGGCTGGCGGCCCTGGTAAAACCACTCCAGAATGTGCGGCTGGTCGGCCTCGGCAATGCCCCGGCCGTTGTCTTCCACGCTGATGCGCACCGCGTCGGTGGCCGGCACGGGCTGCATGCTCACCGTAATCTGGCCGCCGTCGGGGGTGTATTTGAAGGCGTTGGAGAGCAAGTTGAAGAGCACCTTATCCAGGATATCGCCATCAAACCAGAGGCTGATAACCGGCTCGGCGGGCAAAAACCGGAACGTAATGCCGCGCTGCCGGGCGGGCTTCTCAAACACATCCATAATTTCGCGCACGAAACTCACGAGGTTGCCCTCGCTGGCGCGCACGGCCATCTTGCCCACGTCGATTTTGCGAAAATCGAGCAGCTGGTTTACCAATTGCAGCAGGCGCTGGGTGTTGCGGCGCACCAACTTAAGGTCGTGGCGCTGGGCGGGCGAGAGGTCGGCCGGGCTGGTCAGCATCTCCTCCACCGGCCCCAGAATGAGGGTGAGCGGCGTGCGCAGCTCGTGCGAGAAGTTGGTAAAAAACCGTAGCTTGGCTTCCGACGAGCGCCGGTTTTCCTCGGCCAGCTGGGCAATCTGGTTGCGCTGGGCACTGATTTCGGCGTTCTGGCCCTCCAGCGTGCGCCGGATGCGGCGGTTGAGGCGCGACGAGCGCCAGGCCAGCGCCCCCAGCAGCACGGCGCCCAACAAGCTGACCAGCAGCAGGTAAACCGTTGTCTTTTGGATGGCGTAGCGGTGCTGCTCGGCTTGCAGGCGCTGCTGCTGCTGCTGAATATCCAGGCGCTGGGTAGCCAGCTGCTCGGCCTGCGTGCGCACGGCGCTCACGTTGGTCGAGTCAATCACCATCGTGCCCAGCAGGTTTTCCTTTTCGTAGGGCTCGTGGCGCAAAATGCGCAGGGCCGTGCGAATGGCCTGCTCGCCGCCGGGGGGGTAGAGCAGGGTAGCCTTCAGCGCGCCATCTGCTACCAGCTGCAAGCCATTGCCCGGCCCCGCCAGGCCATCGACGCCAATAATGCGCAGCTGCGGCCTGCCCAGCTGCTGGGCTACCTCGTGGGCCGCCCGCGCCATCGGGTCATTTTGGGCAAAAATCAGGTCAACATCGGGGTGGGCGCGCAGCAGGGCGGGCAGGCGCTGCCGCACCAGTTCGGGCCGCCAGTCGCCATCGAGCCGGGCCACGAGCTGCAGGGGGGGGTAGGCGGCCAGCGCCTCCATAAAGCCCAGGTGGCGCTCGGCGGCCGGCGACGAGCCCGGCGTACCCAATATTTCGAGCACCCGGCCGCGCTCGTGCAGCAGCTGCGCGGCGTAGTGGCCGGCGGTGCGGCCCACCTCCTGGTTGTTGCCGCCCACGTAGGCTGTGTAGAGCTGCGAGGTGGTGCGCCGGTCCAGTATCACCACTGGAATACCCTGGTTATAAGCCGTTTCGGCCAGCGCCGTGAGCGGCCCCGACTGGTTGGGCGAGATAATGAGCAGGTCCACTTTCTGTCGAATCAGCTCCTGCACCTGGCGGCGCTGCACGTCGCTGTTGTTGTGCGCGTCCAGCATTTGAAACTGCACGTTGGGGTGCAGGCTCAGCTCCTTTTGCATGCCCGCCAGCATGGCTTGGCGCCAGGCATCACCGGTGGTGCACTGCGAAAAACCGATGCGGTACACGGGCTCCTGCGGCGCCGGGGCGCAGCCAGCCAGCCCCAGCACCAACGGGCCGAGCAGCCGCCAATAGCGCCAAATGGAGGGAAAACGGGTAGGCAAACGGATAAGAAAAGGCAAGGACGGGGAGTAAGGCGCCAGGCGCAGGCAAGTAGCAGCTACCCAATAAGTTCGGGCCTTTTGCTAAATACTCCTGGCTGACAAGGTACTAGTGAAACGGACTAACCCGAATTTACCAGGGCCGTTACAAGTTAGTAATCACTTACGCACTATGCGGGTTGAGCGATGAACCAGCCGCGCCGACGCGCCGGGCGCACGGGCGGTCAGTTGCTGCGGCGCGCTTACTTTTGGTCCGATTAGCCTCCCCGCATTATCTGGGCCCGCCGCTGGGCCGGTGCCGCGCTTCTCCCCACTCTCCTATGTCTCTTCCCACCCGCTTCCGCCTGCTGGCGGGCCTCTGTGCCCTGCTGCTCCTGGCCGCCCGACTGCCCCTCGCCGCCCAACCCGCGCCCGACCCCTGGCGCGTTACCGCCGACAAAATTGACCCCGCCAACTATTACGGCGTGACCGTGGCCAACGGCATGATTGGGCTGGTGTCGTCGCCTACCCCCTTCCAATTGAAGAACGTGGTGCTGGCCGGCGCCTACGACCAATACGGGCGGGGTAGGGTGAGCAATTTTCTCAACAGCTTCAACCTGCTCGATATGTACCTGGAGGTGGACGGCCACCGCCTCGGCGCCCCGGACGCGCGCAACTTCCGGCAAGTGCTTGATATGCAGCGCGCCGCCCTCACCACCACCTTCGACTACCAGGACAAGGCCACCATCAGCTACACCTACTACGCCCTGCGCCAGCTGCCCTTCACGGTGCTGCTCGACGTGAGCATTGTGGCTAAAAAGGACGTGGCCCTAACGGCCGCCAGCGTCATGAACGCGCCCGATGCCCTGCGCGAGGTGCAGAACTACTACAACGAAATCGACCGGCCGCACGCCACGCTCAGCCTGCTCACGTCGTCGGCCAAGAGCCCCACCGGCAAGCTGCTGCTGTGCGCCAGCACCAGCTTTTTATTTGAGGAGCCGCACGGCCAGGAGCCCCGCATCATCCACGAGATGTGGGACAACAACATGCACCTCATGAAATTCAGCAAGGCGCTGAAGGCCGGCCAAACCTACGCCTACGCCGTGGCGGGCTCCAGCATCACCTCGGCTCACCACCCCGACCCGCTCAACGAGGCCGAGCGCCTCACCATCTTCGCCCGCCTCGAAGGCCGCCAGCGCCTGCTCGACTTCCACCAGAAAGCCTGGAAAGACCTGTGGCAGAGCGATATTCAAATCACCGGCGACGCGCAGGCCCAGCAGGATGTGCACTCCATGCTGTACCACCTCTACAGCTTTTCGCGAGCCGGCACCGACTATTCGCCCTCGCCAATGGGCCTGTCGGGCCTGGGCTACAACGGCCACGTGTTCTGGGATGCCGACCTGTGGATGTTCCCGGCGTTGCTGGTGCTGCACCCCGACATCGCGAAGTCGCTGGTCGAATATCGCTTCCGGCGCCTCGACCTGGCCCGGCGCAACGCCTTCGCCCACGGCTACCAGGGCGCCATGTACCCCTGGGAAAGCGCCGACTCAGGCGTAGAGGAAACGCCGGTGTGGGCGCTCAGCGGCCCGTTTGAGCACCACATCACGGCCGACGTGGCCCTGGCAGCCTGGCAATACTACTCCGTGACCCAGGACAAAGCCTGGCTGCGCGAGAAAGGCTGGCCCATCTTGCAGGCCACCGCCGACTTCTGGGCCAGCCGCGTGGAGCGCAACGGCCCCGGCCACTACGACATCAAGAATGTGGTGGCCGCCGATGAGTGGGCCGAAAACGTGGACAACAACGCCTTCACCAACGCTGCCGCCCAGGTAAACCTGCGCAATGCCACCGCCGCCGCCAAGCTGCTGGGCCTGCCCGCCAACCCCGACTGGCTGCACGTGGCCCAGAATATCCCCATTCTGACTATGCCTGACGGCGTGACCCAGGAGCACGCCACTTACCACGGCGAGGGCATCAAGCAGGGCGACGTCAACCTGCTGGCCTTCCCGCTGGGCGTCATCACTACCCCCGCCCAAGTCCGCAAAGACCTGGAGTACTATTCCTCGAGGGTGCCCAACGAGGGCACGCCCGCCATGACGCAGGCCATTTTCGCGCTGCTCTACTCCCGCCTCGGCGATGGCGCCAAGGCCCAGCATTTCTTCCAGGACTCGTATTTGCCCAATCTCCTACCCCCCTTCCGCGTCATCGCCGAGACTAAGGGCGGCACCAACCCCTACTTCGCCACGGGCGCGGGCGGTGTGCTGCAAGCCGTGCTCATGGGCTTCGGCGGCCTCGACATCACGCCCACCGGCATCGTGCAGCGCAAAACCACCTTACCCACCGGCTGGCAGTCAGTCAAAATAACGGGTGTAGGGCCGCAGCACAAAACGTATTCTAACACCAAGTAGGCCAGAAACGAAGAATGCCCGCCGGTAAGGGCGGGCATTCTAGGTAAAGCGCTCCCTCCTGGGCTCGAACCAGGGACCCTCTGATTAACAGTCAGATGCTCTAACCGGCTGAGCTAAGGAAGCTAATTTATTCCGAAACCGGCGCTTTCGGGCTGCAAAGATAGAAAAGGTCTTTTGGAAAAACCAAGCTTTCGGTCGTAAAAAACCGCTTTTGCTCGCAAAAACCGGCTTAGTTCGTGATTGTCAGCAGGCTACCGCTTAGACTGGTGCTGTATTGGCGCAGCGAGCGGGTGGCTGGCCCGCCCGTTAGCTGGCCCTGGAGGCTGAACTGGGAAGTGCAGCAGCTGTCGCGGAAAAACAGCCGTGAGCTGCGGTCGAGGGTCACGGTAGCGCAGGTGCTGAGGGGCTGGTAGGGGCAATTGCGCTCGAAGGCCGAGTAGGTAGTGGCGTTTTGGCGTACTACGTAGATGCCCTTTACGCCGCCCTGGCCGTTGGCACTGCCGGGTGGAATGGTTACTACCCCGTTGTCGAAGCGCAGAGCCTTGTTTTGCTGGTCCAGCAAGTCCAGTTGCACGTTGACCGGCACGTTGGGGATGGTCGTGGTGGTGTCGGTGTTTGAGTTGCAGGCGGCGAGCAAGCCGCTGGCGAGCAGGCCAGAAAGAAGGTAGCGCATTGGGTCAGCTAGAAGGGGCTTCCCAAACGCACGCAAGCGCCCGGTAGTTTGCCGAGCGCTTGCGAAAAGTCATTTTTACGGCCAGCGCCTACTTCTTAAACAACGAATTCACGAACGTGTGCCGGTCGAAGAGCTGCAGGTCTGTCATCTTCTCCCCTACCCCGATGTAGCGCACCGGAATGCTGAACTGGTCCGAAATACCGATTACTACCCCCCCCTTGGCCGTGCCATCGAGTTTGGTAATGGCCAGGGCCGACACCTCGGTGGCTTTCGTAAATTCCTTGGCCTGCAAAAAGGCATTCTGGCCGGTGCTGCCGTCGAGCACCAGCAGCACCTCGTGCGGCGCCTCGGGGATGACCTTCTGCATGACGCGCTTGATTTTGCTCAGCTCGTTCATTAGGTTCACTTTGTTGTGCAGACGGCCGGCGGTGTCGATGATGACCACGTCGGCGCCCATTTCCACGCCCTTCAGCACGGCGTCGTAGGCCACGGCGGCGGGGTCGGTGTTCATGCCGTGCGAGATGACGGGCACGCCCACCCGCTGGCCCCACACGATGAGCTGGTCTACGGCGGCGGCCCGGAAGGTATCGGCCGCACCCAGCACCACCTTCTTGCCAGCGCTCTGGAAGCGGTGGGCCAGCTTGCCGATGGTGGTGGTCTTGCCTACCCCATTCACGCCCACTACCATAATGACGAAGGGATGGCCGGGGCTATCGGGCCGGTCGAGAATGGCCCGCGAGCCAGTGCTATCGCCGTGCGCATCGAGCAAGGCCACAATCTCTTCGCGCAGGATGCGGTCGAGCTCATTGGTGTTTACGTACTTATCGCGGGCCACGCGCTTCTCGATGCGGTCGATGACTTTTACCGTGGTGTCGATGCCCACGTCGGCGTGTACGAGCAGGGTTTCGAGGTCGTCGAGCACGGCCTCGTCCACGGTGCTTTTGCCCACCACGGCCTTGCTCAGCTGGTCGAAGAAGTTGGTTTTCGTCTTCTGCAAGCCTTCGTCGAGGGCTTGCTGCTGCTCCTTATTTTCCTTGTCTTTCTTAAAAAAGTCGAAGAGGCCCATAATACCGGCAAAAAGAACGTCATGCTGAGCCTGCCGAAGCATCTCGCTCGCGTCGTTGAGAGAGTTAGTAAGTACTGCTGCACGTGCGATGCTTCGGCAAGCAGACGCAAGATGAAGCATGACGGAAATTATAAACACGAAAAAAGTCCCACGAAGGTGGGACTTTTTCACTACATCAGCAGTCTGGGAGGCCTATTTGCCCGCCAGCGCATCCTGTACTTTATCCACGGGTACCATTTCCTCCTTGAAGGTATAGGCCCCGGTCTTCTCCGAGCGGACGGCGCGAATGATTTTCGCCCAGTCTTTGCCGGTGGCGGTTTTCAGCGTTGCTACTACTTTCTTAGCCATGACTCAGGTTATTTAATTTCCTTGTGAACAGTCATTTTGCGCAGAATCGGGTTGAATTTCTTCAGCTCGATACGCTCGGGGGTGTTCTTGCGGTTCTTGGTGGTGATGTAGCGCGAGGTGCCCGGCATACCCGAGGTTTTATGCTCGGTGCACTCCATGATAACCTGCACCCGGTTTCCTTTCTTGGCCATCGTGACGGGAGGGGGATTAGTTTTTAATTTTAGGACTGCAAAGGTACGGAATTTTTCCGCAACTTCGCAAGTGGCCAGCCAGCTACTACGTTAGCATCCAGCCTGACCACTTTTTCTTGGTAATAACCGCGGCACAACAAAGCCGGTGTCCGCTTCCTACCCCCTATAAAAGGGCTGGAGCGGCAGCACCGGCATTCGTATCTTAACAGGCCCGAAAAAACCCGCAAAATTGCCGCGGCAGCGGCGGACTAATAAACGATAAAGCCCTGCTCCTTGGCTTTCTTCAAGGTGGCCATGATGCCATTCTTGTTGATGGTGCGGATGGTAGAAGCGGCTACTTTCAGCGTTACCCAGGCGTCTTGCTCGGGGATGTAAAAGCGCTTTTTCTGCAAGTTGGGGTAGAACTTACGCTTAGTCTTGTTGTTGGCGTGCGATACGTTGTTGCCTACGCGGGTACGCTTGCCGGTCAAATCACAAACTCGGGCCATGATATCGAAGGGTTAGATGATGCTATTCCGAAACGGGCCGCAAATATCGGCAATTTTCAGCCAAATACCAAATCGTAAAGCAATTGAGAGGGAAGAGTGAGTGAGCGAGAACAGCTCCCGGCGGCGGCCTTGGCAGCAACTTTTCTTCGTTTTCTAGGCCTGCTTTTCTTTTTTCCAGGGGCAGTGGCGGCAGCCATTGCCGCAGCAAAAACCCCGGCGCTGGTGGTACTGCGCGGTGAAAACGAGGTAGCCTTCGGGGGTGTGGTAGAAGTCGCCGGGCTGCAGGGGCAGGGCGGCGAAGGCGGCTAGCCGGGGGTCATCGGGCATTGGGCAGGGCGGCAATGCACTCGATTTCGACCAGTGCTTCCAGGGGTAGGCGCGATACTTCGACGGTGGTGCGGGCCGGGCGGTGTGCCCCAAACACGTCGGCGTATACGGCGTTCATGCGGGCAAAATCGGCGAAGTTTTTGAGAAAAACCGTGGTCTTCACAATGTCGGCCAGCCCCAGGTGGCGGGCGGCGAGCACGGTGGCCAGGTTGGCCAGCGCCTGCCGGGTTTGCGCTTCGATAGTATCGGCCTCGATGCGCATGGAGGCCGGCACGAGGGGCGTTTGGCCCGAGCAAAACACGAAGCCGCCCGCCTCAATGGCCTGGCTGTAGGGGCCCACCGCCTGCGGGGCGTCGGGGTGATGTATAATTTCCATTGCAACGGCAAAGGTAGCAGCGGCCGAAATAGCGGCTGCTTTGTTCGTAATTTTGAGTACGTTAAAACCTTATCCTGCCATCCGCCCTATGCTAGCCCCTACCCCCACTTCCCGCGCCGAAGAGCTGATGCAGCTCGAAGACCAATACGGCGCCCACAACTACCACCCGCTGCCCGTGGTGCTGAGCCGGGGCCAGGGCGTGCACCTGTGGGACGTGGCGGGCCGGCAGTATTTCGACTTTCTCTCGGCCTATTCGGCGGTGAACCAGGGGCACTGCCACCCGCGCATAATCGGGGCGCTAACGGAGCAGGCGCAGCGGCTGACGCTCACCTCGCGGGCGTTTTTCAACGACCGGCTGGGCGCGGCCGAGAAGCAGTTATGCGAGCTGTTTGGCTACGACAAGGCGCTGCTGATGAACTCGGGCGCCGAGGCCGTGGAAACGGCCCTGAAGCTGGCCCGCAAGTGGGGCTACCAGGAAAAGGGCATTGCGCCCAACATGGCGCGCATTGTGGTAGCCGAGCACAACTTTCACGGGCGCACCACGGGCATTATCTCCTTCAGCACCGACCCCGACAGCACGGGCGGCTTCGGGCCCTACGTGCCGGGCTACCAGGTGGTGCCCTACGACGATGCCGAGGCGCTGGCCGCAGCACTAGCCGACCCGCACGTGTGCGGCTTCCTCATTGAGCCCATCCAAGGCGAGGCGGGGGTAGTGGTGCCCAGCGAGGGCTACCTGACCGCCGCCGCCGAGCTGTGCAGAGCGCACAATGTGCTGCTCATTACCGACGAGATTCAGACCGGCCTGGGCCGCACCGGCAAGTTGCTGGCTACTGATTACGAAGAGGTTCGGGGTGATATCCTCATTCTGGGCAAGGCCCTGAGCGGCGGCGTGCTACCCGTGTCGGCGGTACTGGCCGATGATGCCATCATGCTGACTATTCAGCCGGGCCAACACGGCTCTACGTTTGGGGGCAACCCACTGGCCTGCGCCGTAATGCAGGCCGCGCTGGACGTGCTACTGGAGGAGAAGCTGGCCGAGAATGCGTATCGCCTGGGCGAAATTTTCCGGGCTCGGATGCGCCGGGTGCAGGCCCAGCGCCCCCAAGTGGTAACGCTAGTGCGCGGCCGAGGCCTGCTCAACGCCGTAGTTATCAAGGCCGCCGCCGACGGCCGCACGGCCTGGGACGTGTGCGTGAGCCTGATGGAGCACGGCCTACTGGCCAAGCCCACGCACGGCGACATCATCCGCTTTGCTCCGCCGCTGGTCATCACCGAAGAGCAGCTGCACGCGGCCTGCGACGTGATTGAGCGGGTAATTATGGCGTTCTAAGCGCGGGG
>CAZZWL010000115.1:0-17691 GCA_964657755.1 uncultured Rhodanobacter sp.
CAACTACGTCTTCAAGCCTACTTGATAGCAATGAGCTATTTACTAAAATTGCAGCTAAATCAGAAAAGAAAAGTCAGAAAAATTCGGCCAGCCAGGCAACTGCCACCCACCTGGCCCCATCTAGCCACCCGATAGCCGCTACTGCCCGGCCGTGCCGCCCCGCCACGGTGCTCCAGGCAACTAGCAGCCATCACCAACAACCCCGGAAGCCGGACGCAGCCGCCGGCCAGTTGGCTACCACCGGGCGGCGGAACGGCCCGGCGGGCCAACCTCACCTGCCTACCCCCCGCGTAGCCCCGCAAACGCCGGCCACGTCCGAAATGCCCACGCAATTTGCTGTTGCGGCGGTACCCACCGCCCCGGCCGGTATTATTGAAGTAGACGTGCGGCGCGGCCCCGAACCCAGCCGCCCGGCGGCGCCGGTAGTAGTGGCCACCGCGCCCAGCCCGGCGGCCGACCAGCCCCGGCGGCGCCTGCGCCTCGGCGGGCTGCTACGCCAGGCCGACCACCTGGTGCACGGCGAGCCCGTGAGCCTGGCCGAGGCCACCGGCCTGCCCGAAAGCCTGACCATGCAGGCCCGCCTCGGCAGCCGCACCGTGAGCAAAACCATTCAATTGTAGCGCGCCAGCCGGCGCCGTTAACCCGCCTTTTTTGTAGCCTCGCCCGAGGCCGCCTACCCCCCTTTGCCCACTCTAATCGTCTTTCACGCATGAAACCTGTTCTTTTTTCTGCCGCTTGCGGTGTCTTGTTTGCTGCCTCCGCCGTTGTTACCCAGGCCCGCGGGCTGGCCCCTACCCCCACCGATACCATCGTGGTGCGGCTGCCTAACAAGGCCGTGATGACCTTAGTGGTGCGCGATGCCCAGCAGCTGCGCCAACTGCCCCAGTACCACCTCGACTCGCTGGTAGCGCGGCTGGGCGGCTACATCGAGCGGGCCGACGCGGCCGCCAAAGTGGCCAATACTGAGCGCCTGACTACCGTCTTTCACCCCAACGAGGACCAGCCCGGCCAGCGCCTGCCCGAGGAAATCCGCATCACCACCCACAAGGCCCCGGCCGGCGCCTATGGGCCCAGCAACAAAGTGGAGGTGTTGCTGGAAAAGAAATTTGGCGTGGTGGTAAATATCGATGGCAAAACCAATGACCAGCCCCGCGCCGCCAACCGCCAGGCCGAGCGCGACTCGATGCGCCAAGCGCGCAACGACCGCAAGTCGTCTTCGACGGACTTTATATTTGACCTAGGATTTAACGCGCTCGTTAATAACCATATCGACCGCGTGACGCCGGCCGGGCAGGTGTCCACCAGCCCGCTCGACCTGCGTACTGGCGGCTCGCGCTACGTCAATCTTGGCTTCAATTTCAAGCAGCGGCTGGGCGGGCGGCGCAGCCCGCTCTACCTGATGGTCGGCCCCGAGTTCGCGTTTAACAACTACATGCTCGAGGGCAACAACAGGTGGGTGAACCAGAACGGCCTGACCAGCGTGGTGCTCGAAACCAGCGGCCGGCAGTACCAGAAAACCAAGCTGGCCACCTCCACCCTCACCGTGCCGTTGATGCTCCAGCTCAACACGCACGGCCACAGCTCGTTTCACCTGGGCGCGGGCGGCTTCGTGGGCTACCGCCTGGCCAGCTGGACCAAGCTCAAGTATTTCGAGGAAAACACGACCTACAAGGATAAGGACTACGGCTCCTACAACCTCAACGACTGGCAGTATGGCCTGCAAGGGGTAATCGGGTTTAAGTCACTGACCTTTTTTGCCAAGTATAACCTCAACCCGCTCTTCCGCGATGGCCAGGGCCTCCAGGCCCAGACGCTAAGCTTCGGCCTGCGCCTGCTGCAATAGCCCATGTAGCGCGAACTTTCCAGTTCGGGCGCGAGCACAGCGAGCAGGCGGCCCCGGACGACCCAGGCGCGAGATACTCGCTACGCTCGCGCCCGAACTGGAAAGTTCGCGCTACTCGTTCCGAAAGAAATTATCCAGCAAAATCGCGGCCGACACGGCTACGTTCAGGCTTTCGGCCCTACCCCCCGGCCCGTGCGGGATGTGCAGGCGGCTGGTGAGCCGCGCGGCCACGCCGGGGCTGAGGCCGTGGCTCTCGCTGCCCATCACCAGCACGCCGGCCGGCCGCAGGTGCAGCCGGTGCACGTTATCTCCCTCAAGGTCAGCGCCGAAGACCCCTACCCCCTCGGGTAAGGCTTGAAGCCAAGCGGGCAGGTCCACATCAGCCCACACGGGCACCCGGCCGAAGGCGCCCATGCTGGCGGCCACGGCTTTGGGGTTGAAGGGGTCGGCGCAGTTTTCGGACAAGACCAGGCCGGGCAGGCCGTACCAGTCGGCCAGGCGCCAGAGGGTGCCGAGGTTGCCGGGGTCGGCCACGTTGTCGAGGGCCAGCACGAGGCGGGTGGCGGGCAGCCGGGGGGGTAGGGCCGGCACGGGGGGCCGACGTACTACGGCCAGCGCGGCGGCGTTAGTCTGGAGCGTGCCGAGCTGAGTAAGCTCGTCTTCGGTGGCCAGGTGCAACGGGAAGGCGGGGCCGGCGGGCAGGTGCGCGGCGAAGGCAGCGGTAGCGAGTAGGTGCTCGACTTCGAGGCCGGAGGCGAGCAGTTCTAGCACGCTTTTGGCACCTTCAACCAGAAAGGCGGCGTGCCGCTGCCGATATTTGCGCTGATGCAGCGACCGAACGTATTTGGCGAGAGCTTTTGAAACCATTAGATAGACAAAGTAACGACCGGGCGCGCTTCGGTCCGGGCCGGCTGGGGGCCGGGCTGCTGCTAGGCCTGGCCGCCTGGCTGCTGGCCGTGGGCTGCTCGCCACTGCGCCTGCTGGGGCCCAAGCAGCGCCTGCTCACCAAAATAGCGGTAGAAAGCGAGGGCCTGAGCACCGCCCAGCAGGAGCGCATGCTGACGCTGGTGCAGCAAAAGCCCAACCGCACCATTCCCATCCCGAAGCTGGCCATCTACCAGTTTGGGCATTCGCTATACGACTCGACGCGCATTGAGCGCAAAATTTCGGGCATCAAAAGCAAGTATGCCAACGAGCTGGCCAATGCCCAGGGCGACTCGGCGCGCACCGGCAAGCTGCTGGCCCGCCGCGACCGCCGCCTGGCCCGCAAGCGCACCGCGCTGGAAAAGGGCAATTCCATTATGCGCCTGGGTGAGCCGCCCGTTATCTACGACCCCGCGCTGAGCCAGCGCACCGTGGACCAGCTCACCACCTACCTGCGCTCGCAGGGCTACTTCCGGGCCCACGCGAGCTACACCGATTCGGCCCGCTCCAAGCCCAGCCTCCTTGCCAGCACTTTGCGCGCGGTGGGCCTGCGCAAGCCCGTGCGCCAAGTGCCACTGCGCGACTCGGCTGGCGGCCGGCTGCACCGGCTCGTGACGGTGACCTACCAAGTAGCCGAGGGCCACGAGTTTACGCTGAGCCGGCTCACGCGTAGCATTCCCGACTCGGGGGTGGCCCAGGTAGTGACGCGGGCGCAGGGGGCTACCCTGCTGCACGTGGGCAATGCCTACAACGAGGACCTGATTGGCCAGGAGCGCCAGCGCATTGAGACGCTGCTCAAGAACGCGGGCTACTACGACTTTCGGTCCCAGTACATTACCCTGGAGGCCGATACGAGCTTCGAGAAAGGCCAGGTGCGGCTGCGGCTGCAAATAGCCAGCCCCCCCGGCGGCCACCGCGCCTACCGCCTGCGCGACGTGGTAGTCATCAGCGACGTGACCCAAGCGCGGGCGCTGCGCCTGGCCTCGGGCGACACCACCCGGCCGGGCCGCCGCCGGCTGCGCCAGGCCGCCGCCACCGACACCACTACCCTCGCCGGCCAAACGACGGCCGGCGCGGCGGCCTCCGGCACCGGCCGTATCTCCACGGCGGCCCTGCCGGCGGGCGTGACGCCGGCCGCCGTGGCCGACACGCTCGCGGCCCGGCGCCTGCGGCGCACGGGCCGCGCCCTGGTGCCGCGCGACACCCTGCGCCAGGACTCGGTGCTGTTTCTGAGCCGGGGGCCGGCGGCCATCAGCCCCAGCATTCTGGCCCGGCAAATAGCCGTGCGCCCCAACCAGCTCTTCAACCTCACCCGCACCCAGCGCACCCAGCGCCAGCTGTCGAACCTGGACATGTTCCGGTTTAATACCTTGAGCTACCGCAAAGTAGCCGCCCCGGACGCCACCGACGCCGGCGAGGCGCTGGCCGCCGACAGCAGCCGGCAGCTCACGGCCACTTCGCCCCCGAGCCAGCGCCCTACCCCCGCCGCGCCGGGTTACCTCGACGCCATTATCACCACCTCGCCCAGCCCGCGCTTCTCCGAGACGGCCGAGTTTGGCGGCACCTACGTGGCTACCAAGGTGGGGCCGTTTGGTAACCTGCGCCTGAAGTGGCGCAACCCGTTTGGCGGGGCCGAGGTGCTGGAGCTCAGCGCCCGCGCCGGCCTGGAGGGTCAGCTGGCCCGCATCGGCGACAACAACACGACCGACGCCGTGTACACGGTGCAATACGGGGCCACGGCGGCGCTGGTGGTGCCCCAGTTTCTGGTGCCGTTTCACCTGGGCAACTTCCTGGTGAATGACCAGCCCCGCACCCGGTTTGCGCTCTCTACTACCTACACTTCTTCGCCCTACTACACCCGCAGCAACACCGAGTTTACGTTCGATTACCTCTGGCAAACCTCTGCCTACCAGCAGTATGTCTTCACGCCCGTGGACCTGGGCATTGTCAGCACGCCCTACACCAGCGATTTTTACCAGAAGCGCCTCGACAGCCTGCGCATCTACCAGGGCAGCCCGCTCTACCGCTCGTTTCAGCCCATTTACGAGCCGAGCTTCAGCTTCACGTCCATTTACAATTCCAACGACCTCAACCAGACCCGCAACGCGCATTTTCTGCGGATATTCGGCGAACTGGGGGGGCTTACGCGGGGGGCGTATCGCAACCAGAAGTGGTTTGCCGACACCAAGCTTTCGGTGTACAACTTCGTTAAGGTATCAGTTGATTACCGGCGCTACTACAAGTTGTCGCCCCAAACTTACCTGGCCTGGCGCCTCAACGGTGGCCTGGCCCACGCCCTCACCACTACCCCCGACACTACCGGCGAACACGGCCACGGCACTGTGGACCGCTATATTTTGCCCTACGACAAGTACTTTTTCGTGGGCGGCTCCAACAGCGTGCGGGCCTGGAGCCCACGCCGCCTCGGCACCGGCTCCTACGCCACGCGCCTGCCCAACGGCTCTCGCGACTACTACACCGAACAGCCGGGCGAGGTGCTGCTCGAAGGCTCGGTGGAGTACCGCTTTCCGGTGTATTCGTTTATCAAAGGGGCGCTCTTTACGGACTTTGGCAACGTCTGGACCCTGCAGCCCGATACCAACCGGCCGGGCGCCGAGTTTCTGGTGGACCGCTTCTACAAGCAGTTCGCGGTGGCCTCGGGCTTCGGCCTGCGCATGGATTTCACCTTCCTTATCCTGCGCTTCGACATCGCCACCAAGGTCTACGACCCTACCAACGAGCAGCCGTGGCGCCTCAACAACGCCCTGCGCCAGACCACCAACCAGACGGTTATCAACGTGGGCCTGGGCTATCCGTTTTAAAGGGGGTAGGGTAATGGGTAATAGGGTTTGGCATTACCCACTGCCTATTACCCATCAATAAGCCAGCAGCTCGCCCAACACTACCCCTACCTTTTCGGCCGAAGGCAGCATTTGCTTTTCCAGCTCCACGTTGAGCGGAATGGCGGGCAGGTTGGCGGCGCCCAGGGTGCGCACGGGCGCGTCGAGCTGCATAAAGCACTCGGTTTGGATGCGGCCGGCCAGGCTTTCGGCGAAGGAGTTGAGCAAGGGCTCTTCGGTGAGGACCAGGATTTTACCGTGGCGGCGCACGGCGGCCCGCACGCCGTCCCAGTCGAGCGGGTTGAGGGTGCGCAGGTCGAGCACTTCCACGCGGCCGGGATAGGCGCGACTGGCGGTGCGGGCCCAGTGCACGCCCATGCCGTAGGTGACGACCACGCAGGTGCCGCCCCGGCGCAGGGCCTCGGCGTCGGCGGCCTGGGCCACGGCGGCGCGGCCCAGCGGAATGACGTAGCCAGCGGCCGGCTCCACCGTTTTGGCATCTTCGGTGCCGGGCACTTTGCTCCAGTATAGGCCCTTGTGCTCCAGCATAATAACCGGGTTGGGGTCCAGAAACGCGGCGCGCAGCAGGCCTTTCATATCGGCGGCGTTGCTGGGGTACACCACCTTAATGCCCCGGATGGTGAGCAGCGTACTTTCGATGGAGCCCGAATGGTAGGGCCCGCCGCCGCCGTAGGCCCCCACCGGCACCCGAATGAGCGCCGGCACCGGAAACTTGCCCATGCTCAGGTAGCACGACTTGGACAGCTCCTCGACCAGCTGGTTGAGCGCCGGCCAGATATAGTCGGCAAACTGAATCTCGACGATGGGCCGGGCGCCCACGGCCGCCATACCCGCCGTGCTGCCCACGATGTAGGCCTCCTGAATGGGCGTGTTGAACACGCGCCGGTCGCCGTACTTCTTGGCCAGCAGCGCCGCCTCGCGAAACACGCCGCCCAGCTCGCCACCCACGTCCTGGCCGTAGAACAGCGCCTCGGGAAATTCGCGCAGAATATCGTCCACGGCGTGCAGGGCGGCGTCCACCATCAGCACTTTGGGGGCGCCGGCGGGGGCACGCTCGCCGGCTTCTTCCAGCACGGCGGGCGGCGCGAACTCGTGGTCGGCGAAAGTAGCGGGGTCGGGGTCGGGTGCGGCGAGGGCGGCGGCCCAGTCGGCGGCCACGGTGGCGCGGGCCTGCTCGGCCAGGGCGGCCAGGTCGGCTTCGCTGGCGCCGGTGTGGCGCAGGCGGCGGTGCAGGCGCGGCAGCGGGTCGTTGAGCTGGTGCTCGCCGAGGTTGTCGCCGCGGTACCACTCGCGGCGCACGCCGCTGGTGTGGTGGCCCAGCAGCGGGCACTTAGCGTGCACCAGCGCCGGCCCGCGCCGGGCCCGCACGTGCCCAAACGCCTCGCGCAGGCCGATGTAAGACGACACCACGTCGGCCCCATCGACCCGCACCCGATGCAGGCCGGGAAAGCCAGCGGCAAACTCATAGGCATCCATCGCCCGCATTTCCTTGCCAGTGGCTGAAATGCCCCAGTCGTTGTCCTGCACCAGGTACACGATGGGCAGCTGGTGCAGCACGGCCATTTGCAGGGCCTCGCTCACCTCGCCTTCGGTCATGGCCCCGTCGCCAATAGAACAGAGCACTAGTGAGTTAGGAGTTGACTCCTGCTTCTTTGGCCCCGACTCAGCGGTTTTTAACTCTTCCTTTTTACCTGTTAACTTCTCTCCTTCCAAATACTTGATGGCGTGCGCCATGCCGGTGGCCGGAATGGCCTGCATGCCGGTGGCCGAGCTTTGGTGCGGAATAACGGGCAGGCCGGGCCGCCGCAGGCTGGGGTGGCTGTAGTAGGTGCGGCCACCGCTGAAGGGGTCGTCGCGCTTGGCCAGCAGCTGGAGCATCAGCTCGTAGGGGCGCAGGCCCAGGCCCAGCAGCAGGGCATCGTCGCGGTAGTAGGGGGTAGCGAAGTCGTGCTCGGTCAGCAGAAACGCGGCGGCCAGCTGCACGGCCTCGTGGCCGCGGGCGGTGGCGTGCACGTAGCGGGCGGCCACCGTTTTCTGGGCTTCGTAGAGGGCAGCCATTTCGGCGGCCGTGTGCATGAGCAGGTAGGCGCGGGCGAGCAGGTTGGTTTCGGGTACGGCCGGAGTAACCGCGGGGGGGGCGGCGGAGGCGTCAGCGGGCATGGGCAGGGTAGGGAGAGTCAGTGGGAAGGGTAAAATTACGCCGCCGCCCGACCTTTGCCCGCTTGTCATTGCGAGCGCAGCGCGGCAATCGCCCCCGCCCGATATCCGCACGACCCAGCGGAACGACTGGCGCAGGTTTCGTTCGGGGGCGATTGCCGCGCTGCGCTCGCAATGACAAGCGATTACTTATTACCTAGTACTCAGTGCCCTACCCCCTATGTCCCGCCACAATATTGCCGCCTGGCTCCAGGATTTTCAAACCCGCCTCTGCGCCCAGCTCGAAGCCGCCGACGGCGGCACTGCCCGCTTTGGGCAAGACGACTGGCAGCGGCCGGGCGGCGGCGGCGGCCACTCGCGGGTGCTCGAAGGCGGCGTTATCCTCGAAAAAGGGGGGGTAGGGTTTTCCGAAGTGCAAGGTGAGCTAAGCCCCGCCGCCGCCCGGCAGCTGCATCTGCCCGACCCGCATTTCTTCGCCACCGGCGTGAGCGTGGTGCTGCACCCGCGCAGCCCACGCGTGCCCATCATCCACATGAACGTGCGGTACTTTGAGGCCGGCAACGGCGAGGCGTGGTTTGGCGGCGGCATTGATTTGACGCCCATTTACGTGGATGAGGCCCAGGCCCGGCGCTTCCATCAGCGCCTCAAGGCGGCCTGCGACCAGCACAACCCGGCCTACTACCCCCAGTACACGCGCTGGGCCGACGACTACTTCTACCTGCCCCACCGCCACGAAACCAGGGGGGTAGGCGGCATCTTCTTCGACCGCTTGACGGTGGGGAAAGATGGCTCGGTGGAAGAATTATTCGCCTTCGTGCAGGATGTAGCCGAAGTTTTCGGGCCCTTCTACGCCGAGCTGATGGCCGAGAATCACGCCCTACCCTTCACCGAGCGCGAGGAAACCTGGCAGACGTTGCGCCGCAACCGCTACGCCGAGTTCAACCTGGCCTTCGACCGTGGCACCCGCTTCGGCCTCGAAACCGGCGGCCGCACCGAGAGCATCCTCATGAGCCTACCCCCCCGCTGCGGCTGGAGCTACAACCCCACCCCGCCCGAGCCCGGCTCGCCCGAGGCCGCTACCTTGGCTTGGCTGCGCAAGGGCGTGGAGTGGGTGTAATTCGGACCTAAAAACCGCTCTGTCATTGCGAGCAACGCGAAGCAATCGCACCAAAACGAGTCGTGCGGGTGTCGTTGCTCGCAATGACAGGCTTTTGTCACTATGCCCCTACCCCCCATTTTACACCAACTTACCGACCTCGACCACCGCGTGCTGCTGGCCGTCAACCACGCCCGCACGCCGGCCCTGGATGCGGTGATGACGTTTGCGTCGCAGATTAAGGTGTGGTTTCCGTTTTACGCGGTGCTGCTGGGCTGGCTCGGCTACCATTTTCGGCGCCGGGCCGCGCTGCTGGTGCCACTGCTGGCCGCCACCGTGGCCCTGGCCGACAGCATCACGAGCCGCGTATTCAAGCCCTGGGCGGCCCGCCCCCGCCCCTGCCACGCCGCCGACCTGGCCGCGCAGCTCTACCTGCCCGATGGCTGCGGCGGGGCCTACGGCTTCATGTCCTCGCACGCCGCCAACGCGATGGGGCTGGCCGTTTTTCTGCTGCTGACGCTGCCCGCCGGCCGCTTTCGCGCCCTCAAAATCGGCGTGTTTCTGTGGGCCGGGCTGATTTCGTACAGCCGCGTGTACCTGGCGGCGCACTACCCTATCGACGTGCTGGGCGGCTGGCTGGTGGGCGCTACGCTGGGCGCGGGCGCGGCGTTGGCCTTTCGGCGCTGGGATGGAAAGCGGGCCACGCAAATAAGTTAAAACGATTACTCTCGTGGCTAACAACTATGGTTTACAATAGATTGAGCTGTGGTTGAATCAGTTATTAGCGCGAGAATCGTAGCGATAGATATCAACGTCTGTTCTAGTTTGAGTACGATAGAGAAAATTGATAGTCCACAAATCGTGTCCTAGAGCAGGTGTTGACTGTTCTTCATCTATATCAACAAACAGAACTATCTTCAAAACCGAATCAAGTCCGAATTCCTGCTTCAGATTGCGAATAATTTCCACTCTATCTTCAAGCTTGGCAATAATTTCGGTTACTAGATTATCAATTAGAAGTGGTTCGTTTCCTCTTACTGCTTCAAGTTGCCAACAGGTGTATTTCAGACAAGAGGTGTATCGCCCTTTGTCACCTTTCTTCCAAGTGATAGTTGGCTCAATACCTAAAAACCTCGTGATTTCAGATGGCTCAAAGTCGTCGCCCTGCAACGCGAAATAGACATAGGAATTAGAAGTACTCATAGTCAGGCAACTAATGGGGCTAGTTAGGCGCTGGCGATGAGGCCCTGGCTGGCCAGCAGCTTGGCCACGTACTTGCCCACGATGTCGAACTCCAGGTTGACGCGGTCGCCGACTTGCAGCTGGTGAAAGCCGGTGTGCTCGTAGGTATACGGGATGATGGCCACCGAGAACTCGGCCGGCGTCGAGTCGAAGCAAGTGAGGCTCACGCCGTTGATGGTGATGGAGCCTTTCTCCACGGTGAGGCGCTGCGGGCCGGCTTCGTGGCGAAAGCGGAACAGCCAAGAGCCATCCTGGTCCTGCACGCTGAGGCATTCGGAGGTGGCATCGACGTGGCCCTGCACGATGTGGCCGTCGAAGCGCCCGCCGGCGGCCAGGCAGCGCTCCAGGTTGAGGTGGCGGCCGGGCTGCCACTGGCCCAGGTTGGTCTTGCGCAGCGTCTCGTCGATGGCCGTGACCACGTGGGTGCCGGCCGCCGCATCCAGCGCCACCACCGTGAGGCACACGCCGTCGTGGGCCACGCTCTGGTCGATTTTCAGCTCGCTCGCAAAGGGCGACTGGATGGTAAAGTGGCGGTTGGTGCCTTCGCTGGCCACGGCCACCACGGTGCCGAGGGCTTCAATTATTCCTGTAAACATGAATCGCAGATTTAGACAGATTGCGCGGATTTCGCAGATTCGGACGGCCCGCAGCTGCCAAGTAAGGGGAAGTAATTGCAGGAGCAGATGACTTGCGGACATAGAACCGGCAACGCTCAGAAAAGATGGCCGCAACAATCAGAAAGCACTCACGTCCCTGCAAAAGCCGTTCGCGCCGTTCGAATCTGCGAAATCCGCGCAATCTGTCTAAATCTGCGATTTTATTTACCCCTACCCTCCAGGATAATCTTGAGCGTGTAGAGCAGGACCCGAAAGTCCATCGCCAGGCTCATGTTTTCGATATAGAGGATGTCGAATTTGAGGCGCTCGACCATCTGGGGTACGTTTTCGGCGTAGCCGTACTTAACCTGGCCGAGGCTGGTGATGCCGGGGCGCACGCGGTGCAGGTGGCGGTAGTGGGGCGCGAGCTGCATAATCTGGTCAATGAAAAACTGGCGCTCGGGGCGCGGGCCCACCAGGCTCATATCGCCCCTGATGACGTTCCAGAACTGCGGAAACTCATCGAGCCGCACCCGGCGCATGAAACGGCCCCAAGGCGTGATGCGCGGGTCGTGGTCGGAGCTAAGGGCCGGGCCCAGCTGCTCGGCATCGACGTACATCGAGCGAAACTTGATAATATCGAACGGCACGCCGTGCTTACCCACGCGCTGCTGGCGGTAGAAGATGGGCCCCGGCGACGACGAGCGCACCATGCACGCCGTGAACAGGTACACCGGCCAGGCCAGCAGCAAAAACAGCCCCGAGGCGCCCACGTCGAGCGCCCGCTTGAGCACCTGCTGCCACACGGGCAGCAAATCCTGCTTGATTTCGATGAGCGGCGTGCCGAATAAGTGGTTGACCTTCACCGAGCCCAGCAGCATCTGGTACAAATCGGGCAGCACGCTGATGCGCACCGGCGAGCCCTCCAGCAGGGTCAGGATTTCCTGGATGCGCAGGTGCTCGCTGGGCTCGATGGCGATGATAATCTGCTCGATAGCCAGGCGATGGATAAGGTCGGGCACCTGCTGGTACGAGCCCACCTCGGGCAGCGCCTGGGCCAGCTCGGGGTCGATGGTGGTGCCGATGGGCGCGAAGCCCACCAGCCGCAGCCCCAGGTGCCGGCCGGTGCGGGCCAGCTCGTGATAGGTGGTGAGTGCCAGCCGGTTGGAGCCCACCAGCAGGGTAGGAAACGAGATGGCTCCGCCCCGCACCAGGCCCTGCACGCTGCTTACGGCCCAGATGCGCAGCACCGCCGTGACGCTAAAGTGCAGCAGGTAGTAGGCCGTAAACGTCTTGTAATACGCGTGGTAATTACTCACGCCCTGGTCGTCGAGCAGCAGCGCGAAGAAAATAACGACCGTGCCCAGAAAGGAGGCCCGCGCCAGCCGAATGAGCTCGCTGAGGCGCGACTTGCGGAAGATGTCGCGGTACTCGCCCAGCAAGGCGTAGAGCGTGGTCCAGAACAGGGCAATCATCAGGGCCGCCCCCGACAGGTAAAACAGCACGCCCTCGCTAAACGGATAGCCGGTGAGCTCGCTCAGCAGGTACTTGCGCACCAAAAAAAACGCCACCCAGGCCAGCAGCGCCGCCCCAAAATCGGCCGCCACAAGCTTGAGATACTGAATTCGACGGAGCAGCAAGGTGGGGAAGGGGTAGCGTGTACTTTTGTGGGGCGGCGCAAAAATAGGGCGGCTGGCCGCTTTGCCCGGCGGCTGGCCCCGCCCCGGCGACGCCGGGTGGGCGGCAATCGACCGTCGGGTGGCCACGATGGCCCAGTGGCCTACTCGGGCCGACCAGCCCGCCCGTTTTCCTATCCTCTTTATCCTCAGCGCCTTATTCAACCTCTACCCGATACGTACCGCCACCGTGGCCAGCGCCGCACGCTGGTGACGCTGCTGCGTGAGCAGCGCGGCATCCGCGACGAGCGGGTGCTAACGGCCATTGGCGCGGTGCCGCGCCACCAGTTTTTTGCGCCCGCGTTCGAGGCCCACGCCTACCAGGACAAGGCGTTTCCCATTGGCGAGGGCCAGACGATTTCGCAGCCCAGCACCGTGGCCTACCAGACCGAGCTGCTGGCGGTGCGCCCCGGCCAGCGCCTGCTCGAAATCGGGACTGGCTCGGGCTATCAGTTTGCCGTGCTGTGCCAACTCACTGACCAGGTGCAGAGTATCGAATTTAACCCGGTGCTCTACGAGCGGGGCCGGCAGCGGCTGGCGGCGCTGGGCCTGCCCACGGCGGGCCTGCACCTGGGCGATGGCTCGCTGGGCCTACCCGACCTGGCGCCCTACGATGGCATCCTGGTCACGGCCGGGGCGCCGGCCCTACCCCCCGCCCTGCTGCGGCAGCTGCGCATTGGGGGGCGGCTGGTGGTGCCGGTGGGCGCCGCCGACCGGGGCCAGCAACAGCTGCTGCGCATCACCCGCGAGGGCCCCGAAACCTTCACCCGCGAGGCGTTGGGCGACTGCCGCTTCGTGCCCCTGCTGGGCGCGGCGGGCTGGCGGTAATGTCAGTTATCAGTCATCAATTATCACTTGAAAATATTGGGTGGGAATAGCGTTTTGGGGCTGAAATCGTCGGCGGCGAACGGCCTTACCTTTGTCTAGCTATTCCCACCCAACCTTTTCGATTGATAACTTCTACTTGATAACTTCTACTTGAAAAAGCAACGTCCCGTCTCCGACTCGTTCGTCATCATGACTGAGCTGGTGCTGCCCAACGATACCAACACGCTCAACAACCTGATGGGGGGCCGCATGATGCACCTCATGGACATTGCCGCCGCCATTGCCGCCCAAAAGCACTCCAACCGCATCGTGGTGACGGCCTCGGTCGATAACGTGTCGTTTCGCGACCCTATCCGGTTGGGCAACGTGGTGACGCTGGAGGCGCAGGTCACGCGCGCGTTCAGCTCCAGCATGGAGGTGCACATCGACGTGTGGGCCGAGGATATTCCGAGCGGCACCAAGCTCAAAACCAACGAGGCGTTCTTCACCTTCGTGGCCGTGGACCAGTCGGGCCGCCCCATCGACGTGCCCGAGGCCGTGCCCGAAACCGCCGACGAAATTGCCTTGTACGACGGTGCCCTGCGCCGCCGCCAGCTACGCTTGGTGCTGGCCGGCCGCATGAAGCCCAGCGACGCCGCCGAGCTGAAAGCGCTGTTTGAGCTAACCTAACGCTTTATCATACATGACTGAGGACGAGCAAAGCGGCACCCTGGCCTTCCTGCAAAACTTCTATACCGGCGTGACGCTTTACATGCCCGTTGTAGCTGATGAGCCACTCGTGGCGAGTGAGCCAGCGGTAGCTGTGCCAGCACCCGTGCCCGCTGCGTTGCCGCCCGCGCCCGCGCCGGCTCCGGTAGCCGTGGCCCCGCCGGCCGTCGCAGTCCTGCCAATAGCGCCCCTACCCCCCGCCGCGCCGGCCAGGCTGCCGGCCATCGCCAGCGCGCCCCTACCCCCACCCGCGCCGCCGGTAGCCACTCCTGCCCCAGGGCCGGCCGCGAGCAGCGCGCCGGTGCCGCCGCCCGCCAGCCCAGCGGAGGCGCCGGTCGTGGCACCCTATCTGCTCACCACCTTCGACACGCTGGGCAGCAACGTGGCGGGCGTGGTGCTGCTGGTGCGCCTACCCCCCGCCCAATTCGTGAAGCTGCCGCGCAACGTGTTTCTCAACAAGCTGCTGCAAGCCATTGGCTTGGTGATGGCCGATGTGGTACTGGTGAACGTGGATGGCCCCTACCCGGTGGCGCTGGCCAATTTGCGCAAGGAAATCGCCGCTACTGCCATCCTGGCCTTCGGCAAAAACCTGCTCGACGTGGCCGTGCGCACCACCCAAATTTACGAGCCGGTGCAGTTTCCGGCCGTGGGCCTCGCCTACCTGGCCGGCGCTGAGGTCGAGATGATTGAGTACGACGTGAGCCTCAAAAAGCGCCTCTGGGGCGGCTTGCAGCGCATGTTTCCGAAGTAGTCTTTTGTCCTTGCGAGCGTAACGAAGTGAAGCGCGGCAATCTTTCCTAATCGTCTGGGTAATAACCCTAACGTGCAGGAAAAATTGCCGCGCTTCACTTCGTTACGCTCGCAAGAACAGGCGTTGTGCTACTTCAGCACCTCGGCCAGCTTAGCTTCCAGGGCGGGGCCACGCAGGTTTTTGCCGATAATTTTGCCGCTGGGGTCGAGCAGGAAGGAGGCTGGGATGGACTGCACGCCGTAGGCGGCGGCGCCAGCGTTGCTCCATTTCTTGAGGTCAGAGACGTGGTTGGGCCAGGCCAGGCCGTCGGCGGCGATGGCTTTGGTCCAGCGGTCCTTGTCGTCATCCAGCGACACGCTGTAGACGGTGAAGCCCTGGCCTTTGTCCTTGAACTGGTTGTAGGCCTTCACCACGTTGGGGTTTTCCTGGCGGCAGGGGCCGCACCAGCTGGCCCAGAAATCGACCAGCACGTACTTGCCGCGCAGGCTCTTGAGCGAGAGCGACTTGCCATCGGGCGTGGCCAGGTTGATTTCGGGCGCAGCGGCCCCAATGGCCGTGGCGCGCATGGGCTCCAGGCGCTCACTCAGGGCCTGGGTGAATGGCGACGCCGGCTGGGCTTTGCGCTGCACCCCCGCGATGGAGTCGGCAAAAGCGAAGTCACTGTCCGGGTCTACGAAGCTGAGCGTGGCGAAGCCGGCGGCTACCGACGTGGCATTGCGGCGAATGACGCCCTTGGCACGGTTGGCGGTGGCGCGCTGCAACACGTTGTACTTCTGCTCGATAACGGGCAGCGAATCGGTGCGGCCGGCCTGGCCGGCGGCGTTGTAGCGCTGGCCCAGGCGCTGCATCTGGTCGCGGCTGGCGTTCATGGTGCGCGTTAGCTGCTGAATCACCTCCGAGTCTTTCGAGCCCTTCACCGAGTAGCTGGTGGGTAGGCTTTTGGCATCGCCCGAGAGCGTGAGGTGCGTGTTGTTGTCCAGCACCAGCAGCACCTGGTTGGGCTCATCGACTTTAAGCTGGTACACGGCCGCCGTGACCGGCAGCGTGCCCTTAAACGTGAATTTGCCCTGGGCGTCGGTTTTGGCCGTGCCGCGCTCCACAAACTGGCTGCTGGTCAGTTCCGACAGGTGCAGGGTGGTGCCGGCCGGTACGTTGCGCAGCTGGCCGGTTATCTGGTAGCCCTCGGCGGCGCTGGCGTTCTGGCAGGCATTGGTAAGGCCGAGCAGCGCCACGGCAACGAGTGCAGGTTTCATAAGATGAGTCATTTACTACTTGATAAAGACGGGTTGGCACGGGTGAGGCAACGCGGCTACCCCCTTACACGCAAACGAGCCGGTGGGTTCCGGCCGCGCGGTGGCAAGCGGGCGGCTGCGCTCTACCCGTCGAGGCCCTGGCGTAGCAGTTGGTTGGCCAATTTGGGGTCGGCCTTGCCGCCGGTCAGTTTCATAAGCTCGCCCATAAACATGCCGGTGAGCGATTTCTTGCCGGCCCGGTACTCGGCCACTTTGGCCGGATTGGCAGCCAGCACCTGCTGCACGAGGGCTTCCAGCTCGCCGGCGTCGGCTTTGGTGAGCAGGCCTAGCTGCTCGGCCGCGCCGGTGGCGTTGGCGGTGGGGTGTTCGAGCAGGTAGGGGAACAGCTGCTTGCTGGCTACCGAGTAGTTGAGCTTGCCGGCGTCAATCAGTTCGATGATGCCCGCCAGCTGGCCGGGGTCGAGCGGGAAATCGGCCAGGTCCAGGGCGCGCTCGTTGAGGTACGATTTAATGGGACCCATTATCCAGTTGGCGGCGGCCTTGGCGCTGGCGGGGGGTAACAAGCGGGCCAGGTCGTCGAAATACTGGGCCACTTCCTTCTGGTCAATCAGCACGTTGGCGTCGTAGTCGCTCAGGCCCAGCTCGCCCGTGAAGCGGGCGTAGAGCTGCTGCGGCAGGGCCGGCAGCTCGGCCTGCACGCGGTGCAGCCAGGCGTCGTCGATGACGAGGGGGGGTAGGTCGGGCTCGGGGAAGTAGCGGTAGTCGTTCAGCGTTTCCTTCGAGCGCTGGCCGTTGGTGGTGCCGGTAGTGGCATCAAAACCGCGCGTTTCGGAATCTACTACCCCCCCATTTTCCAGGATTTCGACCTGGCGCCGCACCTCGTGCTCGATGGCCCGCTGCACGTTGCGGAAGGAATTCATGTTCTTGACTTCCACCTTCGTACCAAACTCGGTGGCGTCCTTTTTCATCACGCTCACGTTGGCATCGCAGCGCAGCGAGCCTTCCTCCATGTTGCCGTCGCACACGCCCAGGTACTCCACCAGCTTCTTGATTTCGGCCAGGTAGGCGTAGGCTTCTTCCTCGGTGCGGATGTCGGGCTCGCTCACAATCTCGATGAGCGGCACGCCGGCCCGGTTCAGGTCCACCAGGGTTTCGGTTTCGCCGGCCAGGTGCATGCTCTTGCCCGCGTCCTCCTCCAGGTGAATGCGCGTGATGCCGATGCGCCGGGTGCTGCCGTCGGCCAGCCGGATATCAACGTGGCCGCCGTAGCAAATCGGGGTTTTATCCTGGGTAATCTGGTAGCCCTTGGGCAGGTCGGGATAAAAGTAGTTTTTGCGGGCAAACAGGTTCTCGCGCTGTATTTGGCAGTTGGTGGCCAGGCCCATTTTCAGGGCGTAGTCCACGGCCGTGCGGTTCACGCGGGGCAGCGTGCCGGGGTGGCCGAGGGTAATCACCGAGAGGTTGGTGTTGGGCAAAGAGCCGTACTCGTTCTCATCCGAAGAGTACATCTTGCTGTGCGTCAAGAGTTGAGCGTGTACTTCCAGGCCTATCACGGGCTGGTAGTGGGCAAGCAGAGCGTCGTCCATATAAGCAGAAGTGAGCGGTTGCGGCAGGTACCGGCGCAACGCGGCCGCAAGTTAAAGCCGATTCCGGGGCCCGCGGTTTGCCCGGCCCGTCTTCCTACGCCCCACTTTTTCCTTCAAGGCATAAAAAAAGCAGCCCGCTCCAGAAGGAACGGGCTGCTTTTCAACGTAGC
>CAZZWL010000116.1:0-17666 GCA_964657755.1 uncultured Rhodanobacter sp.
GCTGGGCCGCCTGGGGCAGTCGCCGCTGCTGCTGGCCCTGTTGGGCGGGGCGCTGCTGTGGGCGGGCTGGCCGGTGCACCCCGCGCCACTCACGCTGCTGCTGTTCATCGGCTGGGTGCCCTATTTGCGCCTCGAGCAGCTGCTAACGCAGCAGGGCGCCCGGCGCGGCCGGGTGTTTGCCAGCACCTACCTATTCCTGTTTTTCTGGAATGCGTTCACTACCTGGTGGGTGAGCTTCAGCACGTTGGGCGGCGGCATCGCGGCCGTGGTGCTAAACGCGGCGCTCATGTGTCTGCCGCTCATGGCATTCCGGCGCACGAAGGAGCGGTTTGGCAATAAAATTGGCTACCTCTCGCTGCCGGTGTACTGGATTGCCTTCGAGCAACTGCACCTGCACTGGGACTTGTCGTGGCCCTGGCTCACGCTCGGCAATGGCTTCGCCAGCGCGCCCGAGTGGGTGCAGTGGTACGAGTACACGGGCTTTCTGGGCGGCTCGGTGTGGGTGCTGGCGGTGAATCTGCTGATATTTCGCTGCTTCGGCCACTGGCGCTACCAAAAAAAATGGCATCCTGCTGACCCACGCCGCCAGAACGAGCCACCGGCGGCCAAACGCGCCTTTTATTTTAGTGAGCGGGTTATTCTAGCCGTTTTTGCTATCGTCTTGCCTATTGGCCTGTCGTACTTGGTAGGGAGTTTCTATCAGGAAAAAGGCTCGCCGCTTGAAGTGGTGGTAGTGCAGCCTAACATTGACCCCTACAACGAGAAATTCCCGGAAAACCCACGCTTCATTCCCTATAACGAGCAGCTGACGCAGCTGCTGAAACGCACCGAGGCCAGCATCACGCCCCAGACGCGGCTGGTACTGTGGCCCGAAACTTCCCTGGAGGAAGCGCTGCTCGAAACTGTCTTCACGCAAAGTCCCCAGGCCATGCGCATTAGGCAGGAACTGCTGGCCCGCCACCCCGGCGTGAGCTTGCTGGTGGGCATCACCAGCATCGGCACGTACCCCGATGCGGCCAGTGCCTCGCCCACGGCCCATCACCGCGACGACGCCGGCTACTACGACGTGTTTAACGCGGCCGCTTTTTTTGCCGATGCTACGGCCCCGCCGCAGTTCTACCACAAGTCGAAGCTGGTGCCGGGGGTAGAGAAAATCCCGCCCATCCTCAGCAAGCTGCTGAGTAACATCGACCTCGGCGGCATCGTCGGCTCCTACGGCTCGCAGGACGAGCGCACCGTGTTTCCGGCCCCCGCTTCTGCGCCCAGCTTGCACCTAGCCCCGCTCATCTGCTACGAAAGTATCTACGGCGACTTCGTGGCCGAGTACGTGCACAACGGCGCCACGCTGCTGGGCCTCATCACCAACGACGGCTGGTGGAGCGACTCGCCGGGCTTCCGGCAGCATCTGCGCTACGGCGCCCTGCGCTGCATCGAAACCCGCCGCGACCTCGCCCGCTCGGCTAATACGGGCGTTTCGGCCTTCATCGACCAGCGCGGCACCATCTCGCACGCCACCGGCTGGTGGGTGGGCGCCGCCAGCCGCGCCACCGTACACCTCAACACCGAGCAGACTTTCTACGTCCGCTACGGCGAGCTGATTGGGCGCGGCTGCCAGATTTTGGCGGTGCTCGGGCTGCTGGCGGTGGTAGTAGCGGGCGTGCTGGGGCGGAAAACTAACATGAAAAGCTACTAAAGAACGTCATGCTCATCTGGCGTCCGCCTGTCGAAGCATCTCGCTCGAATCGTTGGATGACTAACCCAGCGGCAAGAGCGAGATGCTTCGACAAGCGGACGCCAGATGAGCATGACGTTCATTTAATACCATTACTCCGAATACTAACTTTTTTCACATGACCCCCGACCTCCTACCCCTGTCGCATGCCGTGGCCGACCTCTGCCGCCAGGCGGGCGCATTCATCCGTGAGCAAGTCACGGGCTTCGACCCCGGCAAAATCGAAAGCAAGGGCTTGCACGATATGGTCTCTTACGTCGATAAAGAATCGGAAAAAATGCTGGTAGATGGTTTGCAAAAGCTGCTGCCCGAAGCCGGCTTTGTAACCGAAGAAGGCACCGTGGCCAACGACGACGCCAGCGTGGAATACCGCTGGATAATCGACCCCCTCGACGGTACCACCAACTTCATCCACGGCCTACCCTGCTTCGCGGTGAGCGTGGCCCTGGCGCGCGGCAACGAGCCGGTGCTGGGTGTGGTGTATGAAGTAAGCCGCGACGAGTGCTTCCGCGGTGCCCAGGGCCACGGCGCGTTCCTGAACGACCAACCCATCCGGGTAAGCACGGCCGCCCGCATGGATGATACACTCATTGCCACCGGCCTGCCCTTCTACAAGTTCAATCACCTCGACGCCTACCTGGGTATCCTCACCGAATACATGCAGCACTCGCGCGGCCTGCGCCGCTGGGGTTCGGCCGCCACCGACCTGGCCTACGTGGCCTGCGGCCGCTTCGATAGCTACTTCGAGTTCAACATCAATTCTTACGATGTGGCCGCCGGCATCCTGCTCGTGCGCGAGGCGGGGGGTAGGGTCACGCAATGGCTCGAAGCCGGCGACCCGGTCTTCAACCGCGAGGTGCTGGCCACCAATGGGAAGGTGCACGAGGAGATGCAGGCCGTGATGCGGCAGCACTGGCAGCCAGGCTTTCAGTGGTAGCTTGCGGCACACGTTGTCTCAACTCCCTATGAAACTGCTGCTTCTAGGGCTGGCCGTGCTGCTAGCCAGCCCCGCCCTTGCCCAAACCCAACTCACCGGCGACATCGTCGGCATGGGTACTCGCACGGCCGAGTATCACTACACCCGACAAGGTCAAGACTACACCGATACGCTTCGGATGGTGAATGGCCATTTTGCGCATTCCATCCCAGCGACCGACGATGGCACGGGCACTATTATATTTCGTAATGCGTCGGGGTTCTTTGAGTCTCAGCAGTTCTGGGTCGAGCCGGGCACGGTGCATGTTCAAGGCACGGCGCAGCAGCTTAACAAGCTCGATGCCACTGGAACGCCTGAGAACAACGTGTTGAGCGCTTTCAATCACACCGTGCAGTGGAAATACTACGGTACCCCCTCTAAGTCTGCAGCTGATGACCAAGCTCTAGTGGCCAAACAAGCCCAGGATACCCGCCAGTTTATTAAGGCGCATCCGGCCGCCCGTACTAGCGCATTCCAGCTCTATGAGCAAACGTCGAGTCAGCCCACCTACCCGGTGGCCGAGTATGAAAAGCTGCTGCAGGGCCTCACGCCTGCTGTGCGCCAAAGCTGGTACGGGCAGTTGGCCGCCAAGCGGCTCGTCATTCTGCGCAACCAGCCCACGATAGGTAAGCCGGTGGCCGACTTTAGTATAGCCGATACGGCGGGCGTCAAGCATTCGCTGGCTACCTACCGCGGCAAGTACGTGCTGCTCGATTTCTGGGGGCACTGGTGCCATCCGTGCATCCAGGCCATGCCCAAGGTAAACGCGCTGCATCAGCAATACGCCGATAAGTTGACCATCATCGGTATCGCGATGGAAGGGCCCAACAGCGCGCCGCTGTGGAAAAAAGCCATTCGCCAGCACCACGTGCCGGGCCTGCAACTTTCGGAGCTGCAAGCCAATGAGGGCCCCGTTATGACCGGCTACAACATCAATGCCTACCCTACCTACCTGCTGCTTGACCCCCAGGGCAAGCTAGTGGCGCGCACCGACGACGTAGACGAAATCACGAAGAAGCTGGCGACCCTAGGCAATTTATAAGCGCTCGCTACGCCAAGGCAAACTTTCCGCCCACCCGCGCCGTTTTGCTTTCGTCATGGACATCCAACTGCTTATCATCATCGCTCTGTTCGCGGCCGCGCTCTTTTACCTGGGCCGGCGCGCGTGGCAAACCTTTGCCGCTAAGGGCCAGGCCGGCTGCGCCAAAGGTTGTGGCGGGGCCTGCGGGGCTGCTATTGATGTAGAGGCTTTGCAGCGTACGATTGAGGCGCGCACGGCACGCCACTAGGCCCTACCCCTAAAAACTAGGGCAACGATTAGCCCCCGACCGCCCCGGCTCCGTATAGCCGGGGCGGCCTAGTTCAGGCCCTACCCCCTACGCCACCTTGTAACACCCCTCCGCCATGCAGGACAAAGAAGAAATGACCTCGCTCGTCACCGTCGAGAAAAAGCTCAACAGCGAGGGCTACACCCACGATTTTACCGTGAAGGATGGCCGCCTGGCCACGATGGACAACGACAGCGCCCGCACTTACCTGCCCGAGGATGTGACGGTAGTCGATTACTTCCGCTTTGAAGGGGAGAGTAACCCCGATGATACTTCTATCCTCTACGCTATCGAGACGGTCGATGGCGCCAAGGGTACCATCTCGTCGGCCTACGGCGTGTACGCCAACGAAGACGTGGACCATTTCATTCTCAAAGTAGAATCGCTGGGCAAGAACCTGATGAAGGGAAAGAAATAGACCACTGATTAGCACGGATTTAAGCCGATTTCACGGATTTTGTGGACGGCGCTTGCCGCACTAAGGAGAAAGGCTACCCCACTGGGTAGCCTTTTTTGCGTCTACAAAATCCGTGAAATCCGCTTAAATCCGTGCTAATCAGTGGTCAGCCCCACACCTTGGTGCCTTCGGTGCAGTTGCGGCACATCTCAATCTGGTCGCGGCCCTTGAGCAGGGCCTGGCGGAAGCCGTGGTATTTGGGGCCGTGCCAAAGGGCGCGGAAGCTCTCGTGCTGGCGGTCGCCGAGGCGGTATTCGGCGTCTTTGTCGAAGCAGCAGGGCACCACCTTGCCATCCCAGGTGATGACGCAGGAGTGCCACATCTTCCAGCAGCCGTTCACCAGCTTGTTTTTCAGGCTGAAGGTGCCATTGCCATTGTTGGCGTAGCGCGAGTAGTAGTCGATGGTCGGGATGAGCGGCGAGCCCTGCTGGTAGTCGTAAATCTGGGCGGTTTTGAACCACACATCGTCTACCCCCATCGCGTGGGCCAAGGCCTTGGCATCTTCTATCTGGTGCTCATTGGGCCGCACCACCAAAAATTGGAAGATAATGCGCGGCGTACTGCTGTTGAGCTCTTTGCGCCACTTCACCACATTGCGGGTGCCCGCCAATACCTTTTCGAGCTTGCCCCCGATGCGGTATTGCTGATAAACATCCTGCGTGGTGCCGTCGAGCGAAATAATGAGCCGGTCGAGGCCGCTCTCCACCGTGCGGCGGGCATTCTCATCGGAGAGAAAGTGGGCGTTGGTGCTGGTAGCCGTATAGAGCCCCTTCTTGCTAGCGTAGGCCACCATATCCAGAAACTGCGGGTGCAGGTAAGGCTCGCCCTGAAAGTAAAAAATGAGGTACCACAGCCGGCTGGCTACCTCATCAATCGTCTTCCTAAATAAGTCAGCGGGGAGCATTCCCGTCGGCCGGGTAAATGAGCGCAGGCCGCTGGGGCACTCGGGGCAGCGCAGGTTGCAACTGGTAGTGGGCTCAAATGCCAGCGCCACGGGCAGGCCCCAGGTGCGGGCCCGGCCCGTGGCGCGGCTGATTACGTAGGAACTAACTACTTGGAAGGCATTGAGAAGGCGGCCAGGCGTGGCTTTGCGAAGTAGGGAAAGGCCGTCGCGGAGGGTAGAGCGCATAGTATGAAGGTAGGCAGCGGCCCCCGCACCATCAGACACGCGGCTACCCCCGGAGGTTTTCGCGATTCCTGCTAGTGGGCCCTACTTGGCGGCGCTGGGGGGGGTAGGGAGCTGCGCCACGGCCGCGCTATACACGCCGGCTTTGCCAAACGACTGATTTATCTCGTCTACGGCCGCGCGGCTGCTCAGGCGCTTGGGCTTGGGGTTGAGGATGGTGCCGTCTTCGCCCAGCAGGATGTAAGTTGGTACCTCACTCAGGTTATAGGCTTTGGCCACGTCGGAGCGCAGCCCGCCGATGGCTCGCACGTGCACGCCCGGTAGCTTTTTAATGGTTACCAGCTGGCGCCAGGGAATCTCCATCTCGTCGAGCGCCACGTTCACGAACACAATATTTTTACCTTCAAACCGCTTGGCCAGGTCCTGAGCATAGGCCAGGTCGCGCAGGCACAAGCCGTTGGTAGATTTCCAGAAGTTGAGGTATACCAGCTTGCCCTGAAAGCTGCTGAGCTTCACGGAGTCGCCCGCCGCTGAAACCAGGCGAAAGTCGGGCGCTTGCGAGCCAATAGCCAGCGCTTTATGCTTGCTGAAGTCGGATTCTAACGTGGGTAGAAAGCGTTTGCGCGTGTCTAAGGTCCGAAAGTCGCTGAGCATCGCCGCCGACTGGCGCACGTGGCCGAAGCGGAAGGATTCCTGCAAGATGCGGCCCAGCGTGAGCAGGCGCATGGTGCTGTTGAGGCGCTTGCTGGCAAATGCGTAGCAGAAGGGATAGAAATCGGGGTCGGTACGCAGGTGTTTTTGCTGCGCGGCCATGTAGTGTACGTAGTTGAGTAAGAATTCCTGAAACTGCTCATTGGCAACCGCCGTCTGGTCGTTGAGCAGGTTCGGGTCGCGCAGGAATTCGAAGTAGCCGGGTGTCATCGTCATGCGGCCTTCGCTGCTCACCACCTGCTCCCGCAAATCAGGAAAAGTCAGGCGGTCATTCGCATTCGAGTACGTAATCTCCGCCTTGGCATAGTTATAAAAATCAATGGTAAAAGACTGCCTCGCCGCACGGTCTTCCAAAAAGTTGCGCTCGTGCTTAATACGGTAGTCTAGGAACGATACGAAAGGTGTTTCGTAAAGCTGAATATTATCCGGAAGTACCTGAAAGCCATCGTTTGATACAAATTGCTCATCAAACTCCGCCAGGTAAGAATTGGCATTGGCCATTTGCTGGCGGTGGCGCTGGTCATCGGTCAGGTTCGAATTATTAAGAATCCGGGTTGCGAAGCCGGTCGGAACGTTGTTGGCTTTGAATTTAACCGTGCCTGGCAGGTCTTCCCCTTTAAAGTGTACATCGAGGTCAGTACCGGGGTCCAGGAAGAGGTCGGCCACTGCGTCGCCGTATACCAAATCGGCTTTAATAGGCCCCGAAACCTGCACCGTCATGCGGAATTCGCCCTTTGCGTTGAGCTTGGCGTAGCTTATGCGCTCATTGGTGTCGAATGGGCTATCGTGAATGGAAACGGCAATAGTGTCGGTTGTCGGACTGGTTACCCGGCCCGTAAGTATCGCCGTGCCAGCTGTTTCTGCTGGATGCGTTCCGGCTGCTTGCGCCTGCGCGCCCGGCGCCCAAGCACAACTCAGCCACCAGGTGAGCAGACAGGTAAATGTTAATTTCATAGATGGTAGGACAAAATACAGCGAAGCACAACCGATATGGTGAACCTAAAAACCTAATTCGTGTACGTATTTATTTTATCGGTAAAAGTCAATTATGGCACCGAAGATAAGGCACGCCGCGCACTCGTTTTGCACGTTGACTTAGCAAAAATAAATAGTCCTGAAAATTATGGTTTTTGCCAAATTTTAACCCCTAACCTGGCGGTTCTAACCGTTGTTACTTCTGCCCTACCCCCTTATTCTGCGCTCATCCAAACAAGCCTTGCAATACCTCGTCGAGCCGGCTCACGGCTTGGATGCGCAACCCGGCCCGGTCCTGCGTGCCCAGGTTTTTACCGTTGAACTGTGACACGTACATCTCACGAAAACCAAGTTTCTCGGCTTCCGCCAGGCGTTGGTCGAGGCGGGGCACGGCGCGCATCTCGCCGCTCAGGCCAACCTCGGCGGCCAGGCACACATCACCGGGAATGGGTAGGTCATTGAGACTCGATACTACGGCCGCGCACACGGCCGCATCGAGGGCCGGGTCGTCGAGGCGCAGGCCACCCGCAATGTTCAGAAACACGTCGTGCTGGCCCAGGCGCAGGCCGGCGCGCTTCTCGAGCACGGCCAGCAGCATTTGCAGGCGCTTGGCATCGAAGCCGGTGCTGCTGCGCTGCGGTGTGCCGTAGGTGGCGGGCGTCACGAGGGCCTGCACCTCCACTAGCAGCGGGCGGTTGCCTTCCAGCGTAGCCCCGATGGCCATGCCGCTCAGGCTTTCGGCCCGCTGCGAAAGCAGAATCTCCGACGGATTGCTGACCTGGCGCAGGCCGCTGCCCTGCATCTCGTAGATGCCCAGCTCAGAAGTGCTGCCGAAGCGGTTTTTGGTGGTGCGCAGAATGCGGTAGCTCAGGTGGCGGTCGCCCTCAAACTGCAACACCGTGTCCACCATGTGCTCCAGTATTTTAGGGCCCGCGATGCTGCCATCCTTGGTAATGTGGCCGATGAGCAGCACCGGCGTACCGGTTTCCTTGGCGTATTTCAGAAACTCGGCCGTGCACTCGCGCACCTGGCTGACCGAGCCGGCGCCGCTCTCCACCAGCGTCGAATGCATGGTCTGGATGGAGTCGATGACGAGCAGGTTGGGCTCGACCTGGTCAATCTGCCGAAAAATATTCTGGGTACTCGTCTCGGTCAGGATGTAGCAGCCGGGGTGCTGGCCGTCAGCCAGGCGCTCGGCCCGCATTTTTATCTGGGCTTCGCTTTCCTCCCCGCTCACGTACAGAATGCGCAGCTTCTTCATCATCAAGGCAATCTGGAGCATAAGCGTGCTCTTGCCAATGCCCGGCTCGCCGCCGATGAGCACGATGGAGCCCGGCACCAGGCCACCGCCCAGCACGCGGTTGAGCTCCCCGTCGGGGGTAAGGATGCGCGGCTCCTCCTCGTGGCGAATGTCGGCCAGCGGGCGCGACTTGGCGGCTTTCTGGAGGTTACCGCCGGGCACGGTGCTGGCGGGCTTCCACTGGCCGGTGGTGGTAGCGGCGGTTTCTTTCTGCACCACTTCTTCCACGTAGGTATTCCACTCGCCGCACGAGGGGCAGCGCCCAATCCACTTTGCCGACTGCGCGCCGCAGCTCTGACAGAAAAAAACGGTTCTTACCTTGGCCATTCTTTGCTAAAATTTTGTGCAAGGATAAGGCTTGGGAAGGGTAAAAAGTTGCGCCTGCCGCGAAACCCTACTGCGCGTTTGGTGCGGGCGGGGGAGCCCGCAGCAGGCGCGGAGGGTTTCGCGGCAGGCGCAGAAGCGGGCGGCGCGTTAGCCTTTCTTGGTGTAAGAAATCCGGTAAATCACGCCGTTGTCGTCGTCGCCCATCAGCAGTGAGCCGTCGGGGGCCTGGATGAGGCCGCAGGGGCGGCCAAATTCCGATTTGTCGTTATCAACCAGAAAACCAGTGAGAAAGTCCTCGAACTTTTCGGGCTGGCCCTGGGCGTTGAAGTGCACGCGCACCAGCTTGTAGCCGGCGGGCTGGGCACGGTTCCAAGAGCCGTGCATGGTCACGAAGGCGTCGTTCCGGTATTCCTTCGGAAACTGATTGCCCCGGTTAAAAACCAGGCCCAGCGGAGCCGAGTGCGCTTTATAAAGAAGCAGGGGCCGCACGTTCTTCGCGTCGAAGGCCGCGTAGCTCTCGCCACTTTTGGGCTTGTTGGCGGGGTAGGGCTGGCCATCGGCAATGATGGATGGCCAGCCGTAGCCGGCGCCGGGCTTTATCTGGTTCAGCTCTTCCTGCTGGGTTTCGTCGCCGAGCCAGTCAATGCCGTGGTCCATGCCAAACAGCTCCTTGGTGAGGGGGTGCCAGTCGAAGCCGATAGTATTTCGCAAGCCGTGGGCCACCACCTGGCGGCCCGAGCCGTCGGTATTAATCTTTAGGATAGTCGCGTTTTCGGGGTTGTCCTCGTCGCAGGCATTGCAGGAGCTGCCTACCGAGAGGTAGAGCTGGCCATCAGGCCCAAAATGCAGCACGCGGTTGGCGTGCTGACCGGCATCGGGCAAGTCGTGATACAGCTCTTTCGGCTCACTGAGGCCGCCATCGGGCAGTATGTCGGCCACGTATATTTCACGGATGGCCGTGAGGTAGAGCTTATTGCCCTGCAAAGCCAGGCCGTGCAGGTGCGGTTTCTGGGCCACCTGGCGCATGGTTTCGGCTTTGCCGTCGTGGTTGGCGTCGCGCACCAGCGTCACGGTGCCCTTCACGCGGTTGGTCACGTACACGTCGCCGTTGGGGGCCACGGCTAGCATCCGGGGCATGTCGAGACCTTCCGCAAACTTGCTGACCGTGAAGCCGGCCGGCACCTTCAGGGCCGCCACGCGGGCGTCGGTGGCGGGTAGCTTATTGGGCAGGTAAATGTTGCCCTGCATCTGGAAGGGCGTGGCGGGCGGCGGCACGTTTTGGGCAGTGGCGGTAAAGGCTGCGAAAAGCGCGGCCATGGGTAGCAGGCGGGGTAGCAAAGGCATAGCAACAAAATGAAGTTGCCCTTCTTAACTGCTAGTAGGCACCGCGGGTTGCCCGGCGGCCTGGCGTGTGCCGGCCCGCACGAGGAGAGTAGGGCGCGTCCTGGTTGCTCTGCGGCAAGGGCAGTCGCCGCTCAGGGCGGCGTGCGCCTTGGTCGCGCACGCGCAGGACGGCGGAGCCAGCGAGGGGGGTAGGGGGCATTATTCGGCCACCACCGTGCGCCGGATACCCAGTTTTTTCATGCGGGCTTCCAGGGTTTTGGGGTTGATAGCTAAGATGGCCGCCGCGCCCTGCGCGCCGCTCACGCGCCCGCCCGTGCGGCGCAGTGCCGCCAGAATGTGGTCGCGCTCCTGCTCACGCAGGGTTTTGAGGGGTACCTCGGCAGCGGCTTCGGGCACGGGAGGGGGGGTAGGGGCAGGCTGCCCGGCCGGGCCGGGCGGCAGCGCCCGCAGCGCGGGCCCCGCCGCAAAGCCCCCAAATTCCAGCCAAGCCCCCTGGCTCACGATAATGGCCTGCTCCAGCACGTGCTCCAGCTCGCGGATGTTGCCGGGCCAGGGGTAGGCCAGCAGGGCGGCCAGGTCGGTGGGGCGCACGGCGCGCGGGGGCCGGGCCAGCCGCTTGCTGAGCGTGACCAGGTAGTGCTGCACCAGGGGCGCAATGTCCTGGGGCCGCTCGCGCAGCGGCGCCAGCTGAATCGGAAACACGTTGAGCCGGTAATACAGGTCGGCCCGGAAGCGGCCGGCGCGCACTTCCTCTTCGAGCACCCGGTTGGTGGCGGCCAGCACGCGGGCATCCGTTGTGAGCACGCGGTTGCCGCCCAGGCGCTCAAACTCCTTTTCCTGCAGCACGCGCAGCAGCTTGGCTTGCAGGTCGAGGGGTAGCTCGCCCACCTCATCCAGAAAAATAGAGCCGCCGTTGGCCAGCTCAAACTTGCCAATGCGCCGTTCCACAGCTCCGGTAAAAGCGCCTTTTTCGTGGCCAAACAACTCGCTCTCAATGAGCTGGGCAGGTAGGGCTGCGCAGTTGATTTTGACCAGCGCCCGGCCGTGGCGGGGCGAAGCCCGGTGCAGCGCCCGCGCCACCACTTCCTTGCCGGTGCCCGTTTCGCCGGTGATGAGCACGGTGGCATCGGTGCCCGCCACTTGCGCGATGCGCTGGCGCACCTGCTGCAGGGCCGGGCTCACGCCAATGAGGCCATCGGCGGGCCGGTCGGTATTGATTTCGTCAATCAAATACGTGCGCTCCTGCTCCACCTGGGCCTTCAATTCCTCAATCTGCTCAAAGGCAAACAGGTTGTCCAGCACCAAGGCAATCTGGGGTATCAAGGCCTGTACCGTCGCCTGGTTATCGGCCGTAAAAGCCTCCGGGTCAGTGGCCGAAAGGGTGAGCACCACCTGGCTGTCGGGCCGCTGCCAGATGGGCGCCACCAGCATGGCGCGGGTGCCGTAGTGCTCATACACGTAGCGCAGGCGGGGGTAGCGCACGGCCAGCGCGTAGAAGTCAGCCCCGGCGTACACGCCGGGCCGTTGCAGCAAGTCGCTGAGCTGCTGATAAAGACCAGCCGCATCGGTGTTGACTTCATCCTGCGGGCGGTCGGGGTCGAGGGCCACAAAACTGTCGTTGCCAACCCGCGAAAACTCCGCAAACGCTTCAAAAGACTTGGCAGGTCCCGTGCGCTGGATGCGGATGCCGAAATACTCGAACGGCATTACCCGGCCCAGCTCCTCGGCCACGGCCCGAAACAACGGTTCGCGCTGCTTGATGCTGAGCAGCGCGTTGTTGATGGCCAGCTGCATGGTGCGCTCGCGCTCGCGCCGGGCTATGTTCTCGAACGCCAGGGTATTACCTACCGCCACGGCTACCAGCGAGCCGATTTTTTCGAGTAGCCGGTCATCAGCAACGGTGGGGGTAGGGCGCCGGGCCGCGGCCAGAATGAGAAAGCCCGTGAGCCGGCCGCCGAGCCGCAGCGGCACGGTAGTCATGTACTCGATGCCCTGCTGCCGCAGCTTATTAAACGGCTCGAAGTCGGGGTAGGAAGAAGCGTATTCTTGCAGCGTAATGTGCCGGACGCGCGGGTCAACTACCAATTGCTCTACCGGCGAACCCGCGATGGGCGTAAACACCGTGGCAGAGGCATCAAGGGGCAGGCTGGCCACCGTGCCCCCCACGTAGCTGCGTAGGAATAAGCGCTTGTTGAGCAGCCCTTTATCAAAGACGTTGATGCCAATCAGGTCAAATGGAAAGATGAGGCGTAGCTTGTTGGTGATGGCCTGAAACAGTGTTTCTTTATCGTGGATAGTGGCGATGGCTTCGTTGAGATGCAGCAGCAACATCTCATCTTGATTAGCGGTAGGCGACATGGCGACTTTGAGAGATTCCTGATATGTAAGGAAACCCTAAAAATAGACTAAAGTTTCTAGCTGACGAGCTTACCCAGCCATTTTATTTATCTTGCAGATAATAAAGGACTTACGAATATTAAGCCCGGCCATAACCAATTGGCACATCATTCGGTAAGCAGAGGTCACACTACTACGCCACTTGGCTTATGTTTTCTAGATATCAACTTGCCGGCTTCGCGGGTCTGACGCTACTGGGCGGCTTGGCAACCCGGCCGGCACTGGCCCAAAATCAACCAGGCTTGCCGGCCTCTGCCCAGCCAATTGGACTGGTGAGCGACTCCCTCACGCTGGGTGGCACGGTGCAAGCCGTGCTCGACGCCAATCCGGGCGTGGCTAACCTCACCGAGTTGGCCAATGCGGCTTCCAGCCGCCTGAGCCAGACGCAAGCGGGCTTTTTGCCCCAAATCACGGGCACGGCAACCTACACCCGCCTCGACCCCGTGTCGAAGGTGGCGTTCGGAAATGATGTGCTGTCATTTGTGCCTAATAATAACTTCGACGCCCACCTCACGGCGCAGTACGAACTGCTGGACTTTGGCAAGCGCGCGGCCAGCACTAACCTGTCGCGCTCGCAGGTGCAGACTGCTCAGGACAATATTATCGTGGCCCGCCGCGACCTGGCTTTCAGCGCGGCGCAGACGTACTACAACATCCTGTTTATGCGGGAAAGCATTCGGGTGCAGGACCAGCAGATTGCCTCGCTGGTAGCGCACCGCAACGATATGCAGAAGCGCGTGGATGCCGGCGTGAGCACCAAGTTTGACGTGACTACTACCGACGTGCGCATCACGCAGGCCCAAAACACCAAGCTCGACCTGCAAAACCAGCTGCGCAACCAGCAGGTGCAGCTCGCCCGCCTGCTGCACAAGCCCCAGCAAGCCGATATTCCGGTTAGGGGTCGCCTCGACTACAACCCGCAGCCGGTGAACCTGGAAGCTGAGCTAGTCAAAGCCGCGCAAAATCGGCCCGAGGTGAAGCTCGCCAAAGATGCCGAGCAGACCGCCGACCTCCAAGCTAAGCTCATCGAGCGCAGCAATATGCCCAGCCTGGGTGTGGGGGCGCAGGTGGGTGGCAAAAACGGCTACATCCTGCCCAACGTAGCCATCACCGATATTCGCTTCAACACGGTTGGGGTAGCCCAGCTGTCCGTACCCATCTACGATGGGGGCAAAAACCGCAAGCAGCGCGTGGAAGCCGCGGCCAGCTACCGCAGCGCCGTTGCGCGCACCCAGGACACGCAGGACCAGATTCGGGCCGACGTGCGCCAGGCTGCCAATAATATGGAATTCAGCCAGGCCCGCTACGACAACGCCGTGCAGCAGGTGGCCCAGGCCACCGATGCTCTCAACCGGGCCCGTGGCCGCTACCAGTATGGGGTAGGGCAGAACCTCGACGTGCTCGATGCCGAAACCCAGTTGGCCCTGGCCCGCCTGGCCCGTGCGCAGGCCATGTACAACTACACGCTCGGCCAGTACCAGCTGCGCCGCGCCACCGGTGAGCAGATTTGGCAGTGATGCTGGTGCTTAATGAAGAATTAGGAATGAAGAATGAGTAATTGCCTCCTCGGTTTCGCCGCTTCAATTCATAATTCATAATTCCTCATTCATACGTAAAAAATGACTCTCAGCACCATTCTCTGTCCGCTTGACTTTTCGGCTGCTTCGGTGGCGCTGGTGGCCTACGCCGCCGCGCTGGCCGTGGGCACCGGGGCCGAGCTGCACCTGCTCTACGTGCAGGAGCCTACCCTGCCCGCGCTGGCCGGGGCAGAGGCGGAGCTGCACGCCCACCGGGCCGCTGCCGTGGCAGCCGGCGCCCACCACGTAAGCGCCACTACGGTGTACGGCGAGGCGGCCGAAGCCATTTTGGCCGAAGCCGAGCGCCAGCACGCCGACCTCATCATCATTGGGGCGCACGGCCAAACCTGCCTCAGCCGCTTCCTGATGGGCAACACGGCCGAAATGGTGGTGCGCACCGCCCCCTGCCCCACGCTGCTCGTTAGAGAATAAACTTTTAGCTGCCTGTTAAGCAGGCACTTCCTAAATACTCAGCAATTAACTTCCCAACCTTACCTCATGGCTACTAACACTGAACTCCAAGACGCCCCGCCGACCGCCGTGGCCGAGCCGCTGGAACCCGAAAAAAAGCGTAACCCACTCGTACTCCTTGTCGTGGTGCTGCTGCTGCTGGCCGGCGGCTACTACGGCTGGACGCGCTACCAGTTTGCCAAAGCCCACGAGAGCACCGACGATGCTTCGGTCGAAGGCGACGTGTACCCGATTATTCCCCGCGTGTCGGGGCCGGTGCTGAAGGTATTTGTCGACGACAACCAGGTAGTGAAAAAAGGCGATACTCTCGTAACCATTGACAAGTCGGACTATCAGCAGCGCGTGAATGCGATGCAGGCAGCCCTCGTGGCGGCGCAGGCCCAGGTAGTAGCGGCCCGCGCCCAGGTGGGCACGGCCCAGGCCAACGTGCGCACCGCCCAAACGACCATTGGCGTGAGCGCGGCCACCCGCACCCGCTTGCAGCAGGACCTAGCCCGGAGCACCAAGCTGCGCAACCAGGATATCATTCCGCAGAGTGACTACGATGCGGTGGCGGCCAACCTGAAAATGACCAGCGCGCAGCAAAGCACCGCGCAAGACCAGGTGACCGTGGCCCGCCAGCAGGTGATTGCCGCCCAGCAGCAAATAGGCGTGGCCCAGGCCGTGGTGAAGCAGCGCCAGGCTGACCTAGACAACGCCAAGCTTCAGCTCAGCTACACTACCCTGCTGGCGCCCGCCAATGGCGTAGTGAGCAAGAAAAGCGTGCAGCCCGGCCAGGTAGTATCGCCCGGCCAGCAGCTCATCGGCCTGGTAAGCAGCGGTAAAACCTGGGTTATCGCCAACTTCAAGGAAACCCAGCTCGAAGACATGAAAGTGGGCCAGAAAGCTAAGCTGGAAGTAGACGCCTACCCCAACGAGGACTTTGAAGGCCACATCGAGTCGCTGTCGGCGGCTACGGGCGCCCGCTTTGCCCTCCTACCCCCCGACAATGCCTCGGGCAACTTCGTGAAAGTGACCCAGCGCGTGCCTGTCAAAATCGTGCTCAACCACGAAGACCCGCAGCACCCGCTGCGCGCCGGCATGAGCGTGAACGCCGTGGTGGCGGTGAAGTAGCATAGACGCAAATTGTCATTGCGAGGAGGAACGACGAAGCAATCCTTCCTTGTCGTTTGCCTCACCGCACCAACGATTAGGAGAGATTGCTTCGTCGTTCCTCCTCGCAATGACAAGTCAAACCAACTAAGTAGTTAGGATATGGAAACCGGATTTAGAAAATGGATTATCGTGGTCACGGTAGTCTTTTGCTGCCTGCTAGAGCTCATTGACACCAGCATCGTGAACGTGGCCCTGACCCAGATGATGGGCAACCTCTCGGCCACGCAGCAGGAAGTGAGTTGGGTAATCGCGTCCTACGCCATCGCCAACGTAATCGTGATTCCGATGACCGGCTTCCTGGCCGAGCAGTTCGGGCGCCGCAACTACTACCTGGCGTCGGTGATACTCTTTACCCTGGCCTCGATGGCCTGCGGCCAAAGCACCAACCTGTGGGAGCTGGTGGCCTTCCGTTTCATTCAGGGCATCGGCGGCGGCGCGCTCATGGCAACTTCGCAGGCTATCCTTATCGACACCTTTCCGCCCAAGCAGCTGCCGCTGGGCCAGGCTTTGTTTGGCATGGGCGTGATTATCGGCCCCACCATTGGCCCTACCCTCGGCGGCTACATCGTGGAGAACTACGACTGGCCCTGGATTTTTTACGTGAACGTGCCGGTGGGCATCCTAGCCAGCATCTTCACCATTCTGTTTATCCGCGACCCCGAGCGCATCAAAAACGCCATTCCGCGGCCGCTGCGCGATATTGATTGGGCCGGCATTGGCTTCCTGATTTTGGGCGTGGGCTCGCTGCAATTCGTGCTGGAGCAGGGCGAAACCAACGACTGGTTCGACGACAAGGTTATCGTGCTCTTCACGGTGCTGGCAACCGTCGGCGTCATTGGCTTTCTGTGGCGCGAGCTCACGGCTAAGGCGCCCATCGTGGACCTGCGGGTGCTCACCAAAAGCCGCAACCTGGCGGTGGGCGCGTTCCTGTCGTTCGTGCTCGGCTTCGGGCTGTTTGCTTCGGTGTTCGTATTCCCCATCTTCACCCAGCGTATTCTGGGCTTCACGGCCGAGCAAACGGGCTACATTCTGCTACCCGGTGCCCTGGCCTCGGGCTTCATGATGCCCGTAGTAGGGCGGATGCTGATGGCCGGGGTGCCCCAAAAAGCGATGTTGCCGGTCGGCTTTGCCATCTTCTTCGGCTTCACGTTTTGGATGGCCGCCAAAATTTCGCCCACTGCTGGCGAAAGCGACTTCTTCTGGCCGCTCATCACGCGGGGGGTAGGGCTGGGCCTCATCTTCATGCCCATCACCACCATGAGCCTGGCGGGCTTGCAGGGCCGCGACGCGGGCCAAGCAGCGGGCCTCACCGGTATGATTCGCCAGCTCGGCGGCTCGTTTGGGGTGGCCATCGTGGGCACCTATCTGGAGCGCACGATGCAGAGCAACCGCATTGCCCTGCTGCCCAATATTTCGCTGTATAACGCCGAAACCACCCAGCGCATCCAGGCTTTCACCCAAGGCTTCCTGGCTAAGGGCTACCCCCTGGCGCAGGCCCAGCAGCAAGCCTACGCCGCCCTCGAAGGCGTGCTGATGAAGCAGGTGTCGCTCATCACCTACTCGCAGATATTTACCTCGCTGGGGTTATTCTTCCTGGCCTGCGTGCCGCTGATTCTGCTGGTGAAGCGCACCAAGGCGGGCGAGAAAGTGGACCTCAACGCGGCGCACTAAGCGCGGGCTGGCCCGCGTTTTGCAACTACTCCCCGCGTGGATTACGGAGGTGAAATTATAGATAATGTGATGATTATTAGGCGCTAAATTATAGTATGCTACACAAAGAAGGGGTTTAC
>CAZZWL010000117.1:0-5362 GCA_964657755.1 uncultured Rhodanobacter sp.
GCAATCTTTCCTAATCGTCGGGGTAGTGACCCAACGGTCAAGGAAAGATTGCCGCGCTTCACTTCGTTGCGCTCGCAAGGACAAGCGATTACGCTTACGCCACCGCTACCTCCTTGCGCTCGCCAATCTGCTGGCGCCACATGGCGTAGTACAGCCCCTTCTGGGCCAGCAGCTCGGCGTGGCCGCCGGCCTCGGCCACCTGCCCGCGCTCGAGCACGAAGATGCGGTCGGCGTGCAAAATCGTGCTCAGGCGATGCGCGATGAGCACCGTAATGTGCTGGCGCGAGCCCGAGAGCTCGCGCACCGTGCGGCCGATTTCCTCCTCCGTGAGCGAGTCGAGGGCCGAGGTGGCTTCGTCGAAAACCAGGAGGGTAGGGTGGCGCAGCAGGGCGCGGGCAATGCTGAGGCGCTGCTTTTCGCCGCCGCTCACCTTCACGCCGCCCTCGCCGAGTACCGTGTCGAGGCCCTTGGGGGCGCGGGCCAGCAGGGTATCGGCCGCGGCCTGGTGCAGGGCGCGCAGGCATTCCTCGTCGGTGGCCTGGGGCGCCACGAAGCGCAGGTTCTCGCGGATGGTGCCGGCAAAAAGCTGGGTGTCCTGGGTCACGAAGCCGATTTGCTCGCGCAGCTGGTCGAGGTCCACGTTCTTGCTCGAAATGCCGTTGTAGAGAATATCGCCCGAAAGGGGGGGGTAGAGGCCCACCAGCAGCTTCACGAGCGTGGTTTTGCCCGAGCCACTGGGGCCCACGAAGGCAATGGTTTCGCCCAGCTTGGCCCCGAACGAGATGCCGGAGAGCGCTGGCTGCGGGGCCGTGAGGTGCTTGAAGGTGACGTGGTCGAAGGCCAGCGTTTCGATGCGCTCCACCACCTGCGGGTGGGCCGGCTTTACGTCGCGCGGCGTGTCGAGAATCGTCTGGAAATTACCCAGCGAAATCTGGGTTTCGCGGTACGTGCCAATGATGGTGCCCAGCTCCTGCAGCGGCCCGAAGATGGAGAACGAGTAGATGAAGAACGAGAAAAACTCACCCAGGCTGATGTGGTTCTGCACCCGTAAGTACAAGAGCATCAAGATGATAATATTGCGCAGCAGGTTCACAAACGTGCCCTGCACGAAGCTCAGCGAGCGCAGGTAGCGCACCTTGCGCAGCTCCAGCTTCAGAATTTTGGCGGTGATGCCGTTCAGGCGCTCCGTTTCCTGCTGGGCCAGGCCCAGGCTTTTGATGAGCTCGATGTTGCGCAGGCTCTCGGTGGTGGAGCCGGCCAAGGCCGTGGTTTCGCCCACGATGGTCTTCTGAATGACCTTAATCTTCTTGCTCAGCGCAAAGCTCAGAATACCCAGCAGCGGAATGGTAATGAAGTAGCCAATGGCAATGGGCCAGTACACGGTGATGGCGTACCACATCACGAAGATGATGCCCACCACGGCCGTAAATAGCACGTTGACAAAGCTTTGAATCAGCTTCTCCACGTCGAGGCGTACCTTCTGGAGCTTGCCCAGCGTCTCGCCCGAGCGCTGGTCCTCAAACACCTGGTAGGGCAGGTCGAGCGAGTGGCGCAGGCCATCGGAATACATGGTGGCCCCCAGCCGCTGGGTTATCACGTTGACGTAGTAATCCTGGAAGTTTTTGGCGATGCGCGACACCATCGCCACGCCCAGCATCGCCCCGATGTAGGGAATAGCCTGCCAGAAAAACGGCCAGAAGGGTACATTCAATAAGCCAGTTACCGTGCCGGTGCGCGGCACGAAGTGGTCGACCAGCCGGCGAAACAGGTAGGGGTCGAGCAGCGAGAAAACCTGGTTGACGGCCGCCAGCACGAGCGCCAGCACCAGCAGCGGCCAATAGCGGCGCAGGTAAGAATACAGGAGTTGCATAGAACAGAAAGTTGAACGTCATGCTCGGCTGGCGTCCGCTTGCCGAAGCATCACTTCGACAAGCGGACGCCAGCCGAGCATGACGTTCTGCGTAAATAAATCAGTCGGTACTTAAACCGCCACCGGCGTGGGCCGGCGCAGCGCCAGCACCACGAACAGGAGCACCAGCAGCACAATGGCCGGCACGCCCTTCGCCAGGCCGCCCGGAATTTTGGTGGCGTGCATGAACACCGCACCCAGCATAATGACAATCAGCCCCATTGCGGCCGGGCGCACGAACCGGGGCAGCAGCAAGCCGATGCCACCCAGCACTTCGGCGCTCGCGATGAGGTAGGCAAACCACCCTGGCATCCCCATACTACCGAACATGGCTACGGTGTCAGATAAGTGCAGAAACTTCATAATGCCGGAAGCTGTGAAGGCAAAAGCCAGCAGACCTTGTAAAATCCAGGCAACGGTATTGCGAGTGGCGGGCGACATAAGCAGGCAGAAAAAAGGTGAAGAGGCAGCAAAGTAACTCCCTACCCCCCTAATAGTTGCCGAGGCCCCCGCCGTGGGGCTACTGCCAGCCGCCGCCCAGCGCCCGCACCAGGGCCACGGCCGCGCGCAGTTGGGTGGCCTGGGTTTGCACCACCAGCCGGGCCGCGTCGAGGGTCTGGCGGTCAGCATCCACCACGGCAAAGTAGTCGGAGAGGCCGCGCCGGTAGCGCTCCAAAGTGAGGCGGCCAGCCAGGCGGGCGGCGCGCAGCGCCCGCTGCTGGGCCGCTAGCTGGGCCTCGCCGGCGCGCACGTCGGCCAGGGCAGTTTCTACTTCTTCGTAGGCCGTGAGGGCGGTGCCCTGGTAGTTGGCTACCTGCTCGCGGCCCTGGGCGCGAGCCAACTGCTCGGCCCCGCGCAGGCGCCCACCGTCGAAGAGCGGAATATTAAACCCCCCACCCACGTAGTAGGTGAGGCCGCTGCCCACCTTGGCCACGTCGCCGATGTGGCTGCTTTGCGGGCCGATAAAGCCGTTGAGCAGCAGGGTAGGGAGGCGGTTGAGGCGGGCCTGGTCGGCGCGCAGGTCGGCGGCGGCCAGCAGGCGCTCTTGGCGGCGCAGGTCGGGCCGGCGCGTGAGCAGGCTGGCCGGCAGCGTGGCCGGAATAGCGGGCAGCGGCGGCAGCAGCGGCGGAACAGCTGCCGCGGCGGGGGTAGGGAGGGTGTTCGTAGTGGGCAGCGCGCTCTGGTAGCTCACCGAGTCGGGGGCCAGTGAGGGCAGCACGAAGCTGCTGGCCGGCCGGCCGGTGAGCGTGGCCAACGAGGCTACCAGCCCGGCGCGCTGGCGGCGCAGCTCAATGGCGCTGGCCTCCACGTTGGCCAGCTCGGTTTCGGCCCGGCGCAGGCCAATTTCGTTGTCCACGCCGGCCTTGAAGCGGGCGTTAGTCAGCTGCACGTTGTAGCGGCGGGCCTGGCGGGCGCTGTCGAGCACCAGCAGCTCGGCGTCGAGGCCGCGCAGGCTAAAATACGAATTGGCCGCGTCGGCCGATACACTCAGGCGCACGGCCTGCTCATCGGCCTCGCTGGCCTGCTCAGTGGCGCGGGCCGCCTGGGCACCGCGCCGCAGCCGGCCAAAAAGGTCTACCTCATAATTCACGTTCAGCGGCACGTAGTACTGCTGCTGCTGCACCGCCACGGCCGGAATGAGCGACGACTGTACCGGCCGCAGTGCTGAGAGCTGCGAATTATATACCTGCGGGGCCAGGGCAATCACCGGCGAGCGCTGGGCCTCCGCCACGCGCAGTTGCGCCCGCGACTGGTCGATGCGGGCCAGCGCCGCCCGGGTCGTGAAGTTGAGGTTGCTGGCCTGGCCTTCGAGTCGGGTCAGCGTTGTGTCATTGAATACGGACCACCAGGTGGGCAGGCTCGGTACCTGGGCCAGGCGTGCCTTCAAGGCAGTGTCGGCTACCACGGGCGCGGGTACTTCGGCCCTACCCCGGCCCAGCGAATCGACGGCCGCCGTGTTCTTAAACGCCGTGGGGACGGCCACGGCCGGTGGGTCGTAAGTGTAGTGGCTCACGGCACAGCCGCCCAGCGCTAAAGTTATAAGGGCAAGGTAAATACGCATTCTACTAACTTACTTAAACGTCGTTTGTCACTGCCGCGCTTCACTTCGTTGCGCTCGCAATGACAAACGATTCTAAAAAGAAAACCACTAACCTATTTACTTACCGGCGACGATACGCGCGGGGCGTCGGGGTCGTTGGGGCGGGGCTTGGCGGGCGGCGGGCCGGCGGGCGCCTTGGTTTTGGGGGCGGTTTTCGTTTCAACGGCTAAGCCCTCGGTCAGGGTTTCGACCGGGTTGAGGACCAGTAGCTCACCGCCCTTCAGGCCCTGGGTCACTTCCAGGTTTGAGCCAAAGTCGCGGCCCAAAACCAGGGGTAGGAAGTGAATTTTGCCATCGCGCACTTCGGCCACTTTGGGGTCGATGCCCGGCACCAGCGCGTTGGCGGATATCAGCACGCTCGGCGCGCTTTGCGGCAGGCGGAACCGCACCTGGCCGTACACGCCGGGGCGCAACTGGCGCTTCTGGCCGCGGTTGGGCAGCACTACTTCGGTGCGCAGCGTGCGCGTCTGGTCATCAAGGGCTTCGGCGTCGCGGGCTACCCGGCCTTCAAAGGGCTTATTTGGGAATTCGGGTACCAGCACATCGGCCCGCAACCCGCGCTTGATGCCGGGCACGAAATTCTGGGGCACATCCACGAAGGCGCGCAGCGTGTCAGTTTGCTCAATCTTGAAGAGCTGCGTGCCGGTGGCGTTGCCGCCCGTTACGAGCGTGCCCACCTCCACATTACGCTGCGTTACGATGCCGTTGAATGGCGCAACCACCTGGCGGAAAGCTCGTTGGGCTTGCAGCTGCTTCACCACGGCACCCTGCGCGGCAAACTGCGCCCGGCCGGCATCTACCTCCTGCTGCGACACGGCGCCCGGCAGCGTAACGCTGGTGAGGCGGCCAAACGAGGTGCGGGCCAGCGCCAGGTTGGCCTGCGCCTGGGCAATCTGCTGGTCCAGCTCGGGGGTAGCGATGGTGGCCAGCACCTGGCCCTTGCGCACGTGCTGGCCAATGTCGCTGGTCCAGCTCTGCACGAAGCCATTGACGCGGGCAAAGGCAAACGTTTCGTGGTTCGAGCGCAGGTCGGCGGGTAGGGTGACGGTGGTGGTGTCGGGGGCCGGCTTGGCGGGCTGCACCGTCACCACCGGCTTGGCGCTGGCCTGCGTCTGCGATTCTTCATCGCGGGCCTTGTTGTGCTTGAGGCGGGGTAGGAGCCCCACCGCGAACAGAATTCCAAAAACAATCAATAAAACCAGGATAACCAGCCAGAAGCGGCCTTTGCCAGCGGAAGAAGGTGCAGTTGAATCGGTTGACATGTAAAGAATAAAGCTATTTAAGAAGTGGCAGGGAGTTACTCATTAGCACGTCGGAACGTCATTCCGAGCTTGCCGAGGAATCTCGCTCGG
>CAZZWL010000117.1:5428-17004 GCA_964657755.1 uncultured Rhodanobacter sp.
CGAGATTCCTCGGCAAGCTCGGAATGACGTTCTAACGGACTAACAGGCTGACTACTCTCTGCTAATGAATGTTACGCGGCCTGCGCCTGCGGCTCGGGCTGGGCTTCGACCGGCTGCTCCTCTTCCTTCTTTTTTAGGTAAGAAAACATAATGGGCACGAAAAACAGCGTGGTGCCGGTGGCCAGCAGCAGGCCCCCGATTACGGCGCGGCCCAGCGGGGCATTTTGCTCGCCGCCTTCGCCCATGCCCAGCGACATGGGTAGCAGGCCGATAATCATGGCTAAGGCCGTCATCAGCACCGGGCGCAGGCGGGTAAAGCCGGCGTCCAGCGCCGCGTCGAGCGGGCTCAGGTCGGGTTCTTCCTCGCGGCGCTCGTTGGCAAAAGTTACCAGCAGAATTGAGTTGGCCGTGGCCACCCCGATGCACATAATGGCGCCCATCAGGGCCGGCACGCTCAGCGTGGTCTGGGTCACAAACAGCATCCAGAGGATGCCCGCCAAGGCGCCCGGCAGCGCCGTGATGATAATGAGCGGGTCGAGCCAGCTCTGGAAATTCACGGCCATCAGCAAGTAAACCAGCACGATAGCGCCGGCCAGGCCCAGGCCCAGGCCAATAAAGGAGGTGCGCATCGACTCCACCTGCCCGCGCATCACGATGGTCGTGCCCTTGGGCAGGTGCTTTTCGGCGTCGGCGATAATGCCGCGGATGTCCTTGCTCACGCCGCCCAGGTCGCGGCCACTCACGCTGGCGTAGAGGTCCACGGTGCGCTGAATGTTGTAGTCCGACGCCACGGCCGTCGTCTGGGCGCGCCGTATCTGGGCAAAGTTGGTCAGCAGCTGGGGAATGGGCTGGCCGGGGCCCGTCACGGTAATGTTGCCCACCTCGTTGAGGTTAGCGAGCTGGCTGGGTGGGGTTTGCACGGCCACCGTGTAGTTCACGCCGTTCTGCGGGTTCAGCCACTGGTTGGGGTTGGTTTGGGTGCTGCTGCTCAGGTTCACGAGCAGGTTGTTGGCGATATCGCGCTGGGCCAGGCCCGCCTGCTGGGCCCGCACCCGGTCCACGTCCAGCCGCAGTTGGGGCTGGTCAAAGGCTTGGTAAACAAAGGCATCCACTACCCCCGATACCCTGGCTACCTTCTTCTTCAGCTCGGCCGCGATTTCCTGGTTGGCCTTGGTGTTGCGGCCCGTCACCTGAATGTCGATGGGGGAGGGCAGGCCAAAGTTCAGCGTCTGATTCACGATGTCGGCCGGCTGAAAGAAGATAATCAGGTCGGGATACTGCTGGTGAATCTGGTGGCGAATGGCCTCAATGTAGCCGGCCGTGGGGCCGTGGTCTTCCTTCATGCTCACCAGGATTTCGCCGTCGCCAGCCCCGATGGTCGGGTTATCGCTCAGCAGCAAGTTGATGGGCACCACCGGCAACCCAATATTATCGAGCACCAAATCCAGCTCCTTGGCCGGAATCACGTGCCTGATAATGCCTTCTACCTGCTTAAAGCGCAGCTCCGTTTCCTCCACCCGCGTGCCAGTTGGCACCCGAATGTGCAGGCGCAGCTGGCCGGCATCCACGGTCGGGAAGAAGTTCTGGCCAATGAGCGGGAATAGTCCCAGCGAACCCACAAACAGCACCACGAAGGCCGTCACGACCAGGCCCCGGTTGCCGAGCGCCCATTCCAGCGCCCCTTTGTAGCCGTGCCGAAAGTTCTCAAAATGATGCTCGAAGGCCGTGTGCAGGCGCCACACCCACGTTTTGGTGATGGCTTCGCCCGCCCGGCGCTCGTCGTCGGTGATGCCTTGCTCGGCTTCTTCCTCAGGCGTGCCGCTCGGGTGCTCGCGCTCAAACTGCTCGCGGTGCAGGCGGGCCAGGTCGCGCTCGGCCTGCGTCACCTCGCGCCCATTGCGGAAGTACGCGCTCGGTACTTCCTCTTCTTCCTGGGCGTGGTAGATGGGCAACTCCTTGCGCAGCAGGTACATCACCATCGTGGGCACCAGCGTCCGGCTCAGGATGTACGAGGCCAGCATGGCGAAAATTACGGCCGTGGCCAGCGGCGCAAAAATGGCCGACGCTACCCCCCCCAAAAAGAACACCGGCACGAACACGATGCAAATCGAGAGGGTAGCCACCAGGGCGGGGGTAGCAATCTGCTGCGCACCGTCCAGAATACTGCGCTTAAGGCCCTTTTTCTGGCCCATGTTGCGGTGAATATTCTCGATTTCCACCGTCGCGTCATCCACCAGAATACCCACGGCCAGCGAAAGGCCACCTAAGGTCATGATATTCAGGGTCTGGCCTAGAATATTCATCACGATAATGCTAACCAGAATGGAGAGCGGAATGCTGATGGCAATAATGAGCGTGGAGCGCCACGAGCCCAGAAACAGCAAAATCATGAGCGCCGTGAGGGCCGCCGCGATGCTGGCCTCAATGATAACGCCCTTGATGGAAGCCCGCACGAAAAACGACTGGTCAAACAACAGCTTGATATCCAGGCCGGGCGGCGCGTTGGCCTGAATATTAGGCAGCGTCTGCTTAATCTTATCGATGATAGCGAGGGTCGAAGCCGCGCCGCTTTTCAAAATCGGGATAATGGCCGTGCGGCGGCCATTCTGGCGCACGATGTTGGTTTGCACCGCCGCGCCTTCGTGCACGAAAGCCACGTCGCGGATGTAAGTCGTCACGCCATTCTTGGTCTGAATGGGTAAGTCGTTGAGCGTAGCTACCGCCTCGGGACTTGAATTTAGCTTTACATCATACTCGCGGGTACCAATTTTGGCCGAGCCAGCCGGGATAATCAGGTTCTGCGTCGTGAGGGTATTCACCACGTCGTCAGCGCTCAGGCCCTTGCCGGCCAGCTTCTGCGGGTCGAGGTCCACCATTATCTGCTTGGGCTTGCCGCCGTTGGGCAGCAGCACCGAGGCACCCTGCACCACGGCCAGGCCCGGCCGAATGAAGGCGTTGGCCGCGTCGTACAGGTCCGACTCACCCAGCGTCTCCGAGCTGAGCGAGGTCTGAGCAATCGGCACATTGGAGGCCGAGTAGCGGATAATGAGCGGCGGCGTAATGCCGGGCGGCAGCACCCGCAGCAGCGTCTGGCAAATGGCGGTGAGCTGCGCTACCCCCCCGTCGGGGTTCGTACCCGGCTGGAAGAACACCTTTATCAGTCCGATACCCTTGAGGCTCTGGCTTTCCTGGTGCTCCACGTTGCTAACAGTTGTGGTAATGGCCCGCTCCACGGGCACTACCACGCGCTGGTTCATCTCCTCGGGCGCGATACCCGAGTACGTCCACACGATGCCCACCACCGGAATGGGGATGTCGGGGAAGATGTCCACCGCCATGCGCTGAATCGTCAGCACCCCACCAATGAGTATTAGAAGCGCCATTACCACGAAGGTGTAGGGTCGCGCCAGCGCCAGTCTTACTATCCACATAGGTTGTCCCTGAGACTCGCCCAGGTCACTCGTTCAACAAAATAGATTCTCTCTCCGCAATCCGAATCAGCTAGTAAAACTCCTAATTTCCGGAATGGTTGCACCGCGCCCGTATTATAAAGCCGACTAACAAGCTCTTCATTAGTAATTCATTAGCACTTGTGCGTTAGTAAATCAAGAGCGGGTAGGCTGGGCGAGAGGATAAGTGCAAATAGCTACTAATGGCTATGTATGCCAAGAGTACCGTAGCTGCACCGACACCAGATTTCCCTCCGCGTTGCAGTGGCCGCCGCAGTTCGGCGGCTACTGCCTGAGTAGCAGACACAAAAAAACCTCTCCTGGTGGGGAGAGGTTTTTTGCGTTCTACGGGTACCTGCTAATAGCGGTACACTTTATCGGCGTTGTTGTTCTTGAACTGCTCTTCAAAGTACTTGGCGTCGTCGGCGTTGCGGGGCTTCACACCCATCACAATGCCACCATTCTTAATGCCTTCTTCGTACTCGGCAGCGTGCTCTTCCGGAATGCCCGAGCCTACCAGGGCGCCTACCAGGCCACCCGTGAGACCACCGGCACCGGCACCAGCTAGCGCCGCAGCCAGCGGGCCAGCGATAATCAGGCCCAGGCCCGGCAGGGCTACCGACGTACCAATGGCGGCAATTGCCCCAATAATAGCGCCCGCCGTGCCACCAATGGCCGAGCCTACGCCGGCGCCTTCCATTGCCTTGTCGCCCAGTTCGGTGCGCTCGGCATCGTATTGGTCATTGAACTGGCTTTTGCGCGTATCGTCCGACATCATCAGGTTCACGTCGTCTTTGCTATACCCGCGCTCATGCAGCGACTGGTAAGCCTTCTCGGCGCTGCTGCGGTCGCGGAAAATGCCGCTGGTCGTGCTGCCTTCTTTATGGTCGTAGCTATCGCTATCACCCGTTACGGCATCACTAATGGCGTGGCCAGCGCGCGAAGCGGTGTTTTGCACGGCATCTACGCCGCGCCCTACTGCCGCACCGGCAGTGCCAGCTACTGCGGCACCCTTGGCAGTGGCGCTGTAGTCATCACCGGGGCGCGAGTTAGTATCGGCCGCGTTAGTAGGGGTAGGGTTCGAGGTGCTATACTCGTTGGTCCCTTCGTAGCTAGTGCTTTCGTTGCTCAGGTTGCCGCTGTTACCGAGGCCGGTGCCGGTGTTGCTAGTGCCATAGTTGGCGCCCGCGCCAGTGCCAGAATTCATCGGGTTATTTGCATCGTTGGTGCTCATCGGAAAAGGGGGTGGGTTAGAGTTAATGGCCGCCAGAGCTATATGCTCGGCTTCTGGTACCTTAACGGGGGTAGGGGATAGTTGGTTACGAACCGGTGCCGGGCGGCCCCGGCTCCGCCCGCTGCCAGGGGGGTAGGCACTAAAAAAGCCCCGGCACTAGCCGGGGCTTTAAGTACAGAGAGTGAGCGACTAGCCTACGCAGTAGCGCTAAGCCATATTCATCGCATACTGCGCGTAATTAGCCTCAACCTGCCAAAACTCCCGGCACTCTTTTATTAAGTTTTTAAGAAAATTCTCGTCTTGCTTTAAGCTGCGCCATTCGCCCATGCCCAACCGCTCGCACAGCTTATAAAAATTATCTCCTTGGCCTTTAGAGCCCTGCACGCGCACCAGACAGCTGAGCAGCGGCCGGCCCGCCTGGTATTCTTCCGTAGATATTTCGGCCAGTATCTCATTCAGGCGCGACTTCTCGTGCGAAATGTCCAGGTTCAGGCCCAACTCGGCTTCCTGCACCAGGGTAAGATAGCTAACCGTACCGGCCTGCTGCCGGGCATAGCGAATAAGGTAATGACGAAGACGACTAATCATAGAAAAGATAGGGGGTAGGCAATGCTGCGGCTACAGCATTAAGCTTTACGGATAGCGCGTGAAAGCGGATTTGGGCCAGCCTCAGCGGGATGGCGGTCAGCTACTGCCAACCCGCGGGTTATCACGGGAAACCACTTACCTGGAAGAGCCCAAAAACCGCGCCGACGTTGCAGGCAACTAGCCAGTCTGTCCACTATTTTCAGCGCCGAAAGCGCTAATTATTACCCTTGCGCCGCCGCAGCTCGTTCTGAATCAGCAAAAACTCGCGGCTGCTCTGCCCGGCGATGGCCGTATTCTCGTTGGCCCGGCGCAGCAAGTAGGGCATCACGGCCTCCACGGGGCCGTAGGGCACGTACTTGGCCGTGCGGTAGCCCGCGTGGGCCAGGTTGTAGCTCAGGTTGTCGCTCATGCCGTAGAGCTGGGCAAACCACACGCGCTCATCGCCGGGTGCCAGGCCGGCTTGCTGCATCAACTGGGTCAGCAGCAAAGAGCTGGCTTCGTTGTGCGTGCCAGCGCACAGGCTGATACGGTCCACGTGTTTTACGCAGTAGCGCAGTGATTCGTTGTACAGGTCGTCGGTGGCCTGCTTGCTGGGGTTGATGGGGGTAGCGTGGCCGCGCTGCCGGGCCACGCGGGCTTCCTTCTCCATGTAGGCGCCGCGCACCAGCTTCACGCCCAGGTAGTAGCCGCCGGCCGCGGCGCGGTCGTGGGCGGCTTGCAGGGCCTCCAGCCGGTCGTGGCGGTAGAGCTGGTAAGTGTTCCAGACGATGGCGCGCTCCTGGTTGTAGCGCTGCATCATGGTCTCGGTGAGGTCATCGATGGTATGCTGAAACCAGCTTTCCTCGGCATCCACGAACAGGCGCACGCCGTGCTGAAAGGCGCTGGCGCACAGCGCGTCGAGCCGGTGCTGGCCGCGCTCATACGCCGCCTGCTCGGGCGCGCTGAGGGCGGTGCCGGCCTGGGTTTTTTCCAGCAGAATGGTAGGCAGCAGGCCCGTCACCTTAAAAACGGAGAACGGGATATTCGGCGTGGTGGCCGCCAGCGCGATGGTGGCCAGAATCTCGTCGCGGGTGCGGTCGAAGCTGCGGTCGTTGCCGGTGCCCTCCACCGAGTAGTCGAGGATGGTGCCGATGTGGTAGCGCCCGAGCTCGGCAATTACCGGCTGGCACTCAGCAATGGTTTCGCCGCCGCAAAACTGCTTGAAAATGCTGTGCTTAATCAAAAACTTGGTGCCCGGAAAACCCAGCTTGAGCGCCGACTGCATCAGGCCGCTGCCGGCCTGCACTAGGCTGCCGTTGTTCATGGCCGCGAAGAGGGCGTACATCTTGCGCAGCTCGCCATCCGATTTGGCCTCGAAGGCAATGCGGGTGTCTTCGAACGAGATGGGGGCCACGGGCGGGGCGGGCGCGGTGGGGGTAGTAGACATGGGGGCCAGGGAACTGCGGGTGAGCGGGGAGGGGTAGGACGAAGGTAACGCCCCCTGCTAAAACCTCGTTCGGCGGCCGTAGGTTACTTTTAGGAGTTCAAACCGGAGCAGCCCTCCGGTTGGGCCCTTCACCCAACGATTTTGCCTGGTTTAGCCGCCGCTCCCCACGGGTGGCGGGGGCGCGCAGTGCCGCGCCACCGATTATAATGGAAAAAAGTACCGCTACCGCCGACACGTATTTTACCCGCCTGCTGGCGGCCAAAGGTCAACCCTTTATCATTGCCGGCCCCTGCTCGGCCGAGTCCGAAGCGCAAGTGCTCACGGTGGCCCGCGCCCTGAAGGCCGCTGGCCAGGCCGACATGTACCGCGCCGGCATCTGGAAGCCGCGCACCAAGCCCGGCGGCTTCGAGGGCATGGGCACCGCCGCGCTGCCCTGGCTGCAAGCCGCCCGCCAGGAAACCGGCCTGCCGATGTGCATTGAGGTGGCCACCCCCAAGCACGTGGAGGAAGCTCTCAAGCACGGCATCGACGTGCTCTGGATTGGCGCGCGCACCACCGTCAACCCCTTCGCGGTGCAGGAGCTGGCCGACGCGCTGGCCGGCACCGGCGTGCCCGTGATGGTAAAAAACCCCGTTAACCCCGACCTCGCGCTCTGGATTGGGGCGCTGGAGCGGCTGGAGCGGGCCGGCATCCGCGACCTGGCGGCCATTCACCGGGGTTTCAGCACGTTTGCGCCCTCGCGCTACCGCAACGCGCCCACCTGGGCCATCCCGATTGAGCTAAAAACGCGCTACCCCGAGCTGCCGCTCCTCAACGACCCCAGCCACATCGGCGGTGCCCGCGATTTGCTGCTGCCCATCGCCCAAAAGGCCCTCGACCTCGACTACGACGGCCTCATCATCGAGACGCACCCCGACCCCGACCACGCCCTGAGCGACGCCGCCCAGCAGGTGACGCCCGCCCGGTTGCAGGAAATTCTGAGCGAGCTGAAGTACCGCTACCGTAGCTCCGACAACGCCGACTACCGCAACAAGGCCGAGGAGCTGCGCCAGAAAATGGACACCGCCGACCACGAAATCCTCGAAATGCTGGCCCGCCGCATGGCCCTCATTCAGGAGTTGGCCGAGTACAAGAAGGAGAATAACGTGAAGATTTTGCAGCTCGAGCGCTGGCAGGAAATCTTCAAAACCCGGCCCGAGTGGGGCAAAAAGCTGAATATCGACGAGAAATTCGTGGGCGAATTATATAAGCTCATTCACATCGAGAGCATTCGCCAGCAAACGCAGGTGCTCAACGGCCGCCCCATCGACGGGCCCGTGAACCTGGGGCCGGGCCTGTAAGCAGGGGTAGGGCCGCTACTGGCGCTTGTAGGTGTAAGCAGGGGCATCGACCGCCACGCACTGCGTGATGCTGAGCGTGTTATTTTGTATGCCGTAAACGCCGCTGGGCCCTACCCCGCCAACCGTTGTGGTCAGCCGGAGGTATGGCTCGACCGGGCCGCCGGCGCAGGCCGAGCCCTGGGTGATGGCGTAAGTGCCCTGGGCCGTCAGGCGGCCGTCGCGGGTTAGGCTGAAGTGCTGGTCGCTGCTCAGGGTCAGAATCTCCACGATTTTGGGGTCATAAGCGCAGTAGCACATCATGCCAGTTAGCCGCCAGGTGCCCGCCAGCTCAGCGGAGGGCGCGGGCGAGTCGCTGTCGTGGCGGCAGCCGCTGAGGCTGGCTGCCAGCAAGAGGCTGAGGTAGAGTAGTTTATTCATAGCAAGGGGGGTAGGGATAAAGGTTATTCGGCCACCCAGTGGTAGGTTTCGTAGGCTCCCCCATCCACGCAGGCGTAGTCATAGGTGAGAAACAGGTATTGGTCAACCCCTGATTTTGAGATATTGTAAGCTTTTCGGTTGCCACTGAAGCCGGTTTTTATCTTCGCATCGGCCTCATAGGTAATAAGAGGTACTGGACGCTGCGCGTCACCGCAGCCTAACAATGTTCCCATCGACAGCGTGTAGGCGGCAGTTTTAACCCGTTGCTGGCTGTGCTGAATAGTTACTTGACCATCAGCCCCAAACGTCAGCTGGCGCGTAAAGCCTACCGTGGCCGGCGTTTGCTGTGGGCTGAACCCCAACGTCGTCTTTTCCCACTCCCAGTGCCCGGTGTCCAGCGCCAACTCGTCGTAGTTGGCGGGCCGAATGTCGGCGTCGTGCTGGCAGCTGGCTACCAACTGCATCGTGGCCAGCAAGGCGGCATAGCGCAAAAGTCTGTTCATAGGAAGCCGGGAGAATGCCAAGAGCGCGGGATACTTATCCACAGAGTATTGCGGGCCGAAAATCGTTGCACCGTGCGCCGCTAAAAATGCTTGGGCCGGCCCGCCGTTTATTTGCATCTACTTACTGTTTGGCTCACCCGCGCCGCTTTTGCCTTGACTAACCCGCCCACCATTGGCCCCGCCGCCCTGCCCGCCCTGGCCCAGCTGCTGCGCCAGGCCCCGCCCAGCCGCCTCTTCGTGCTGGCCGACACCAACACGGCGCGCGAGTGCTACCCCCTGCTGCGCGCTCAGCTGCCGGCCCACGAGCTGCTAACCATCGCGGCCGGCGAAGAACACAAAACGCTGGCTACCTGCACCGACGTGTGGGCCTGGCTCACGGCGCACCACGCCGACCGCCACGCCCTACTGGTGTGCCTGGGCGGGGGGGTAGTGACGGACCTAGGCGGCTTCTGCGCGGCCACCTACAAGCGCGGCCTGCGCTGCGTGGGCGTGCCCACCACGCTGCTGGCCCAGGTCGATGCCGCGGTGGGCGGTAAGACGGGCGTTGATTTCCAGGGCTTTAAAAACCACATCGGCGTGTTTCAGGAGCCCGAGGCGGTGTTTATGGAGCCCGCCTTTTTGGCCACGCTGCCGGCCGGCGAGCTGCGCTCGGGCTACGCCGAGGTTATCAAGCACGCACTCATCGCCGATGCGGCTGCTTTCGCCGAGCTGCGCGAATTGCGCGTGGCTGCCGTGCCCGACTGGGCGCCCATCATCCGGCACTCGGTGGCCATTAAGGAAGCCATCGTGGCTCAGGACCCGCATGAGAGTGGCCCGCGCAAGCTGCTTAACTTTGGCCACACTATCGGCCACGCCCTCGAAAGCTACCTGCTGGCCCAGCCCGGCCGCGCCGTGCGCCACGGCGAAGCCGTGGCGGCGGGCCTGGTGGCCGAAAGCTGGCTTTCGGCCGAGCGCGGCCTGCTCACGGCCGACGAGCTAGCCCAAGTACGGGGGGTAGTAAACGCGTCATTTGAGCCGCTGCGCTTTGCGGAGGATGAGATTGCAGAAATCGCCGCTTACGCCCTGCACGACAAGAAAAATCGGGGCGACAGCATCAAGTGCACCTTGCTCCACGGACTAGGTCACGGCATTTTTGACCAGGCCGTAACTATTGCCGACATCAGCGCCGCGCTGCGCGCCTATCTACTTATGTAAAACGGAGTGGCACTCCGTTTTTTGGCCGCGCTTTCCAAGTAAGGCCTTGACTTTCTGCCCCGAAACGGAGTGCCACTTCGTTTTACTTCCCTTTATGACAACTCAAACCCTACGCTGGCCGGGCGGGCCCCTCGGCGGCACGGCCCACCTGCCAGCCTCCAAGAGCGAAGCCAACCGCGCCCTGCTGCTCCAGCGCCTGGCCGGCGGCGGCACCCTCACCAACCTCTCCGAAGCCAACGATACCGTGCTGATGCAGCGCCTGCTGGGCCAGGCCGCCACCACTGACCACCTCGACGCCGAAGACGCCGGCACCGTGATGCGCTTCCTGACGGCCTACCTGGCCGTGACCGGGTGGAGGGGCACGCTCACCGGCGCGGCCCGCATGAAGCAGCGGCCCATCGGCATTCTGGTCGATGCGCTGCGCACGCTGGGGGCTGATGTTGAGTATGTTGAAAAAGAAAATTACCCACCCTTGCGCTTCACCGGGGGGGGTAGGGCGGCGGCCACGGCCGAGCTGGCTGTGCGCGGCGACATCAGCAGCCAGTACATTTCGGCCCTGCTGATGGTAGGGCCCACGCTGCCCGCCGGCCTGCGCCTGCGCCTCACTGGCGAAGTAGGCTCGCGACCTTATATCAGTATGACTCTTGGGCTAATGCGTCGCTTTGGTGCAAGATTTATCAACATCAACGCGAGTGATGATTTAATAGAAGTGTTTCCTGGCGGTTATCAACCAGCTGATTATACAGTAGAGAGCGACTGGTCGGCTGCGAGTTACTGGTATGCACTGGTTGCGCTGGCCCCGGTTGGCTCGGCTATTACACTACCAGGACTAGGGACGCATTCTATGCAAGGCGACCATGTGATTCAGCATATTATGAAGCCGCTAGGAGTAGCTACCTATTATCTGGGCGATGGTAGCGGAATGAAATTGGTGCAAATACCCTCAACACCACTTGACCATATTGCCCCGCCACTCGACTTCACCGACTGCCCCGACCTGGCCCAGACCGTGGCCGTGGTGGCCGCCGCGCTGGGCCGCCCGCTGCGCCTGACGGGCCTGCACAGCCTGCGCATCAAGGAAACCGACCGCATCGCGGCTATCCAGACCGAGTTGCGCAAGTTCGGGGCCGACATGCCCGAGGTAGAGCCCGGCGTGTTTGAGGTGCAATCGACTGATTTCAAAGTCGATGGCCAGGCCGTGGATACGTATGACGACCACCGCATGGCGATGGCTTTCGCGCCGCTGGCCATGCGCGGCCCGCTAGTCGTGCACGACCCGCTGGTGGTGCGCAAGTCCTACCCCAGCTTCTGGCGCGCGCTGGCGGCGGTGGGGATGATGGAGTAGTTCAAACAAAAAATTAAGAATCGTCTGTCATTGCGAGCGCAGCGCGGCAATCGCACCGGAACGACTCGTTCGGGTTTCGT
>CAZZWL010000118.1:0-15373 GCA_964657755.1 uncultured Rhodanobacter sp.
GCTTCGACAAGCTCAGCATGACGTTCTTTTGTATGCAATAACCAGCAACACAAAACCCCTTATGCACAACGACCCTACCGCCACCGTGGGCCTGCTGCTGCTTGCCGCCGGCTCGTCCTCGCGCCTGGCGCGGCCTAAGCAGCTGTTGCCCTACCAGGGCCAGACGCTGCTACGCCACGCCGCCGAAGTGGCCGCGGCCTCGCCCTGCCGCCCGCTCGTGCTCGTGACCGGCGCGCTCCACGACGAGCTACTACCCGAAATTGATTGCCTACCCTTCCACGTGGTCCGCAACGATGCCTGGGCCGATGGCATGGGCGGCAGCATCGCCGCTGGCCTCGCCGAGTTGGAAACCGCCGCCGAAGCCCCCAAAGTAGACGCCATCGTAGTAATACTCTGCGACCAGCCGCTGCTCACCGAAGAGGTTATCGGCCAGCTCATCGTGCAGTTTCAGGCCACCAACCAGCCCGTAGTAGCCTCCGCTTACGCCGGTACCCAAGGCGTGCCGGCGCTGTTTGGCCGCGAAGTATTTCCGCAACTGCTGGCGCTGCGCGGGGCCAGCGGTGCCCGCGAGCTGTTGCAGCAGTATGCGCACCTGCCCACCGTGAATTTCCCCGGCGGTGCCACCGACGTGGACACCGAGGCGCAATACGCCGCGCTGGGGGGGTAGGGAGTGCCCAATACTCTGCGTGCAATCAACAGGCCCATCAAACTTTGGTGGGCCTTGTTATTTTTCGGCTAGTGGATACGGCCCTACCCGCCGATATTCCACTTCTTCCACCGCGCCCGGCAGCTGGGGGCCGACCGGGAAAGTCAGCACCAGCGTGCGGCGGGCCAGCTTCTGCACCTGCTGGTCGTGGAAGGACGAGCCGTCGGCGCTGCCGGGGCTGCTGGCTTGCAGGTGGCCATTGGTAAGAGAATAGGTGCCAGCTTCGGTGCGAAGCTGCTGGCCATTGCGGGTGATGGTAAACTGGTAGCTGCCATCGGCCCGAAACTCCACTAGCAGGTGGGCTTCGCCCATGAAAATGGCCTGGTTGAGGTCCGCGATTTCGGGGTCGTCGAGCTGGTCGCGTACCGAATCGGGCGTGGCGGCCGTCACGGTGAAGGCAATTTGGCGGGTTTCCCAGCGGCCCAGCAGGGTAGGAGGCTCTTTGGGTGCCTTTTGGGCCAGGGCCGGCGCAGCTGCAAATAATAGGGCCGCCAGCGCCGTAAAAATCAGGTTAGTGAAGAAGCTCATTAGGAGTCGAAAATAAGTTCTGGGCTTAAAGTTCCGCCGGTTCTGGTATCAACCGGGCCGGTGAGGCAGTGGAGCGGCACTCCGGCGGGTTGCGCCCGGCTCAGGGGGGTAGGGCCCGCGCAAATACCCTATTACGCTTGGGTTACGCGGCGGGCGGCCACCCCCAAAACCTAGTATCTTGGGCGCTCACTTACTCTGCAGCTTATGGCTCCCACCGCCCCCGCGCCGGCCGTCGAAAAAGACAACAAGCGCATCACCACCGGCTGGACGTTCTACGACTGGGCCAACTCGGTGTACCCGCTCGTCATTACCAGCTCGATTTTTCCCATTTATTGGGGCAGCATCACCCAAGAAATCAACCCCACCGATATGGTTGATTTCTTGGGATTTAAAGTACCAGGCTCGTCGCTGCTCACCTACGCCATCTCGGCCTCGTTTCTCATTATCGCGCTGGTCAGCCCGTTTCTGACCTCGCTGGCCGACTACTCGGGGCGCAAAAAGCTGTTTCTGCAAATCTTCTGCTACCTCGGGGCGGCGAGCTGCGCGGGACTGGCTTATTTCACCAAAGAAACGCTGACGCTGAGCACGTTCATCTTCATTGCGGCCACGGTGGGCTTCAGCGGCAGCATCGTTTTTTATAATTCCTACCTGCCCGAAATCAGCTCCGAAGCGAAGTTTGACTCGCTCTCGGCCAAGGGCTTTTCGATGGGCTACGTCGGCTCGGTGCTGCTGCTAGTCATTTGCCTGAGCATCATTATGGGGCCGCACATCGCGGGCGGGCCCGAAGGCGTGTCGCTGTTTGGGATGAGCACCGGCACGGCCACGCGGCTCAGCTTCGTGCTGACCGGCTTGTGGTGGGTGGGCTTCGCCCAGATTCCGTTTTTTACCCTGCCGCCCGATACCGGCCGCCCCGCCGATGCGCCCGTCAGCCAGGATGGCTGGCTGCTCAATGGCTTCCGCGAGCTGGGCAAGGTCTGGGACCAACTCAAGCAGCTGCCCAATCTCAAGCGCTTCCTACTGGCCTATTTCACCTACAACATGGGCGTGCAAACGGTGATGTACGTGGCGACCATCTTCGGCGACAAGGTGTTGAAGCTGGATAGTACGTCGCTCATCGTCACCATTCTGTTGCTCCAAATCGTGGGTATTCTCGGGGCCTGGCTGTTTGCCAAGCTCTCCGAGCGCATCGGTAACACGCGGGCGCTCAGCTGGGCCGTGTTCATCTGGATGCTCATCTGCATTGGTGGCTACTACGTGCAGGCGGGTTGGAGCTTCTACGTGCTGGCCGGCGTCATTGGCCTCACGATGGGTGCGGTGCAAAGCCTCTCGCGCAGCACCTATTCCAAGATTATCCCCGAAAACACGCCCAACTCGGCCGCGTTTTTCAGCTTCTTCGACGTGGTAGAGAAGCTGGGCATCGTCATCGGCACGCTCTCGTTTGGCCTCATTGGCCAAATTACGGGCTCCATGCGCAACAGCATTTTGTCGCTCATCGTGTTCTTTATCCTGGGGCTGGGCTTCCTGCTAACCCTGCGCGGCAAGAAGCTGCGCGATGAGCCCGCCGAGGGCAGCTTCCTACCCCCCCCGCCGGCCTCGGCCGCGGTCGAGATGAGCCGGCCGCAAACCGTTTAGCTTATTTACGGTTGAATAGGCGATTTCCCTACCCCCCTTTTACGCATGCACACCTCCTCCATCCAGCAAAATATCCTCGAAGAGCTCGACCGCGAGCTGACCGTAACGCGTGAAGTCATCTCGCGCGTGCCCGACGATAAGTTTGACTACCAGCCTCATCCCAAATCGATGAAGATGGGCACGCTGGCCTCGCACATCGTCAACCTGCTCAAGTTCAAGCAGCTATTTGTGGAAGGCAAGGAGCGCGATTTTCTGGACCCCAACGCGCCCAAGCCGCCGCCCAGCCCCACCACCACCGCCGAGCTGCTGAGCCGCTTCGACCAGTTTAGCGCCGACCTGCGCCAGGCCCTGCAAGCCAGCGACGACGAAAAGCTGACCGACAGCTTCCAGCTGCGGCGCGGCGAGCAGGTGCTCATGGACCGCCCCAAGGGCGCCGCGCTGCGCATTATGGGGCTGAACCACAGCATCCATCACCGGGGCCAGCTCACCATGTACCTGCGCCTGCTCGACATCCCGCTGCCCGGCGTGTACGGCCCCAGCGCCGACGAGCCCGGCGGGTTTTAAAGAGAACCGCCTGTCCTTGCGGGCGCAACGAAGTGAAGCGCGGCAATCTTTCCTAATCGTCGGGGTAGTAACCCTAACGTGCGGGAAGGATTGCCGCGCTTCACTTTGTTGCACGCGCAAGGACAGCGCAGGGCGGGGCGCTACTGTCTGGTAAACACTCGCTTGCCGCCAATCCAGGTTTGCTGCACTTTCAGGTCGTGCAGCTTTTCATTGGGCGCGGTCAGTAAATCGGTATCCAACACCACGAAATCGGCTAGCATGCCGGGCTTTATCTGGCCCTTGCGCTTTTCCTCGAAAGCGGCGTGGGCGGCCCAAGTAGTCATGCCGCGCAGGGCCTGCTCGCGGGTGAGGGCGTTGTTCATCTGGAAGCCGCCGGCCGGGAAGTTCTTGGCATCCTGCCGGGCCACGGCCGCGTGAAAGCCATAGAGCGGGTTAATATCCTCCACCGGAAAGTCGGAGCCCAGCGCCAGCTGGCCGTACTGCTTCAGCAAATCCTGGTACGCGTAGGCCATTTGGAGGCGCTGCGGGCCCAGGCGCTCACCGGCCCAGTACATATCGGAGGTGGCGTGCGTGGGCTGCACCGAGGGCACAATGTGGTACTGGCCAAACTTGGGCACGTCCTGCGGGCTCACCACCTGCGCGTGCTCGATGCGCCAGCGCCGGTCGGGCTGGCCGTGCAACGCCGCGCCGTAAATGTCGAGCAGCAGCCGGTTGCTGGAGTCGCCGATGGCGTGGGTATTCATCTGAAACTTGGTGGCCGCCAGCTCTTTGGCTATTGCCCGGTAGTACTCGGGGTGTTGCAGCAAGAAGCCCGTTTCGTGCGGCCGGTCGGTATAGGGCGCCAGCAGCGCGGCCCCGCGTGAGCCCAGCGCCCCATCGGCATATATCTTAAAAGAGCTTATAGTCAGGTTATCGCTGAAAAAAGGCCCCTTCGGTAGGTAATACGCCTTGTTGGCGGGGGTAGGGTTGAGCATGGCGTAGAGGCGCAGGCGCAGCTTGCCGGCCCGCTGCAACGCCGCCATGCGCTCAATATCCTCGCGGTCGAGGCCCGCGTCGGCGAGGCTGGTGAGGCCCACGGCCAGGCAGTTTTGCTGGCCTTGCAGCAAGGCGGCTTCAGCTTCCGGGGCACTAGGCTCGGGGATTTTACCGGCCACGAGCTTCACCGCATTATCCACGAGTAGGCCCGTGAGATGCCCTTGCGCATCGCGCCCGATGACGCCGCCGCTAATGGGGGTAGCCGCCGTGACGCCAGCCAAATCCAGTGCCTTTTGATTGGCTAGCGCCGCGTGGCCATCCACGCGGGCGATGAGCACCGGCACGTTCGGAAACAGCCGGTCCAGGGTGTCCTTGGTGGGGTAGCGCTGGCCGGGCCAGTCATTCTGGTCCCAGCCGCGGCCGGTGAGCCAGGCGGCCGTGGGCTGCTGCCGCCGATGCGCACTGAGGCGGCCCACCGTTTCGGCCCACGAACCCGCGCCCACCAGGTTGGCCGAGCGCAGGCCCAGCGCGTAGCGGTAGAAGTGGCAGTGCGCGTCATAAAAGCCGGGGTAGATGAACTGCCCCCGCGTATCCACCGTCTGCGCCGCTTGGTAGCGGCCTTGCAGGTCGGCCGCGCTGCCCACCGCCACAAAGCGCCCGTCGCGCACGGCAAAGGCCTGCGCCTTGCTAAACGTGGAGTCCACCGTGTACACCGTGGCATTCGTCACTAGTAAGTCAACAGCCTCACGCTGAGGCTGGCAGCTGGCCAGCCCAAACGCAAAGCCACAAGCCATAGTACTCCCAAGTTTAAAAATAAGGCGCATGGTACAAAAGGGCATGTGAAGTTCCAAAACTAACCTAACGCGCAAAGCTAAGCCCGTTCTGCCAGAGAACGGGCTCGTCGCAGTCGTCCACAAAATCCGTGAAATCCGGTAAAATCCGCGCTAATCAGTGGTCCTATTCGAACTTCATGTGCTTCACCGACTCGCCCGAATTTTTCAATTCCAGCAGCGAATCGATACCAATGGCCAGGTGCTGCTTCACAAAATTAGTGGTTACTTTCGAATCCGACTCGGCCGTTTTCACGCCTTCGGGCGTCATCGGGTTGTCGCTCACCAGCAGCAGGGCGCCGTGCGGAATATCGTTCATGAAGCCGCACACGAAAATGGTGGCCGTTTCCATGTCCACGGCCAGCGCCCGCACCCGCTTGAGGTAGTCCTTAAACTCCTGGTCGTGCTCCCACACGCGGCGGTTGGTGGTGTACACGGTGCCGGTGTAATAGTCCAGCTCGTGCTTTTTAATCATCGAAGAAACCGCTCGTTGCAGGCGGAAGGAGGGTAGGGCCGGAATTTCCTTGGGCAAATAATCATCCGACGTACCATCGCCCCGGATGGCCGCGATGGGCAGCACTAAATCGCCGAGCTTGGTTTTCTTCAGGCCACCGCACTTGCCCAGAAAAAGCGCCGCCTTGGGCTTAATGGCCGAAAGCAAGTCCATAACCGTGGCCGCCATTGGCGAGCCCATGCCGAAGTTGATGATAGTGATGCCGTTGGCCGTGGCCGACTGCATCGGCTTGTCGGTACCGCGCACCTCGCAGCCAAACTGCTCGGCAAACATGTACACGTAGTTGCTGAAATTGGTGAGCAGGATGTACTGCCCAAACTCATTCAGGGCCACGCCCGTGTAGCGGGGCAGCCAGTTATTAACAATGTCTTCTTTGGTCTTCATCAGGTGTTGAGGTGTTGGTTTTGTAAAGAATACGTTTGTCATTGCGAGCCTGCGAAGCAATCGCACTAGCACGAAATCGTTAGGATGTCGTGCTGGTGCGATTGCCGCGCTGCGCTCGCAATGACAGTCGGAGGGGAATGAACATAAACGAAAAAAGCCGCCTACCCGGTAGGGTACGGCGGCGCGACGGGCGGAAAACCCAGCGAAATGCGGCAGCCAAACCCATACCTTTGGAGGTGATGCAAGTGTTGGACCTGCCGCCTTTCGACCACAAAATTAGGCAAAATTTGGCGAACATCCCCGAAATCTGGGATGAGCTGCGCCGCAAATACGTGGTGCTGACCCCCGAAGAGTGGGTGCGGCAGCACGTGGCGCAGTACCTGATGGCCCACCTGGGCTACCCGCGCGGCCTGCTCAGCCTGGAGCGCGGCCACCGCTACAACCAGCGCCAGAAGCGCACCGACCTCGTGGCCCTGGGCCCCGACGGCCGCCCGCTGCTGCTGGTGGAGTGCAAGCGCCCCACGGTGGCCATTACGCCCGCCGTGGCCCAGCAGGCCGCCACCTACAACCAGACTATGCGCGCCCCGCTGCTGCTGCTCACCAATGGGCTGGTGCACTACTGCTGGCGCGTCGATTTTGCGCGCGGCGCAAACGAGCGCCTGGCCGATATTCCAACCTATGCCGCGGCCGCGGGGAGGGTAGGGCCCTCAGACGCTGACCCGCGTTACGACTAGCTCGCGGGTGGCGGCGTTCCAGCCCTTAAACTCAATATACCTGACATTGGGCACCCAAAACGTGCCACCCTCAATGCGCAGGTACACGCGGGTGAGCACAATTTGCTTGCCGCCCACCACCGTGAACACGTGAAAAGCCTTGTCTACGCCCGACTTCATGAGGTAGAAGGGCACCTTGTTGTAGGCCGCAAACTTTAGCTCGTATTTGTCCGGGCCCAGCTTGGTGGCCGTCAGCCCGTAGGCAAACTTGCGCTGAATGAAGTTCAGGTCCTTGCGCTGGCCCTGCTCGTCGTAGCGCAGCCAGAACACGTTAATTGGCTCGTCCTCATCCAGCTTGCCCGCATCGTCCAGGTTGAGCTGGTAGATGATGGTGTTGGTGTTGGGGTCGCGCTGCAGGTAAAAGAGCTGGTTGGCCACCCCCGCCGGCACCGGAAACGTGAGCATAGGCGGGCCCGGCGGCGCGATGTAGGGGCCCGGCCAACCCAGCAGCAGGAGTAGGGTAGGCAGGTAAGAAAGAAACAACATAAGCTTGAAGCGGTGGAAGGGTACACCCGGCCGGCCCGATTTGTTTGCGCCGACCAAGCACCGTTAGCTCAAGGGGCAGCCTGTAATCGCGCTGAGTGCGCCTGATTCGTGCCTCTTCGGGTACTTGCCTGACTTTTTTAAGAAAAGGGTCAACCTGCTTCCGGACGGGACACCAGCACAAAAAAAGGCCTGCCGGATATGCATCCGGCAGGCCTTTCAGGCGTAGCGCGGACTTTGCAGTCCGCGTTTGCGTCAACCAAAACGCGGACTACAAAGTCCACGCTACAGGCTACACGGCGGCGCCTTCCAGCACCGACTCCACGTCCACGAGGGGCAGGTTCCAGGCTTCGGCCACGCCCTGATACACCACCTCGCCGTGCACCACGTTGAGGCCGAGGCGCAGCGCGGAGTCGCGGCGGCAGGCCTCCTGCCAGCCCAGGTTGGCCAGCTTCACGGCGTAGGGTAGGGTCGCGTTGGTGAGGGCCAGCGTGCTGGTGTAGGGCACGGCACCCGGCATGTTGGCCACGCAGTAGTGCACCACGTCGTCGATGATGAAGGTCGGGTTCTCGTGGGTCGTGGGCTTGCAGGTTTCAATGCAGCCACCCTGGTCCACGGCCACGTCCACGAGCACGGTGCCGGGGCGCATGGTCTTGAGCATGTCGCGCGTGATGAGGTGCGGCGCCTTGGCGCCCGGAATCAGCACGGCGCCTACCACGAGGTCGGCGGTCTTGATGGCTTCGCGGATGTTGTACTCGTTCGAATACTGCGTCACCACGTTCTTGGGCATGAAGTCGTCGAGCTCGCGCAGGCGGTTCAGGTTGATGTCCATCACCGTCACCTGCGCGCCGAGGCCGGCGGCCACTTTGGCGGCCTGCGTGCCCACGATGCCCGCGCCCAGCACGAGCACGTGCGCCGGCTTTACGCCGGGCACGCCACCCAGCAAAATGCCGCGGCCTTTCAGCGGCTTCTCCAAATATTTAGCACCTTCCTGCGGGGCCATGCGGCCGGCCACCTCGCTCATCGGAATGAGCAGGGGTAGGGCCCGCGAGGGCAGCTCCACCGTCTCATAAGCCAGGCAAATAGCCTTGCGCTCAATCATGGCGTGGGTCAACTCCTCACCGCTGGCAAAGTGGAAGTACGTGAACAGCAGCTGGTTCTCCTTGATGAGCGGATACTCCTCGGCAATCGGCTCCTTCACCTTGATAATCATCTCGGCCTGCCCGTACACGTCGGCAATGGTGGGCAGCAGCAGCGCACCGGCCTGCTCATACTCGCTATCGGCAAAGCCCGAGCCTTCGCCGGCGCTCGCCTGCACCAGCAGCGAATGGCCGTGCTTGCGCAGTTCGGCAACGCCGGCGGGCGTCAGGCCCACGCGATTTTCATTGTTTTTAATTTCCTTCGGAACACCGATAATCATGGGGCAGGGGAGGGGAAAAGGGAGGGGTAAAACGTGCCGTAAAGATACGGCCGCTGCTACACTGCCGGCCGGCTTTTAGTTCGCTAGCCGCAGCAGGCCCGGCATATCAAGCGGGTGGGTATACATGGTCACCTTGCCGTCGGGGGTGGTGGGCCACTCGGCGCGGGGGCGGTCCCAGTACAGCTCCAGGCCGTTGCCGTCGGGGTCATCGAGGTAAATGGCCTCGCTCACGCCGTGGTCCGAGGCGCCGCGTAGCGGGTAGCCGGCTGCCATGAGCCGCCGCACCACGGCCGCCAGCCCGGCCCGGTCGCGGTACAGAATGGCCGCGTGGTAGAGGCCCGCTACCCCTTCGCGCTGGGCCGGCCGGCCGCCCTGGCTGTGCCAGGTGTTGAGCCCAATGTGATGGTGGTAGCCATCGGCCGACAAAAAAGCGGCCGTGCCCATGTCCAGCATCACCTTAAAGCCCAGTAAATCGTGGTAAAAAGCCAGGGCGCGCTTCATGTCCGTGACCTGCAAATGGATGTGGCCAATGCTGGTGCCGGCGGGCACCGCGTAGGCTTCGGCGGCGGGAGAGGGGGTAGGGCTCATTAGAGAGAGTAAAATGTCAGACGAATATAATGTACCTACATCAATCAACAATGAAGCCAACAAAAAAGCGCTGCCGGTTTGGCAGCGCTTTTAAGGTACGCAGGTAATATAGGTGAAGTTTTTGTCCGTGAGTCAGTTAGGGCGCGGCTCGAAAAACCAACCGTGGCTGCGCGCTCTGTGGCGCGTAGAGCCGCAGCGTGTCGTGGCTGATGGTGTAGCGGCTGGTTTGCGGCAACGCCGCCAGGTAGCGGTCGGCCACGTAGGGGCTGGAGCAGCTGCTCTTCGCCGTGGTGAGCTGACTGATAGTGAGTTGCTGGGAGCTGGTACCCAGCACGAATTGCCCCTGAATGGCATCGCACGTCGCCAGGCCCAGCAGCTGATTGCCGGCCGCCGCGAATTGGAGGTACGAATTATAGTTGTAGGAATAGCTCGAAACTGCAATGGGCGTGGCGTCTATCTGCACCAACGCCCAGCGGGTGCCCAGCAGCCCTGTGGGAGTAGGGGCCGGCTCGGTGTCACGGTGTTGGCAGCCCCCAAGCAAGGCAACGGTTCCTAAGTATAAGGTAAGTTTCAGGTTCATAGGTTTTTGCGCTAAGCAGGACGAGAAAAATTTGCTTTAAGCAAATATACATGTCCCTCTCCAAAAACACGCCGACTAGGACCGCAAACTAGGTAAAAGCCAGCCTACTTAAACGGCACCGAAGAGCCGCTTTCCTTTACCAGGCTCGTGGGCATTAAATCCTTCACCACGTTGGCCTTGAGGGTCAGCTTGGTGTCGCCGTGCGGGTCGTTCGAGTCCAGGGTCACCACCTCGGTGGCCGCGCCCACGGTGCGCTGCGAATACACGAGCTCCACCACGGCGCTCTGGCCGGGCTTGATGGGCGCCGGCACCGACCGGTAGCCCACGCAGTAGCACGGCGACGACACGGTGCTCAGCACCAGGTCCTTGGGCCCGGCGTTGCGCACCCCGATGCGCGCCACCGGCTGCGTACCCGCCTCGATGCGGCCAAAATCGTAAGTGTCGCGCTCCAGTACCAGCTTGGGCGAGCTGGCCAGCTGGGCAGGCGTGAGGGTGGCCCGCAGTTCCTCCTTGGTAAGTACCGTGCCCTTGAGGCTGAGGACTTTGCTTGCTTCGCTGGCGTTGCTCATCACGGTCACGGTTTTGGCAAACACGCCAGGGCGGCCGGCGCTGTTGTACACCGCCTTGATGACGCCCGACCGGCCCGGCAGCACCGGCGCCTTGGTCCATTCCGGGGTGGTGCAGCCGCAGCTAGCCTGGGCATTGGCAATAACAATGGGCTGATTACCCGTGTTTTTGAACCTGAACTCGTAGGTGGCCATCGTGCCTTCGGGTACCTTGCCAAAGTCGTGGTCGGTATTTTCGAAGGTAATGACGCCCTGGGCGCGGGCCGCCAGCGCCAGCAGGCACAGTAGGAGAGTAGAAGCAATACGCATGGGAGAGGTAAAAAATCAGGCCTTGACTAGAGTCATTGTGCGGAATAACAAATACTTAACTCCATCCGGCGGGACTAGCCAGACAAATATACGGCCCACCCCCAACCGATTCCGTAAATTTGCGCCACTTCCCTACCCCCTTCCCACCCACCCACTCCTTCATTTCCCCGAATTATGTCTGAGACGCTGCTCGCCCCGGCCGAAGCCCTCCCCGGCACCGCCCCCCTGCACCAGTCCCTGTCCCGCGCCCAGCTGCTGGACGACTACCGCCTCGGTTGGGAAAGCCGCCACGCCTCGCTGGCCGGCCGCCGCGAGGTGTTCATGGGCAAGGCCAAGTTTGGCATTTTTGGCGATGGCAAAGAGCTGCCGCAGCTGGCGATGGCGCGGGCCTTTCAGAATGGCGACTTCCGGGCCGGCTACTACCGCGACCAGACCTTTATGGTGGCCATCGGCGAGCTGACCTGGCAGCAATATTTTGCCCAGCTCTACGCCCACGCCGACCCCGAAGCCGACCCCAGCACCGCCGGCCGCGCCATGAACGGCCACTTCGGCACCCGCCTGCTCGACGACGATGGCCAGTTTAAGCCCCAGACTTCGACCAAGAATTCTTCGGCCGATATCTCGCCCACCGGCGGCCAGATGCCGCGCCTCGTGGGCCTGGCCTACGCCAGCAAGCTCTACCGCCAAAACCCCGATTTGCACCAGTTCACCGACTTTTCGGTGAATGGCAACGAGGTGGCTTTCGGCACCATCGGCAACGCCAGCACCTCGGAGGGCGTGTTTTTTGAGGCCATTAATGCCGCCGGCGTACTCCAGATTCCGCTGCTGATGTCGGTCTGGGACGACCACTACGGTATTTCGGTACCGGCTGAATACCAGACCACTAAGCAGAGCATTTCGGCCATCCTGGCCGGTTTTCAGCGTGAGGGTGAGGGCCAGGACGGCTTCGAGATTTTCGTGGTGCGCGGCTGGGACTACCCGGCCCTCGTGGATACCTACCAGCGCGCCGCCGCCGTGTGCCGCGCCCAGCACGTGCCGGTGCTCATCCACGTGACCGAGGTGACGCAGCCGCAGGGCCACAGCACCAGCGGCTCGCACGAGCGCTACAAGCCTAAGGAGCGCCTGAGCTGGGAAGAGCAGCACGATTGCCTGACCCATTTCCGCGAGTACCTGCTCACGGAGGGGGTAGCGACGGAGGACGAGCTAGCGCAAATTGAAAAGGCCGCCGCCGCCGTTATCAAGCAGGCGCGCACCGCGGCGTGGTCGGCCTTCTTCGACCCCATTCAGCAGGAGCGCGAAGAGGCGCTGGTGATTCTGAATAAGATGGTAGCTGAAGCCGGCGAGGAAAACCAGTTGGCCGAGCTAGTCAAGACGCTGAAAACTAACGTGACGCCTATTCGGGCCGACATTGTGCGGACGCTGCGCCGGGCCCTGCGCCAGATTCGCGGCAACCGGCCCAGCGCCGGCCGCCGCGCCGCCCAGCGCCTATTGGAGCAGTGCGAGGCCGAAAACGCCGACCGCTACAACTCCTACCTCTTCAGCCAGAGCGAGGAAGCCGTAAGCAACATCGACGAAGTGCCGGTAGAGTATGCCGCCGACGCACCGCTGGTCGATGGCCGCGAGGTGCTGCAAGCCTGCTTCACGGCCAACTTCGAGCGCGACCCGCGCATCTTCGCCATCGGTGAGGACGTGGGCCAGATTGGCGACGTGAACCAGGCCTTCGCGGGCTTGCAGGAGAAATTCGGCGAGCTGCGCGTGACCGATACCGGCATCCGCGAGGCCACCATTATTGGCCAGGGCATCGGCGCGTCGCTGCGCGGGCTGCGGCCAATTACCGAGATTCAATACCTTGATTACCTGCTCTATGCCATTCAGGTGCTGAGCGACGACGTGGCCTGCCTGCAATACCGCACCAAGGGCGGCCAGAAGGCACCGCTCATCGTGCGCACCCGCGGGCACCGGCTGGAGGGTATCTGGCACTCGGGCTCGCCCATCCAAATGGTACTCGGCGCCATTCGGGGCATTCACCTCTGCGTGCCGCGCGACATGACCCAGGCGGCGGGCTTTTACAACACGCTGCTGCGGAGCGACGAGCCGGCCATCGTCATTGAGTGCCTCAACGGTTACCGCCTCAAGGAAAAGCTGGCGGCCAATATCGGCGAGTTTACCCTACCCCTCGGCCGGCCTGAGGTGCTGCGCCCCGGCACCGACCTCACCATCGTTACCTACGGCTCGATGTGCCGCATCGTCATGGACGCCGCCAAGCAACTGGCCGACGCCGGTATTTCGGTGGAAGTGATTGATGTGCAGACGCTGCTGCCCTTCGATACCGACCAGCTCATTGCCGATAGCCTGCGCAAAACCGGGCGCGTCATCTTCGCTGATGAGGACGTGCCCGGCGGCGCTACTGCCTACATGATGCAGCAGGTGCTCGACGGCCAGCAGGCCTACCAGCTCCTCGACTCAGCCCCGCGCTGCCTAGCCGCTCACGCCCACCGCCCGCCCTACGGCTCCGACGGCGATTACTTCTCCAAGCCCAACGCGGAGGACGTATTTGACCTGGCCTACGAGATGATGCGCGAAACGGACCCGGCCGTCTACCCCCCCATTTATTGAGTAACGTGCTTGGTGATGACAAAAAAAGGCGGTCATGCTGAGCTTGTCGAAGCATCTCTACCGCGCAAGTAACCCTACTATCAGGAGTTAGTTACGCGATAGAGATGCTTCGACAAGCTCAGCATGACCGCCTTTAGAATTCAAGCTTTCCTACAGCGGCGCGATAACGATGCTGTCGGTGCGAATGGTGTTGCTCAAGTGCAGGGCGCGGTCGGCAATGTGCACGTCGAAGCGCACAACCTGGCCAGCCGTGAACAAGTCGCCGTAACCCAGGGCGATGGTGCGGGTCAGGGTGCCTTTGATAGGCGCCGTTTTGCTGTCAGTGAGGCCCGTAATGTGTTCGAAGCGACCATTATAGGCACCGGTAGTGGTGAGGCCCAGCGATACCGTTGACGAGAACCTACCCGTCTTGGGGTCCTTCAAAAAAGGCTCGACGAAGTAATTGTTGTTGAAGATGCTGGGGTAAGCGTAGGGTGCCACCTGGCTTTCGGCGGCCGTCAGGCCCAGGTCGCCGTCGCCATCCTGAAAATTGATGGTGATAAAAACCGAGTCGATGGGCTGCTGCTTGGGGTCAGCATATTTGTAGCGCTGCACCCGCACGTTGTTGTTGCTGATGGAGGGGGTAGTAGAATATTCGGGTGCCTTGAGGCAGCCGCCCAGCCCCGTAGCCAGCAGCGCCAGCCCGCCCAGTGATAGTAAAAGTCGAAACGGTTTCATACGCAAACGCAGTCAAAAATTGGAAGCCCGACCCGTCTATTTCCGCACGCTTTGCCAACGCAGGGGGCCGGGGTTTGTTGTGCCAGTGTAAATGTAAGCCGCCCGCTGCCAGTAGCTCCGGCTGCGTATTTTGCCTAACCCTTGTTGCTCGCTATGAGTTTCCGCGCTTCTTTTCTGGGCCCGCACTACCAGGCCCTGACCCAGCTCGTTACCGCCGATTTTGAGGCTGCCGCGCTGCATTTGTTTCGTTACCAGGCGGCGCACTGCCCGCCCTACGCCGCCTACCTGGCCGGCCTGGGCCGCGACCCAGCCGCTGTGCGGGGGGTAGGGGACATTCCGTTTCTGCCCATCGAGTTTTTCAAAACCCAGGAGGTGCGCACCGAGCCCGCCACCTGGCAGCCGCAGGAGGTGTTTCGCAGCAGCGGTACCACCCTGCAGCAGCGCAGCCGCCACTTGGTGCGCGACCCCGCCCTGTACCGGGCCAACGCGGCCGCCATCTTCGAGGCGGCCTACGGGCCACTCACCGGCTGGACTTTCCTGGCCCTGCTACCCTCTTATTTGGAGCAGGGCGAGTCGTCGTTGGTGGCGATGGTGGCCGATTTTGCCGAGCGCTCGGGGCAGGCGCAGCCGGCGTTTTTCCTGCGCGACCACGCCGGCTTGGTGCAGGCACTGGCCGAAGCCAAGGCCCAGCCTAGCCGCCGCGTCATGCTCTTCGGCGTCACCTACGCCCTGCTCGACCTGGCCGCCGAGTACGGCCCTACCCCCGAATTGCAGGACATAGTGGTGCTCGAAACCGGCGGCATGAAGGGCCGCCGCCGCGAGATGATTCGCGAGGAGCTGCACCAGGAATTGCAGGCCGCCTTCGGCCCCGCGCCCATCCACTCCGAATACGGCATGACCGAATTGCTGAGCCAGGCTTATTCGCCCGGCCACGGCCTCTTCTACTGCCCGCCCCAGATGCAGGTGCTGCTGCGCGACCCCGCCGACCCCTTCTCCGTAGCCGCCGACCGCCCCGAAGGCGCCATCAACGTGATTGATTTAGCGAATATTGATTCCTGCGCCTTTATCGAAACCAAGGACCTGGCGCGGCGGCATCCCGGTGGTGCGTTTGAGGTGCTGGGCCGGCTGGATAACTCGGATATCAGAGGGTGTAGCCAGTTGGTGTAGCGCGAAGTTTCCACTTCGTGC
>CAZZWL010000118.1:15383-16702 GCA_964657755.1 uncultured Rhodanobacter sp.
GCACGACGATGCTCGCTGCGCTCGCGCACGAAGTGGAAACTTCGCGCTACTGGCTACTTGCCTGCAAAGGCTTTTGCGTCAGCTTCTTCTATCGTGGCATCGCTCATGATAACTAAGCGCTCGACCACGTTGCGCAGCTCGCGGATGTTGCCGCGCCAGTCGAGGCTTTGCAGATACTTGAGCGCATCGGGCGAGATTTTCTTGGGCTTGTTGCCGTAGTCGGCGGCGATATCCTGCAAGAATTTCTGCACCAGTTCCGGGATGTCCTCGCGGCGCTCGTTGAGGGAGGGTACCTGGATGAGAATCACCGACAGGCGATGGTAAAGGTCCTCGCGGAAGTTCTTGTCGGCGATTTCCTGGAGCAGGTCCTTGTTGGTGGCGGCCAGCACGCGCACGTTCACCGAAATCTCTTTTTCGCCGCCCACGCGGGTGATTTTGCTTTCCTGCAAGGCGCGCAGCACCTTGGCCTGGGCCGAAAGGCTCATGTCGCCAATCTCGTCCAGAAACAGCGTGCCGCCATCGGCCTGCTCAAACTTGCCGATGCGCTGCTTCACGGCCGAGGTAAACGAGCCCTTTTCGTGACCAAAAAGCTCGCTCTCAATCAGCTCACTCGGGATGGCGGCGCAGTTTACTTCCACCAGCGGGCCGTTGGCGCGCGGGCTGAGCTGGTGCAGCTGCCGGGCCACCATCTCCTTACCCGCCCCGTTGGGGCCGGTGATGAGCACGCGGGCATCGGTAGGCGCTACCTTCTCGATGGCTTTGCGCACGGCGCCCAGCGTGGCTGAGCCGCCAATCATCTCGGAGCCCTTGGTGGTGGCGAGCTTTTTCTTGAGCGTCTTGGTTTCGGAAGTTAGCTTGCTGCGCTCCAGGGCGTTGCGCACCGTAATGAGCAGGCGGTTGAGGTCGGGCGGCTTGGGTAGGAAATCGAAGGCGCCCTTCTTGGTGGCGTCCACGGCGGTTTCGATGTTGCCGTGGGCCGATACCATGATGAATGCCGCGTCGGGGGCCAGCGTGCGGGCGCGCTCCAGCACTTCGAGGCCATCCATCTTGGGCATTTTGATGTCGCAGAGCACTACGTCGTACTTCTGCTGAATCAATAAATCGAGCCCCGCTGGCCCATCCTCGGCCTGGTCCACCTGGTAGTCTTCAAACTCCAGAATTTCCTTGAGGGTGTTGCGGATGGCCTTTTCGTCGTCGATGATGAGAATGCGGGGCATGGAGGGAATAGTCAGAAGTCGTTTGTCATTGCGAGCGCAACGAAGTGAAGCGCGGCAATCGCATCAGAACGGAATCGTTCGGGTTTCGTTTTGGTGAGATTG
>CAZZWL010000118.1:16712-16996 GCA_964657755.1 uncultured Rhodanobacter sp.
CGCTCGCAATGACAAACGTGTTTGTATAAAAAAGGCGGCCACCTCCGAAGAAGCAGCCGCCGAAATTACGCAGTGAGCCGATAAGCCGGGTTCTGTCCGGCCCCGCGTTTCCGCCGGGCCGGCCCCACCATTTATCTAGGCCCGTCGTCGCCGACGGGCTCCAGCGACCTACCCGCGAACCCGGACGGGCCGCCCGGTGCCAGCTCCGAAGAGCCCGCGTGTTCGCTTATTTGGTCTTGCAACCCCTGAGGTTTACCCAGCCGGCGTGGTTACCCAGCCGCTGG
>CAZZWL010000119.1:0-16927 GCA_964657755.1 uncultured Rhodanobacter sp.
GGCCGCCCCCGGCGCGCCGGGGGCGCTTCCAGGCGTTCACGCGCACCATGTGGGTGCTGTTTGGGGGCGGGCTAGTAGTAGCGCTGCTTTACTTAGGGGCGGTGAGCGTCAACTTCCTGAACCTGTTTGGGCGCATGCCCAATCTGCACGCCCTCGAAAACCCCAAGAGCGAGCTGGCCTCTGAAATCTACTCGGCCGATGGCGTGCTGCTGGGCAAATACTTCCGCGAAAACCGGACGCCGGTAGACTATAAAGACCTGCCGCAGAACGTGATTGATGCGCTCATCGCCACCGAGGACGTGCGCTTTGAGGAGCACTCGGGCATTGACTTTAAAAGTATTATGCGCGTGGTGGGTAGCCTGGGGCACGCCGGCGGCGGCTCTACGCTCACACAGCAAGTGGCCAAAGTGCTGTTTAAAACGCGGGCCGACGGCCTCAATAACGGCACCCTCAACGGCCCCGGCAAGCTGGGCCTGCTCATCACCAAAACCAAGGAGTGGCTGCTGGCCATCAAGCTGGAGCGCAACTACACGAAGCGCGAAATCCTGCGCATGTACCTCAATACCGTCGATTACGGCTCTAACGCGTTTGGTATCAACACGGCAGCGAAGACGTTTTTCAACAAGAGCCCCAAGCAGCTTACTACCCCCGAGGCGGCGACCCTGGTGGGCATCGTGAACGCGCCGTCGCGCTTTAGCCCGGCCACGCACCCGGCGCGCTCGAAGCGGCGCCGCAACTGGGTGTTGCAGCAGATGGTGCGGGCCAACTACCTGCCGGCCGACGAAATGCGCCGCGACACGGCCAAGGCCATTGTGCTGCACTACAGCGTCGAAAGCTCCATTCAGGGCCTGGCGCCGTACTTCCGCACCGAGGTGGCCAAATATCTACAAACCTGGGCCCGCGAAACCGACCATGACCTGTACGCCGACGGACTGAAAATCTACACCACCCTCGACTCGCGGATGCAGACCTACGCCGAGAAGGCCGTGGCCGAGCACTTGGCCTTGCAGCAAAAGTGGTTTTCGGCCCACTGGAAGGGCCAGCTGCCTTGGCGCGACGAGAACGGCAAGGTCATTCCGGGCTTCCTGGAGGCCTCCATGCGCCGCACGCAGCGCTACAAGTCGCTGGTCGAGCGCTTCGAGGGCAACAAGGACTCGGTGCGCTATTACCTCAACCACAAGTACCCGATGACGGTATTCAGCTGGGAGGGTGAGAAGCAGGTGAATATGTCGCCGATGGACTCGCTGGCCTACTATAAGCGCTACTTGCGGGCCGGCTTTCTGGCCGTAAATCCCCTCAACGGCTACGTAAAAGCCTGGGTGGGCGGCCCCAATTACAAGTTTTTCAAGTTTGACCACGTGCGGCAGGGTAAGCGCCAGCCGGGCTCCACGTTTAAGCCCATCGTGTACACGGCGGCCATCGACCAGGGCTACTCGCCGTGCTTCCCGCGGCCCGACGTGGCGACGACGTTCCCCGGCGTGGCCGGCCGGCCGCCCTACACGCCGCATAACTTCGAGGGCGCTTTTTCGGGCCGCACCTTTACGCTGCGGCAGGCGTTGGCGCGCTCCATGAACTCCATCACGGCGTGGCTGGTGTATAAGCTGGGGCCCGAAACGGTGGTGGCCTACGCCAAGCGCCTGGGTATCACGTCGCCCATCGACGCGGTGCCGGCCGTGGGCTTCGGGGCTTCCGATTGCAGCATTTATGAGCTATGCGGCGCCTACGGCACCTTTGTCAATAAAGGCGTGTGGACCAGCCCGATTATGGTGACGCGCATTGAGGACAAGAATGGCAACGAGCTACGCCGCTTCGTAGCCCAGACCAAGGAGGCGCTCAGCGAGGAAACGGCCTACGTAATGACCAATATGCTGCAAGCCAGCACCACCGAGCCGGGCGGCACCAGCACCATTCTGCACACGGGCTTCAAGTTTAACACTACTATCGGCGCCAAAACCGGCACCACTTCCAACTACTCCGACGCCTGGTTTATGGGCATCACGCCCAACCTGGTGTGCGGCATGTGGGTGGGCGGCGAGGACCGCAGCATTCACTTCCGCACCGGCGCCTACGGGCAGGGCGCCCGCCTGGCCCTACCCCTCTACGGCATCTTCATGAAGAAAGTGTACGCCGACAAGTCGCTCGACGTGGACACCGGGCCCTTCCCGCTGCCCGCCGCGCCGCTCACCATTGAGCTGGACTGCTCGAAGTACTACGGTGCGGGCCAGCGCGACACCATCCCCAACGACCAGAAGATGGTGCAGCCCAAGCTCGACGAGCTGGACGACAAGGACATCTAATCGCAGATTTAGACAGATTGCGCGGATTTCGCAGATTTGGACGACTGCGAACGTGCGTGCTTACCTAGAAAGATTGCACAGGTTTGGGCGGCACTTGCTGTTTACTGAAATGGCCGGCTACTTTTGCCGGCCATTTTGTGTTTTATTACCGTACTATCCCTACCCCCCCAGCGGGCGTGTTACATCGCGGTCGTCCGAATCTGCGAAATCCGCGCAATCTGTCTAAATCTGCGATTCATGGCTGCCAAACCCGAACTACAAGCGCAAATCAACCACCTCCCCCACCGCCCCGGCGTATACAAGTATTACGACGACGAAGGCATCATCTACGTGGGCAAGGCCGTGGACCTGCGCAAGCGCGTGAGCAGCTATTTCACCAAGCAGGACCACAATAAGAAGACCCAGCAGCTGGTCAAAAATATCAAGCGCATCGAGTTCACTATTGTGGACTCGGAGTCGGACGCGTTTTTGCTCGAAAACAACCTCATCAAGCAGCATCAGCCCAAGTACAACATCCTGCTTAAGGATGGCAAAACCTACCCCTACCTGCTGCTGACCAAGGAGCGCTTTCCGCGCCTCATCCCGACCCGCAACAAGCAGCCCGGCGACGGCCAGTATTTCGGCCCCTACGCCAACCAGGGTGGCCTCAACGTGCTGCTGGAGCTGATTCGGGCACTATATCCCCTGCGCACCTGCACCTACAACCTGAGCCCCGAAAACGTGGCTGCCGGCAAGTTTAAGGTGTGCCTCGAATACCACATTGGCAACTGCAAAGGCCCCTGCGTGGGCAACGAGGATGAGGCCGCCTATGGCCAGTACATCCAACAGATTCGGCAGATTCTCAACGGCGACCTGCGCCTGCCCAAGCAGTATTTCCGCGACCGGATGACCGCCGCCGCCCAGGAAATGCAGTACGAGCTGGCTCACCAGTTCAAGCAGAAGCTGGACAAGCTCGACGACTTCCAGGCCAAGAGCACCATCGTGAGCGCCACGCTCACCAACATCGACGTGTTCAGCATTGCTTCTAATGAGAAGGGCGCTTTCGTCAACTACCTCAAGGTGATGAACGGCAGCATTATCCTAACCCAAAACCTGGAGCTGACCAAGAAGCTGGACGAGTCGGATGGCGAGATTCTGGCGCCCCTCATCATGCAACTCCGCCAAGAGTACGCGAGCGAAGCTCGGGAAATCCTCACCAACGTGCCCATCGAGCCCCTACCCCTCCCCGGCGTAGCGGTGGCCCAACCCCAGATTGGCGACAAGCGCAAGCTGCTGGAGCTAAGCATCAAGAACGTGCTTTACGCCCGCAAGGAAAAAGAGAGCATGAACGAGAAAAGCAAGGATGTGAACGAAGTGCGTATTATGGAGCAAATCAAAAAAGACCTGCGCCTGACCGAACTCCCTAAACACATCGAATGCTTCGACAACTCTAACTTTCAGGGTGACAACCCGGTAGCCGCGATGGTGTGCTTCCGCAATGCTCGCCCCAGCAAGAAAGACTATCGACATTACCACATCAAAACGGTAATCGGCCCCAACGACTTCGACTCCATGTATGAAGTAGTATCGCGCCGCTACCGCCGCCTCGTGGACGAAGGCGCCAGCCTACCCCAGCTCGTTATCGTGGATGGCGGTAAAGGTCAGCTCAGCATGGCCGTGAAGGCGATTAAAGACTTGAATCTCTGGGGTCAACTAGCCGTTATCGGCATCGCCAAGCGCCTCGAAGAAATCTACGTGCCTAACGACCCCCTACCCCTTTACATCGACAAGAAGAGCGAAAGCCTACGCCTCTTCCAACGCATGCGCGACGAGGTACATCGCTTCGGCATCACCTTTCACCGCGCGCGCCGCGACGCGGGCACGCTCAAAACCGAGCTAACTGACGTTAAAGGCCTCGGCCCCGTCACCGCCGATAAGCTTCTGAGCAAGTTCAAGTCCGTTAAAAAAATCAAGGAGTTAACTGAACCTGAGCTAGTTACCGAAGTTGGCAAAGCCAAAGCCAAAATTCTGCTTGCATACTTCGACCAGCAAGAAGCCCCTACCCCCCAGTAAATAAGTGAAGCCAAAAGAAAGGCCCCCCGCGCTAGCTAGCGCGGGGGGCCTTTTTAATTAACTACAAATCCGTAAAATCCGCTAGAATCCGTGTAACCGTGATTTAGAATGACCACAGGCTGTACTCGTATTCTACCAAATCAGCGGCCGTTTGCTGAGCAGCCAACAAACCTTCACGCTCACTGCCATACTGCGTAGCCAAATCGTCACCCGAAGGATTCGAAACTTTTACGATGTACGAGTTAAATAACCACAACTCAAACGCATCTGCCAGATTCTTATGCTGCGCATCATTCTGGGCATTAAACCAGATGGCTTGCTGTGGATTGTTGCGGAATACTTTCACTAAGTCCGAATACTTGAACGTAGCAATAATTTTTTCCAAACCAGACGTGTTGCTTTTCAATGTAGAAGGCAGCTTAAGCGACACCGTTTTAATTTGGTGATACATCCGCGAACGCTTCTTGTCAAATATCATTTCTTCCGTCAGCTCCATCTGGTAAATCTCCTTGGGTAGATACTCAGCCGTAGTGGCCGGCGGCGGGGGTGGCGGAGCGGCAGCCACCGTGCTAACGGTAGTGTAGATAGTGCGGCCCCGCTTATCCTTCAGAATTTTACCGCTCGCATCCTTCTTAGGTACGCGTTTGGTAGCTGAGGGAGTAGAAGCAATAGGAGCACCCCACCCATCGTTGGCTGGCGCAGCCTTTTTCGCGCTTTTCGGAGCAGGCGTGCCGCCCCAGTCACCGCCATCAGCATCGGGGCTAATGGGAGCTTCCAAGGCGTAGGACATGTTAGACAACATTTCCTTAGGCGAGAACGTCGAAGTCAGTGAGTCGCTTTTATAAGCCTGAAGCTCGCCACGCTTTACCGCATCAATAATGACCCGGCTGATTTCTTTACCATCCGAGAACATCGGGCGGTTCTGCTTTTCGCGCAGGTCAATGGCTCGCCAAATAGTCTTACGAAACATTTGGTCAGAAACCGGAATCTGCCGGATAGCCCCCGTCGTAGCGGTCGAGGTGGCCTGCTCCTGCGCCCGGCCCGCCAAAGCGGCTAGTAGAGCCACAGCGGTAATAGGCAGTGCTTTGAAATAGCGGGTCATAATAGATTTTTTAAAGCTAACGAATTACTAATTACCTTATTGCACCGAAACAGTAAACGTACGGGTCATATTTACATCCTCCACCTTACCCTGAAAGTTTTGGCGCTGTACACCTTTTACCTCCACAAACAGGCGGTCATCGGCACGAGCGACGTTCACCATTGAGCTAATATCCCCCTGCGGGCCGTTAACGGTTTGCGTCTGCTGCACTGGCCGCTTGCCACGGGCCAGCGTCACCTCAAAGCGCGACACGCGGAAACGGGCATCATCCGGCAGGAAAGTAGCAAAACCAGCGTCAGGAATGGCACGCAATGTCATGGTGCGCAATTGCCCTACTGCTACGCCGCGCTTATCCTCAGCATCCGTGCTACCCACAAAGCACTTAATAGTCGGCAACGGGATAGGACGAACCTTAAAAGTTTGCGAGCCAATAGCATTGCCACTGCTGCTTACGTTCAGGGTCACCTCACGGGCAGTCGGCACTATCGTTACCTCCCCTTTTTGGCCAGGAATAAATGACGCGCCAGAGCCACCAAAGCTAGGTTGATACTGGGCACCAAGAGCTGGTACTTGTACGCTCAGCTTGTTGCCGCACTGATAATACAGGGCCTGTACCGAAGCCGACTGAATCTGCATTACCGGCTTGGTAATGGTGTAAGGTACCGTTACCTTGAACGTGGTGTCACGGCCAGTTTGATTGAGGCGAATAGTACCTGTCCAAGAGGCCTTAGCGTTACCAGCCTGGTCAAAGCTACCGGGGCGGGCCGTAAACTCTACTTTGCCGTGGCCATCGGGACCTACTGCCAACGATGAGCCATTATAAGTCATGCTTGGCTTCAGATTGGAAGCACTAGCCGTCAGAAATAAGTCCGCTTTGTATTTCGTTCCAGCAGCTACCGTGTTGGATTCAGCTGAAGCGAAAGCGCCCAGCTTATCAAACACGATAGTTTTGGCACCCACTTTTTCAGCTTGCTTTTGCAAAGCGTCAGCCTGGTATTTCAGAACTTCCGTTTCTTTTTGACTCAATACCGCCAGCGCAGCTACTACTGGCGTATTCTCAAAATTCAGTTCTGCGAAATTTTTGTGTTTTTGCTCTGAACTGGGAGCAATCCGCGTATCATCCTTTGCATCGAGGGCCAATGGTTGAGCATCAGGCACAAATTGCTTAATATATCCTGAATAGTCGTTCAAGCGCTTCTGCATGGGGTAGGCCAGGCCGTTTTGCTTGCCACCGAGCATGGTAATAGCTACCTTATCCTCGGCACTCATATTCTTGTAATCATTGCCACCTTTGGTATTCTCGGTAGCCTTATAGAGATTATCACGCACCTCGTTGAGGTAGTCAATAACTTTCTTGGTCTCATCCCGGATCTCCTGGCTCTTTTTGAGCACGGCTACATCACCAGCCTGGTTCCGGTTTTTGGCTACAGCTGCCTCGATACCTTTAACAGTATTATCAGCAGCCGTTTCGGTTTTACCATTGACATCCGTAAGGCTATCGTCGATAAATTTGAATTTCAGCAAAATAGCTGAGTTAACTTGGAGCGCCAGCAGAGCGGTCAGCACGAGATACATCATGCCAATCATCTTCTGCCGCGGGGTTTCTTTTCCGCCTGCCATCTGCTAGAGATATTACTAAATTGTGGTAGAATAAGCGCGAATAAATAAATTAGTCTGCTTAGCTTGATTAGCTGGCAGCACCAGCGCGCATTGCGTTCAGCATGTTGCCGTACACGCGGTTGAGCGACGAGAGATTGCCGGTTAGGTCAGCTACTTGCAACTGTAGGCTTTCCGTATCCTTGCCGGCTTGTGTCATGTTCTCCATAGCCTTGCCTAGGGTACCGTAGAACTGATTCATCGACTTGAGGTGCGTATTAGCATCCTGCAATTCCATTTCGTACACAGCATTTAGCGCGCCCAGATTTTTGGTCACGTTCTGCACTTGCAAATGATACTCTTTAGCATCGCCCGTGGCATTCGAGAGCGAGGTAATGGCTTCTACCGTATTCGAATAAGCCTTGTTAATGCCATCAAGCGATTGAGCCGCCGTACGCACTTTCTGCGTGTACTCGTCAGTAGCGTTGGTAGCATCACCGAGTTGACCCAACTGCGCGGTAGTGGCACTCAAGCGGTTCAAGCCTTGACCCAAGTTAGTGAGTGCTTCCGGCGTAACATTAGCATTCTTCAACATATCATCCAGCTTGCCGGTCAAGCCATTAGGCTGCGGCGCTTTGTCGCGGAAGCGGTTATCGTTAGTCGAAGGGTCGTAGCCTTCGCTCAGTTCGGGATATACGAGACCCCAATCAGTTTCAGCCTGGTGAGGTTGAAAAGCACTGAGGAAGAAGATAACTGCCTCAGTACCGAGACCTACCATTAGCATAACGTCGGCACCTTTCCAGTGCAGAATCTTGAATAGAGCACCGATAATAACAACTGCTGCACCAATGCCATATACTTTCGGCATTACATCGTCGTAGAGAAAGTTTTTCTTGACAGCCATTTTGAATTGAAGCTAATTAGCTCGTTTTAAAGTTAGGAAAGAGAAAAAGGATGAATTGGACTATGATTGATTGTTAATTTAAACGGCGGTTGGTACCCATGCCGATTTGAATCATGGAGCAGCGAAAGCCAATATAAGAGCGGGCTGAATCTTGATATTCGAAGTTACGCGTTCCTGTTTCGAGGAAATACTGAATGTCTTTCCAGGAGCCGCCACGTACTACTTTACGCGGCTCATTATCATCCGGGTTAGTGGGGTTCAAGTCCCAAACTACCGGTACAGAAGCTTCCATGTAAGCATCGTCGCACCATTCGCTCACGTTGCCGGCCATGTCGTACAGTCCAAAATCATTAGGAAAGTAAGAACCTACTTCGGAAGTGTAGGCATAGCCGTCAGAGGCATAATCGCCCCGGCCCGGCTTAAAGTTGGCCAACATGCAACCTCTGGTATTGCGAACGTAGGGGCCACCCCACGGAAAAGTAGCACCTTCACGGCCGCCACGGGCAGCATATTCCCATTCAGCTTCCGATGGCAGACGGAAGTTAGGGTAGGGAGCTTCCCCGAGTTCTTCGTTGGTGTTATTCTTAAGTTTGGTGCGCCATGTGCAGAAATAACGCGCGGCAAACCAATCTACACCTACTACCGGATAGTCGTCGAAGGCCGGGTGCGAGTAATAGTACTCCAACAATGGGTCACCCATGTGATAGGTGAAATCGCGTACCCAAACAGTAGTATCCGGGTAGAGCTCTGTTTTAATGTAATCTTCGCCTAGCGCCTCTACAGAATCCTGCATAATCGCATTAACAAACTGCCGGTATTCGTTATTGGTAATCTCGGTTTCGTCCATATAGAAGCCGGCAATAGTTACCTGCTTATTCATGTTCACCATAGAGGCCGCGATGTCTTGGTCGGTCTGCCCCATGTGGAAGGTTCCGCCAGGGCAAGGCACCATTCCAAAGGGTACTTCCTGCGGATTAAAAATGGGCCGGTCATCGGTCCCTACTAGGTCGCCCTGGAAGTTTTTAGTAAAACAGCCACCCAGAAGTACCCCCGATAAGGCTAATAGAGGTAATACCAGAAATTTTTTCATAATAGGGAGAAAGAACTAATTTATAATCAGGCAGCGATTGGGGTAAGTTGTGTAAGTATTGGCAAATCTACGTTGCACCAAATGGCTGCGCAACACGCTTCTGACACACAGACACGCTTATTCGTTCAACCAGGCAAAAAACCTGCTGGACAACCCTAAAAATCTATCTAAAATCCTATTTAACCACAACTTATCGGTGTAATTAATTTTGCTCCTATAGCAAACTCCCTTTCGCGCAGGCTAGAAGCTATAGCGCGGGGTACGAATGGCTGGGCGAGTAAGCAGTACTGCTTTAGGAAGACGCAAGGAGAAGAGGATTTCGTGGGAACTGAAGGCACGTGCGGCTTGATTGAAGGCAATGAAGTCGAATGCGTAGCCGATACGGTAGCGATTATCCGCCCCGAAGGCATAGCCTAAGAGACCAGATACTGACTCATCGTAACGGTAGTTAAGGCCAGCCCAAATTTGGTCATTGAAAGTTGCTCGGGCACCAGCTTCAAAAGAGTAGTTGTGCTGATTGTCGTACTTGCTTTTAGTGTCATAGCGCCCTGGTAACACGGCCTTTACCAGGACCATTGGCGTGACCGTAACGTTGGAGGACGCTTCGATATTGTAGCCCGTTGTCAGGTAGGCGTGGTTTTCACCTAAATACTGGCTGGCTACCCCTGCCGTACCATTGCTTTTGAAGGTGTATTCGGAGCGCAAGAGGTTGTTGAGACTCAGACCAGCGTAGAATTTGGGCGCTTCGTACCAAATACCGGCTCCGGCGTCAAACTTATGGTCGGACGAATTAGCGGGGATATTAATATCGTTGGGGTCGATAGCGCGGTACGTGCCCTTACCAATGTAGGTGTAAATACCCTGGATACCCAGTCCTAGTTTGGCATTACCCAACTTAATGTGCTGCGAATAGGAAAGGGCCGCATTGGTCATCTTCGTCACACCGGCTTGGTCATAATACACCGCCAGCCCTACCCCACCGCCAAGTGGCAGAATGGGTATGGACGCTGAAACCATGCCCGTGCGTGGCGAGCCGTTATCGTCTCCCAGCGAGTTGCCCAAATTCAAGTATTGGTAGCGGCCGATGACATTGACCTCCGTTTGCCCTTTAATACCCGCGTAAGCCGGGTTCAGGTACATACTATTAAGGCCGTAATGCGTGAACTGTGGCTGTTGCTGCGCCAAGGCAGGCGCCACGGCAGTCGACAGCAACAACGCGGCAAGTAATAATCCTTTCATAAGGGCAGCGAAGAAAGGGGGCGAATAGATTGGCTAAGGACAGTAGAGAGTATCAACAATCTACGTTCAAATGTAACTACTAAATAACTGTCCGGTAGCGCTAGTCGTTCGAAAGAAACGACGGACACACTGATTTATTCGCCCAGTTCAAACCTGACGTCTTACGCTCGTTAGCCCGCTTTCTTTTACCAGGCACGTGTAGATTTCAGGCCGAGTACCGCCTGATGTAAGCCTCAATGGCACCCGTCATTGAGGGGGCATTGGGCATAGGAGCTTCAATATCAAGGACGAGGTTGGCATCACGGACGGCCTTAGCGGTGGTTGGGCCAAAGGCGGCAATGCGGGTACCATCTTGCGTGAAGTCAGGAAAATTAACAAATAGCGAACTGATACCAGAAGGACTGAAAAACGCCAGGCAGTCGTACTTCACCTCGGCCAAATCAGATAAATCGCTGGCAACAGTACGGTAAATCACCGCCTCCGTAAATTTCAGGTTATTCGCCCGCATAAATTCGGGTAAGTCATCTTTCCGGATATCGGAGCAGGGGTAGAGAAATTTCTCGCCTTTGTGCTTTTTGATTACGTCGAATAAGTCGGCCGCCGTGCGTAAGCCCACGAAAAGCTTGCGCTTGCGCAGAACGATGTACTTCTGAAGGTAGTTAGCCGTTTGCTCCGAAATACAGAAGTATTTCATTTCAGCGGGCATTTCCAGCTTGGCTTCCTGGCAAATGCGGAAGAAGTGGTCCACGGCATTGCGGCTAGTGAAAATAACTGCCGTGTGCTCTAAGATATTTACCTTATCCTTCCGAAACTCTTTGTACGGAACGCCCTGCACGTCAATAAACTCCCGGAAGTCTATACGAATACCGTATTTCTCAGCCAGTAAAAAGTAAGGTGAAACGTCGGTGGCGGGCTTGGGCTGGGTAACCAAGATACTGCGAATGGGCTGGGCGTGCCGGTCCAAACCCGGCTGTGCTGCGCTCTCGGCCATAGAAAAAAGAAAAGGGTAATACTAGAACTATATATTAAATTTATATTTCACCCAGCAACGGTTCACGAAGCATATGTAAATACAATAAGCTTCAATAAAACAGCGAGGGGCAGTACTTCGGTAGCACAAAGGTACGCGAACAAATGAAGATTAAGCAGGGAGGTGCGTTGGTGCAAAGTTCGAGCCACCCGAAGCACTGTGGCCGTGAGCAGTAACAGCACGCAGGCATTGGCTAGTTCAACGATAGGGGGCCAGCGCATATTCAAGCCCAAATAGAGCAGCAGTACCAAGGGTAGAAGTAATCCGAGCAGCAGCGTGGTGCGTAAGAACTCGCGGTAGTGGATGTTAACTAAATCACGCAGGTCAAAAATATAGCTAAGTAGCTCAACCAAAAGGTATTTACTCAGCACGAAAGCCAAAATGAGTCCGGTGTAGAGCGATACGCGCACCACAATGGCCGACTCCGGCACTTTCAGTACGCGCTGCAGCAGGGGCAGGCTACTCAGGTCGGTATGCAGCGCCGTGAGCAGAAGCGCCAGCGACAGTGCGAAGAGCCCCACAAGCCCCAGATTGAGCCAGGTGAACGCCGGGCGCGTGAGAAAGGCCTGGGGCTCAGTGGAGCTACCAAACAGTTCATTGACCTGCAGAATGCGCGCTAGCCCAATGGGGTTAGTTGCCCGCACTACGCCGTAGAGCAGGCCCACCAGCATCAACAGCACGAGCAGCACATTATCACCTGGCACGGGTGCGCGCGCCATAATTGTTACCGGGCCAGTAGTTGGCGCCACCACGCTGGCGAGCCGCGCCACGGCTTGTGTTTCGGTACTAAAGGAGCTAAGCGCAGGGTAGCCGTCGGGTTGCCAAACGGCGAGCAGGTGCTGCTGCCCGGCGTGGGCGGCTGGCGCGGCGCGGGCAAGGTCTAGAACGTAACGCCCACTACGCTTAGCATTGAATACTAACCGATTATCCAGAAAAATACTTAGCCCCGGAGCGGCGGCAAACGATAGCCGAAACGGCTGGCGGGGCAGCAGCCGCACCCACTGGTAGTAGGCGTGCGCTGGCGCGTGGTAGCCCGGCAAGTATAGGATGAGGCGGTTACCGGGCACATCGTGCAGCAGCCAGCCATCGACGGCCAGGCCGGGGGCCGCGGCGGGGGGTAGGGGGCGGTACTCGGCGGCCAGGGCGCGGGGCATGCTCAGGCAGCCTAGCAGCCAGGCGGCCATTACTAGGCCCAGACAGCCACGGAGGAGAGACAAACGGCCCGCAGTCACGGCAGCCAAGGCAGTAGTCAGGAAGACGACGCTACCTGCCGCCGGGCAGCCCGGCTTTGGTAAACGCCCAAAAACACACTAAGCAGCACTGAAAATACCACCAACACACTTATCAGCACCAGATTGCCGAGTGAATAAAAGTTAATCACGAAGAGAATAACTACCAGGTTTAATAGCCCAAGCAACAGCACAGTGCTGATTTGGGCGAAACCCATAGCCATAATACGGTGGTGCACGTGGTTTTTGTCGGGAGAGAAAGGCGAGCGCCCAGCGGCCATGCGCAGAATAAATACGCGCAGCGTATCAAACAGCGGCACGAAGAGCACGCCCAGCGTCACGGAGGGAGATTCGCTGCCGAAAGGCTGGCCGGTGCGGCTCCCCAATTCAATGAACTGAATGGCTAGCACCGACACGATAAACCCACAAACCAGCGAACCAGTATCACCCATGAAAATACTGGCCTTGTGGAAGTTATAACGCAAAAAGCCCAGCATACCGCCAATGAGGCACACCGCCACGAAGGCATAGTTGCTGAATTCGGGGCCGCCGTAGCGGTAGAAATAATAGCCAAACGTACCCGTTAGGATAAGCACGATGGTGCCCGCCAAGCCATCGAGACCATCAATGAGGTTGATGGCATTGGTAATACCCACAATCATGACAAAGGTGAAGGCGTAGCTCACACCCACCGGCAGCGCATAGATACCCAAAATGCCCTGGAAGCTGGTCACGCGCACATCGGCCATTATCATGACGACCCCCGTGGCCAGCAGCTGGCCCACGAATTTCTTGGCGACGGAGATAGTCACCAAATCGTCTTTCAAACCCACGAAGAACAAGATAATGCAGCCCGCCAGCAGCTCCTTCACCCCGTTGCCGAGGGGGGCAAAAATGGTGAGCGCCGACATGAAGCCCGCAAAAATCGCTACCCCCCCCAGGCGGGGCGTCAGTGACTGGTGCACGGTGCGGCCGTTGGGCGTGTCGAGCAGGTTTTTGAGATGGGCAATCTGCACGATGGAGGGCACCGCGAACATAGCTACCAGCAGTGCCCACATACTCGCCAAGCCCAGGTAAATACTAAAGTGGTTCATGTAACAAATCGGTGTGGCGCGCGCCACGGGGAAGGTAGCACCAGCGCCAAGAAAAAGCTAGCCGTGCAGCACGCCCGCCCGGCCGTTCAGCAGGTCAAGCCGGCTAAGATTGGCCGCCACGATGGAGTCGGGCACAAAGACAAATTTCTTATCAAAAATCTTAGTATCGCGGTAATAGCTTACCCAGTACTGGTTAGTGAGATGAAATACGGCCGGGTCAATGAGCTCGACCGGGGTAGCCGAGTGTGGCCCTACGGCCGGGAAATGATAGCGCAGCGTGGAGGTGCGCACGGCCTCGCCAGTGGGCTGGGTGCCGTAGCCATCGGAACTAATGAGGACATTTTCGAGGCTGAAGCTGTTGTGATTGAGTAAGTATACCGTCCAGGTTGGCATGCCGTCGGCGCCGGACGCGGCCTCCTCGTCGGGCACGATGGCAATGGCCACGCCTTCTACCGCATCAAAAGGGATATCCTGTTTCATAACTAAAATTACCGGCGGGCGCCGGAACCTACGTAATTACTGCGTCAAGTGCGCATTAAATTGTTGGAGCAAAGCGGCCAGCAGCCGCTCCTGCACCTCTTCCACTGGCACGGGGTGGCCCAGCTCGGCGGCCAGCGAGGTCACGGCCTTGTCGCTGATGCCGCAGGGCACGATGTAGCCAAAGTAGCGCAGGTCAGTGTTCACGTTGAGGGCCAGGCCGTGCAGCGTTACCCAGCGGCTGCAGCGCACGCCCAGCGCGCAGATTTTGCGCGGGTTGGCGGCGCCTTCTTCCCAGCCCAGCCACACACCGGTGAGGCCTGCGATGCGGCCCGCCCGCAGCCCATAAGTAGCCAGGGTTTGGATAACGGCCTCCTCCAGCGCCCGCAGGTACCAGTGGATATCGGGCCGGAAGTTTTCGAGGTCGAGCAGGGGGTAGGCCACCAGCTGGCCGGGGCCATGAAAGGTGATATCGCCCCCGCGGTTGATGCGGTGAAACGTGGCGCCGTGCGCCGCCAGGGCTGCCTCATCAAGCAGCAGGTGCTCAGGCTTGCCGCTTTTACCTAAGGTGTAAGTGGGCGGGTGCTGGCAAAAGAGCAGGTGGTTGGGCGTAGGCTGGGGGGGTAGGGCCACCGCCTCGGTCTGGCGATTTTGGGCCTTAATAGCCAGCGTATCAGCTAGTAGCTGCTCCTGCAGCTCCCAGGTGGGCACGTAGGGCACCAGGCCCAGGCGCCGCACCTCGATGGCCCGCTGGGTGGTAGCCGCCGCAGCGGCGGGCGCCGGAGCTACCGACCCCAAAGGCGCAGCACAAGCCGAATACAGGTCCATAGAGCGGAGGAAAAGGAAAGCACGAGCCATCTGGCTAGCTGGCAGCACAAAGTTACTTCGCGCCGCAGGCTTTAGCTTGCGGGCCGGGCCAGGTGCCCGCCAAAACCCGCGATTTGCCGGAAGCGTCCACCTTATTCCTACCCCCCTTTATGCCAACCGATGCGCACGCGCTGGGCCAAGCGGGCGAGGCCGCGGCGGCCGACTATTACCGGCAAGCGGGCTACGAGGTGCTGGCCCAGGGCTACCGCCACGGTCGCGCCGAGGTAGACCTGGTGCTGCGCCAGGGCACGGCGCTACTGGTTTTTGCGGAGGTAAAGACCCGCTCGGGCAGCCAGTTTGGCCCGCCCGAGACGTTCGTTTCGAAGCGCAAAAAAGAGCTGTTTCGCCTGGCGGCCACGCACTTGCAGCACGAGCTGGACTGGCGCGGCGATATTCGCTTCGACATCGTGGCCCTCACGCAGCTGCGCGACGGCTTCCGGGTCGAGGTCTTTGAGGATGCGTTTTACTGAGCTGACTGCTGACTAAGGCGCGGGCGTGCCGGGGGGGGTAGGCGACACGGCCGGCGGCGTGGCAACGGGCGGGTGGTAGCCGGGGCGGCGGCTTGGGGCCTTGCGCACGGGCGGGCGGGGGGTAGGAACGCCGTGGCTGCCGGGGCGGCGGGCATCCTTCACGGGCGCGGCGTCGGGGTCGGCCTCGCCGCGCTTGTCGATGTTCTTCTCCTTGTCGAAAATAACCGAGCCGCCGTGGCTGTACTCGCGCACGAGCTCGGGCTCCTCCACTTCGGGCTCGTAGCCGGTTTCGGCGTACTGAAACACGTAGCGCGGGTACTTCTTGTAGTCGCCAAAGTTGGTCCACTCGCCTACCCGGTGGCCGTTTTCGAAGTGGCCGGTCCAGAGGCGGCGGCCATCGTTGCGAAACATAGCATAATCGCCTTCCAGCTTGCCGTTTACGTAGGGCACCACCTCGCGCAGCATAGTCTGGCCCGCGTCGTAGTAGCTGATGTTGGCGTCGCGCGGGAAACCCATCTCGTAGTGGGTTTTGGTGAGCAGCACGCCTTTTTTGTCAAACTTCTCCCAGCGCAGGTGGCGGGTGCCGTTGGCGAAGTAGCCGGTTTCGAGCACCTGGTTGTTCTGCATTTTCTTGTAGGGGCCGTGCAGCACCTTGTCGGTGCTCGCATCCAGCTCGCCCACGGCCTTGTAGATGCTGTGCTTCTTGGTGCTGAAGTAGAAGACCGCCGGCGCCATCGGGTTGGGCTGCTTGAAGGTCTTGAGGTAGTAAAATACCTCAATTACCTGGTTGCGGCCCTTGGGGCCCGACTTCACCACGCCCCGCTTGATGCGGTCGCCCAGGAAGACGTTTTTCTTGATGCGCTTCTTGCGCTGGCCGGCTTTTTCCAGCTCCTTGGCGGCGCGCTCTTCCTCCTTGGTCAGCACGGCCTTGCGGCCCGCAATGCCGAGCTTGGGCGCGCCCTTGCGGGTGGTGGTCGTCAGGGTATCGCCGGGGGCGCCGAGGCCAGTCACGGCCAGGTCGCCGGGCCGCGAGTTGAACGACACCGTTTTGCGGGTGCAGCCCACGGCCAGTAGCGCGAGCCAACCCACCAGCCAGAAGCGAGAACGAAGCAGAAACATGAGGTGCGTACGGAAATTTAGTAGCCAGCCCAACGCGAATTTAGAATGTTTTGGTGCCCCAGTGCGCGTAGTGCGCGTAATGATATTCAGGTGAGTAGAACGGCATTACTCCCACTACTCCGATTACTCTCATTACTCAAATTACCCATTGCTCACTGAAAACGTGTCGCCGGCTGCCAGCAGGCTTACCCTAAATCCCTGGCCGCCCACGGGCTGGCCGGGGGGTAGGCCCTCGTAGCGGCGGGCGCTGAGCTGGCGGCCATCCACGAGCACTACCGTCTCATCGCCAAATACTTCGGGGGGCTGGCCGGGCCGGAAGACTAGGCCCGTTTCCTCGCTCAGGCCCAGGCCCAGCAGGTGG
>CAZZWL010000120.1:0-16761 GCA_964657755.1 uncultured Rhodanobacter sp.
CCCCGTACTCCCTCTCGTTGCTCCTATCCCTACCCATGCCTACCCCCTCAACCCCCGCCGAACAAGCCGCCTACGCCGAACTGCAAGCCTGGCAACAGCAGATGCAGCGGCTGCCCACGCGGCTCGATAAGTTTACCCGGCGCGTGCAGCTGCGGCTCAATGGCTGGCTGCCCGAGCGGCTGCATCAGGCCGTGACCGGCACCATTAAGCAACTGGTGCGGGGCGTGCTCTTTGGCTCGACGCATACCACGCGCCGGCCCCTGGATGCCCCCACGCTGGCCGCCCGCGAGGCCGCCGTGCGCGACCACCTGCGCGATTACCGCCTCATGGCCACCGCCGAAGGCGCCGTGACGGGGGCAGGCGGCTTCCTACTCGGGCTGGCTGATTTTCCGCTGCTGCTGGGCCTCAAGCTCAAGCTGCTGTTTGATGTGGCGGCCTGCTACGGCTACGACGTGCGCGATTATTCGGAGCGGCTTTATCTGCTGCACATTTTTCAATTAGCCTTCAGCAGCCAGCACACCCGCAACGAGACGTACTACCGCCTGGCCCACTGGGATGCCTACCGCCAAACTCTACCTGCCGAGGCGGCCGACTTCGACTGGCGCACCTTCCAGCAGGAATACCGCGACTACATCGACCTGGCTAAAATGGCGCAGCTCGTGCCCGTTATTGGCGCGGCCGTGGGCGCGGTGGCCAACTACTGCCTGCTGCAACAGCTCGGCACCACGGCCATGAACTGCTACCGGCTGCGCTACTTCGCCGCCCCGCCGCTGGCGGCCCTACCCCCAGACGAACGGCCCGCGCCGGCCGGGGTCGCGCCGCCCGCTTAGGCGCTGGCGTACAGCGCCGTAAGCGCCGTCCGCAGCGTGGGATATTCGAAGGTGAAGCCCTGCGCCAGTGCCTTGGCCGCGCTCACCCGCGTGCTGGCTAGCACGATACTGCTTTGCTCGCCCAGCAGCAGTCGGAACACCAAGGCCGGGATGCGCGGCAGCAGGAGCGGGCGGTGCAGCACGGCGGCCAGCACTTCGGTAAAAGCCTGGTTGGTAGCGGGGTAGGGAGCCACGGCATTGGTGGGGCCCCGCCAGTTGTCCTCGGTCAACATCGAGATGAATAGGCGGCACAAGTCGTTGATATGAATCCAGGAGATGTACTGCTGGCCACTGCCCAGGGCCGCGCCGAGGCCCAGCTTCACTGGCGCGGCTATGGCGGGAAGGGCGCCGCCGTGCGTACTCAGCACCACCCCAATGCGGGGCAGTACCAGCCGGATGCCCAGCGCGGCGATGGGCGCGGCGGCCGCCTCCCACTGCTGGGTCAGGTCCGCCAGAAACGAGGTGGCCGGCGGGGTTTCCTCCGTCACCAGCTGCTCGCCGGTGTCGCCGTAGAGGCCAATGGCTGAGGCTGAAACTACCGTGCGCACGTGGTGGCCCGGCCGGGCCAGCTCGCGGTGCAGCACGGCCAGGCCCGTGAGGCGGCTGGCCCGCAGCTCCTGCTTGCGGGCGTCCGTCCAGCGGCCCTCGCCCACGTTGGCGCCGGCCAGGTTCACAATGCCGTCGGCCCAGGGCACGGCCGCCGGGTCGATGGTGTCGGCGGCGGGGTCCCAGCCAAGAGTGAGGTAGGGCCCACCCGCCGTGGGCGTGCGGCTGAGTAGGGCCACCGCGTGGCCGGCGGCCGTGAGCAACTCGGCCAGGCGGGTGCCTATCAGGCCCGTGCCGCCCGTAATTAAAATATTCATGACAGAAAAATAAGGGATGAGCCGGCGGGTACGCTGGCCTGTGGCAGGCTAACGCAGGAATTGCCGCGCCGGGCACAAACAGCGCAAACTAAGGCGCGGAAACGAGCTAATCTGGCCGGCCCTACCCCCCGGCGTGCGCGAATGCTAAGAAGCTGCGCGGCCCGCGCCGGGCGCCCGCAACTCCAGCACCCGCGTCACGCTGCCGGGGATGTCGGCGTCATAGTGGCTCACGTAGATGAGGGCCACCGGGCTCACGGCGCAAATAGCCTCCAGCACGGCCCGGAAGTAGGGCTGCTGGGCCGCATCGAGGCCCTGGCCGGGCTCATCAAGCAGTAGCAACGGTGGGTTTTTGACCAGCGCGCGGGCCACCAGGCACAGGCGCTGCACGCTGGCCGGGGCCTGGCGCAGGGGCCGGGCGGCGTAGTCGGCCAGGTGCAGCACGGCCAGCCACTGCTGGGCTTCGGCCAGCTGGAGGGGGGTAGGGCGGCCCGGCCCCAGCGTGTCGGCAAAGCCTGAGGCTACCGCTTGCAGGCAGGTGGGCTGGCCGGGGAAGTACTGCAGCAGCTCGGGCGAAACGTAGCCGATGCGCCGCTTAATATCCCAGATGCTCTCGCCCGTGCCCCGGCGCCGGTCGAAGAGCGTGATGCGCTGCCCGTACGCCTGGGGGTTGTCGCCATTCAACAAGCTGAGCACCGTGGACTTGCCCGCGCCATTAGGCCCCAGCAGCGCCCAGCGCTCGCCGGGCTTTATCTCCCAATGCAGCCCGTCCAGAATAAGGCGCTCGCCGTAGCGCACGGTCACGTTTTCGAGCTTCACCAGCGTAGTAAATTCCGGCGGCGCGGCCGGCCACAGCGCTCGCAGCGCGGCTTCGTCGGGCAGCGAGGGGGTAGGGGGCGCCGCAGGCACGTAGGCGGCCACCGGCACTACCGCGGCCAGCTGGCCGGCGCGCAGCACCGCCACGTGCGTCACGATGGCCGGAATTTCAGCCGGCGCCGTGGCCAGCACCACCGCGCAGCCGGCCGCCGCCACCTCGGCCAGCAGCCCATCAAAATCGGCCCGGCTGGCTTCGTCGAGGCCCGCCAGCGGGTTATCCAGTAGCAACAATAAGGGGTTGCGCAGCAAGGCTTTGGCCAAACGCAGGCGCTTGGTTTCACCATTGGATAGCTGAATGAGCGGCTGCTCCTGCAGGTGCTCCAGGCGCAGGCGCGCCACCACGCGGGCGTAGGTCCAGGCCGCGCCGGGCGCGGGCGGCGGGCCGGCCAGCAGGTACTCGCGGGCGGTGGGCACTTCCTCGGCGGCCGTGGCCTCGTAGCGCTGCTGGTAGTAGAGGGCGCTACCCCCCGGCCGCGCCTGGAAAGGCGCCCGCGTACCCACCAAGCTCACCACCTGCTGCCAACTGGCTAGTGGGTCAGTGGGCGCGCGCTGGTGGGCGGCGGCGGCCAGCCCAGGGCGTGTGGCCACGCCGCCCGTGAGCAGCAGCTGGCCCGCCAGCGCGGCCAGCAGGGCACTTTTGCCCGCGCCGCTGGGGCCCACCAGCGCCAGGTGCTGGCCCGGCTCAAGGCGCAGGCTGAGGTCAGCGAACAGTAGCCGGTCGAGGTGCCGCACGGTCACGTGCTCGAAGGCCAGCAGGGGGGTAGGCATGGAGGTAGGAGGGGCGCTTTAGCTTGCTGGTTGTCAGTATCGTTTCAAAAACGAGGCAAAGTAGGAGTGCGAATTTTGCTGGTTCGTGCGACCTGGAGCGGTAATCGTTTTATGCCCAGACAAGGCGAATTACCAGGTTCGCCTCGCTGCTTTGCCCCAAAATAGCGCTTACTTGCGGCAAGCTAACGCCCTGCCCCTCTCCCATGCTTCCTCCCCTTGGCCTCGTGGTAGGCAAATTCTGGCCACCGCACCGGGGCCACCAGCTGCTGCTCGAAACCGCCGCCGCCCAGGTGGCCGAGCTGCTCGTGCTCGTGTATGCCCACCCCGACGATACCCGGCACCCGGCCCCGGCCCGCGCCGCCTGGCTGCGCGAGCTCTACCGCGGCGACGACTTTGCCCAGGGCCCGCGCGTGGGCCCTACCCCCCTGCGCATCGTGGCCCTCACCGCCGAAGCCGACGGCGTGCCCCCCAACGCGGCCGACGACCACACGCACCGCGAATTCGTGCGCCAGTGGCTGGCCCGCCACGGCTACCACATCGACGTGGTTTTTAGTAGCGAACCCTACGGGCGGGGCTTTGCCGAGTACCTCGGGGCGGCTCACGTGCTGGTGGATGAGCCGCGCCAGCGCGTGCCCATCAGCGGCACCCGGCTGCGCGCCGCGCTGGCCCAGCGCTCGCCCTTTGCTACTGACCCCTTAGCCCTGATTCACCCGTTCATTGCGGCGCAGTATGGCGCGGTGCTGCCCGCCATCGTGCCGCGCCTGGTGCTGCTGGGCGCCGAAAGCAGCGGCAAAACCACCCTCTGCCAGGCCCTGGCCGAGGCCTTGGGCACCGCCTGGGTTCCCGAGTACGGCCGCCTGCTGCACGAGCAAAAAAACGGCGCGCTCGACTACGAGGACCTGCTCTACATCGGCCGCCGCCAGCTCGAGCTGGAAGATGCCGCCACGCCCCAGGCCCGCGGCTGGCTTGTGTGCGACACCAACGCGGCCACCACGGCGCTGTATTCCTACTACTATTTTCACCGCTGCGACCCCGCCCTGCTGGCCCTGGCGCGGGTGTGCGCGCGGCGCTACGCCCACACCTTCGTGTGCCTGCCCACCGTGCCCTTCGCCGACGATGGCTGGCGCGGCCCCGAGGCGCTGCGCCAGTTCCAGCACGGCGCTATTTTGATGCAGCTGGAGATGCTGGGCATCCCTTACACCCTGCTCGATGGCTCGGTGGCAGAGCGCGTGGCGCAGGTGCGCGCGGCGCTGGGGTAGCAGATATGACAGCTCCCTGCTTTTTTAGATAACGCTCTTATGACAATTAACCCAGACACGATATTCCCGCTAATTATACCAAGTAGCTACCATGAGGGTACAACTTGGCAGCTCCCTCATATTAATTTCTTGGATAATTCTGTTGCGCTGACTTGGGTAATTATTGATTCATCAGAGTCAATGGTCTATTTGACCCAAGAAGAGTATCAAGAATTGAATGACGGCCAAATAAATTGGCAGCAAGTGGCTTTTGAGAATTTGAGAAACTCAATCGCAGACGATGAAAATTTCTACACGCAAGTTAAAATGAGCGATGATAAGCAACGTATTATCTTCATCGCTTTCATGCACAGTGACGGCATTGGCTCAAGTCGCGTATTGCTTGCGTATGAATTGGAACAAGCTTTTCCTGATGGGTATTACTTGGCTTTTCCCGATAGAAGTTGTGGATTGGTAGTGGCAAAAAACATAAAAGCTAGTGAGCTTATCGAAGCAAAAAAGATAGTCAAGGCTTGCTATAAAGGCGCAACAATTCCAATGTCAATTGCTCTGCACTCGGCTAAAGATTTTGCGTTGCCAGAAGAATGGATAGCACCCATAGATTTAAATTTCTCAGAAATATTATTAAAGGAAATTACTAAACTCAGGCCTGTATGAAAAAAGTGGTTGCTGGATATCTTAAAGCATTCTCTTAAAAGTCTCGTCTTGCCAGGTAGAAGCCGCAGATTCAACAGCCGCTCCTGCCCTTATGAAAATCCCGACGCTGCACGGCCTCATTGACCGGCGCATCCTTATCAATTTTACGGCCGACCCGGCCGATGTGGCCCGCTTGGTGCCCGCGCCGTTTCGCCCCAAGCTCTACCGGGGGAAAGCTGTGGTGGGTATTTGCCTGATTAGACTGAAGCACATCAAGCCCAAGGGCTGGCCCGACCTTCTGGGCATTGCCTCCGAAAATGGCGCCCACCGCATTGCCGTGGAGTGGGACGAAAACGGCCAAGTGCGGGAGGGCGTATACGTGCCGCGGCGCGACACTTCCTCGCCGCTGAACGCCCTGGTGGGCGGGCGATTATTTTCCGGCCAGCACTTCCTGGCCCAATTCAACGTGGTAGAAACGGGGCCAGCTTACCACGTAGACTTCACCAACTCGGATGGTACGCAGGTGGCCATCGACGCCGAAGAAACAGCGGCCTTCGCGCCGGATTCTGTTTTTGAAACGCTGGAAAACGTATCGGATTTTCTGGAGCGAGGCGCCGTTGGGTACTCGCCCAACGGCCCGGCCTTCGATGGGCTGCGGCTGGCTACCTACGCCTGGCGGGTCCAGCCGCTAGCTGTAAAAATGGTTAAATCCAGCTTTTTCGCCGATGAAAGCCGGTTTGCCAATGGCTCCGTCAGGTTTGATAACGCCTTGCTAATGACCAAAATTGAGCACGAGTGGCACACGCTGCCGCGCATCAAGCGGCAGGATTTTGGGGTAAGATTCGGTGTACGAGTATAGTGCGCTGGCTGCCCTACCCCTCAAATTCCAGCACGAAGGCCGTGCCCTTGCCCACCTGCGACTCGGCCCGGAGCGTGGCTTTGTGAAAGGCGGCGATGGTTTTGGCGATGGGCAGGCCCAGGCCATAGCCCTCGGGGGCCTGCGGGCCGGTGGCGTGGAAGCGCCGGAAGCGGTCGAAGAGCAGCGGCAGGTTTTCGGCGGCGATGCCGGGGCCGTCGTCTTCCACGCGCAGCTGGTAGCCGCCGGGGGGGGTAGGGCGGCCCAGCACCCGAATCTGGCCGCCTTCGTGGTTGTACTTGATGGCATTGCTGAGCAGGTTGCGCAGCAGCGTGTGCAGCAGCGTGGCGTTGGCGCGGGGCACCACGTAGTCGGGCTGCAGGTCAATATGCAGCTCAATTTCGCGCTGCTGGCGGCGGTCGTCCAGTTCCTCGGCCACGTCGCGCACGGTCTGGGCCAGGGGCACGCTGGCGTCGCGCAGGTACTGCTCATTTTCGATGTTGGCGATGAGCAGCAGCGTGCGCACGGTGTTGCGCAGGCGGTAGAGGGTGCGCTGGCTTTCCACTATCTGGCGGCCGTGGGCCTCGGGCAGGGTAGGGTCTTGCAGCATGTTTTCGAAGCGCGACTGCAGGATGCTGGTGGGCGTGAGCAGCTCGTGGCTCACGTTGCTCATAAACTCGCGCTCCTTCTCAAACGAGGCCTGCAGCTGGCGCATCAGGGCCGAGAGCGAGTCGTCGAGCCGCCGAAAGTCGGTGGTGTCGGTGTCGAGGCGCTGAAACGAAAACTCGCCCGGCTGCCGGATGCTCCGCAGCTTGCGCGAAATCAGCTCGCGCAGCGGCCCCAGCGAGTAGTGGGCAAAGGCGGCATCGGTAAAAACCGTGATGAGCGCGCCCGCCACCAGCACCCACAGGGCCAGCCGCCGCAGCGTGTCGGTGAGCAGCTCCACGGTGGCCAGCGACGAGCCAATTTCGAGGCGGTAGCGGCGCGGGGCCGCCTCCGCGAGCTGGCTCACGCCCCGCGCCGGCAGCCGCAGCGGGGCCACGTAGCTCAAGATGCGGAAGTCCTCCACCTGCTGGTCTACCTGCCGGGGCTCCTCAAAAATGCGCTCGGTGGGCGGCCCGGCCTGGCCGTCGGGGTAGGCCGGCAGCGGCACGATGGTAATGTATTCCTGCTTGAGAATATTGTAGTCGGCGTAGCTCTCCTTCTGCTCGGCGCGCAGAAACTCGGCCAGCCCGTCGCGCTTAATCAGGCGCAGTAGCTCGGTTTTCTTATCGCGCAGGCGCTGGTCGGTGTGCAGCACGGCCACGCGCTGCACCACGGGCGGAATCAGCAGCGCCCCCAGCAGCACCAGCAGCAGCTTGGAGAGGCCATTGAAGAGGCCGAGCTTAGTTTCTAATCGCATTCTTTAGGCAAAAATCGGTTGGTAAAGTATAAACAAGAACGTCATGCTGAGCTTGTCGAAGCATCTCGCTCGCGCCGTTTGGTTTACTTGCCCAAACGGCGCGAGCGAGATGCTTCGACAAGCTCAGCATGACGTTCTTGTTTACTTAACGTATTAAGCCACCAGCGGCTACACCGCCCGGTAGCCGATGCCGCGCACGGTCTCGATAAAGTCGGCCGAGCCGAACTGGGCCAGCTTCTTGCGCACGTTTTTGATGTGCACGTCGATGTAATTTGAGTCGGAGTCGTCCTCCAGCACGTTGCCCCACAGGTGCTCGCCCAGCTGCAGGCGCGTGAGCACCCGGCCGCGGTGCAGCAGCAGGTAGTGCAGCAGGTCAAACTCCTTTTTGGTGAGCGGCACCTCGGGGCCGGGCACCTCGGGCGTGCTGCCGTAGCGCACGGTGCGGGCGGTGGCATCCATCACGAAGCCGTCGCCGAACGTGATTTCGGGCCGCTTCAGGCCAAACTTGCGGCGCGTAATGGCCTGCATGCGGCTCGTCAGCTCCAAGAGCGAAAAGGGCTTGGGCAGGTAGTCGTCGGCCCCCAGGTCGAGGCCCTTGATGCGGTCGTCGAGGGCGCCGCGGGCGGTCAGGATAATAAACGAGGCCTCCTGCTTCTCGCTCTGGCGGGCCGCGTGCAGCAGGTCGAGGCCGTCGCCGCCGGGCAGGCCCAGGTCGAGCAGCACAAAGTCATACGAGTTCACAAACAGCTTCTCCGACGCCTCGGCGTAGGTGTGGGCCGAGTCGACCAGGTACTGGGCCTGGCCAAGGAACTGGCGCACCTCCTGGTGGAGGCTTTTTTCGTCTTCAACGAGCAGAACGTGCATGGAGCGGGGAGGGGTGAAGGAGGAATGATGGTACAACATTCGCGCGGCGGCCGTTAAATGAAGATGAAGATTAGCTGTCGATTTGATGAAGATAAAAATAAATGTGAAAACGTATGGTTGGCTAGTGGACGAGGGGTAGGGCAGGCAGCCTGGAATGCAGGTATCCTTAGCGGGCAGAGGTTAAAAAAACTTTGGGGACCAGCCCACTTTTTTCGTTGTTTTTTAGCCTGAAACGAATTGGCAGGGGTAGGTAGCCCGTGGCCGCCAGCACGAGCATGCGCCAGGTGCAGCATGTGCGGTAGGCGTAAAACCAAGGTGCCCTACCCCCCCTTGGCGCCTGAAAACCAATTTGGGAAGCTTGGTAAATGCGGCGCGGCGCGGGATATTTGAGCATATCGCTGCTGCGGGCCGCCAGGCCAAAGCTGGTGATGCCATTCTCACCCACTCCTTTTCCACCAAACCATGAGACTACCGCTTACCTCCCTCCTGGGGGCGGCGGCGCTGCTGCTTGCCAGCGCGCCCCGCACCACCCACGCCCAAACCTACCAGCAGGTATGGGCCGACGAGTTTAACGGCACGGCTGTCAACACCTCCAACTGGGTATTCGAAACCGGCAACAACAACGGCTGGGGCAACAGTGAAAAAGAATACTACCAGGCCGCCAACGCTACGGTGGCCAACGGCGCCCTCCAGATTACGGCCAAGAAGGAGAACGTGGGCGGCTTTGGCTACACCTCGGCCCGGATGAAAACACAGGGCCTCAAGGATTTCAAGTATGGCCGCATAGAGGCGCGCATGAAGCTGCCGCTGGGCCAGGGCCTGTGGCCGGGCTTTTGGATGATGGGCAGTAACATCAGCTCGGTGGGCTGGCCCTCGTGCGGCGAAATCGACATTATGGAGCACGTGAATGCTGATAACACCATCTTCGGCACGGCGCACTGGAACAGCAATGGCCACGCGCAGTACGGCAAAACCACCACCGTCGCTACTCCCGGCGACTGGCACGTGTACAGCGTGGACTGGACGCCGACGGCCATCACCTGGCTGGTCGACGGGGCGCAGTACTGCGTTATCGATATCACCAACGGCACGGGAAACACCGGGGCGTTTCAGAATCCGTTTTTCATTCTGCTGAACCTGGCCGTGGGCGGCAACCTGCCCGGCCAAACCGTGGACGACAGCAAGCTGCCCGCCACGCTGTTCGTGGATTACGTGCGGGTGTCGCAGCTCACCACCACGCCAACGGCCGGCACCTCGCGCACACTGCAAGCCGAAGCTGCCAACGTGAACAGCGGCATGCAGGCCGAAACCTGCTCCGACACCGGCGGCGGCCAGGACATGGGCTACGTCGATGCCAATGACTACCTGGTTTTCAACAATATCAACTTCCCCGTGACCGGCACCTACACCATCGACTACCGGGTGGCCAGCCCCAGCGGCGGCACCGTCTCGTCGGACCTGAACGCGGGCGCTATCCAGCTCGGCAACACGGCCATTCCGGCCACCGGCGGCTGGCAAAGCTGGGCCACCGTGACCCGCACGGTGACCATCAACGCGGGCACCTACAACTTCGGCGTCTTTGCCCAAACCGGCGGCTGGAACATCAACTGGATTCGCATCACCAACCCGGCCGGCGCGCGCACTACCCTGGCCGCGGCCAGCGCCGCCAGCACGCCGGGCACCGGTGTTTTCCCGAATCCCGTGGTGGCCGGCCAGCGCCTCCAAACTGAGGCCGAGCTCACCGGCAGCACCTATCAGGTGCTCGATGTGCTGGGCCGGGTGGCCGGCCAGGGCACGGTGGCCACCGAGGGCCTCGACGTGTCGGGCCTGCGGCCGGGCCGCTACACGCTGCTGCTCACTACCCCCGCGCAGCAGCGCGTCAGCCGGGCGTTCAGCAAGGAATAGCGCGAATTTTTAAGGCTGAAAGGCGGGCTATCTTTAGGGGCGGCCCGCTTTTTTAGCGGCTACCTTTGGCGGGTGCGCGGCTGGGCTGCGCGCGTAGCTTTTGCCCTATGAAAACTGGTTTCCTACCCCTGCTTTTTAGCCTGCTGCTGGCACTGGGGGCCGCTGGCCCCGCCCTGGCCCGGCCGCCCCGCACCACCGTGTACCTGGTGCGCCACGCCGAGAAAGACCCCACCCCCGGCCTCACCGACCCCGGCCTGACGGCCGTCGGTGAGGCCCGCGCCCAGCTTCTGGCCCAGCGCCTGGCCCGCCGCAAGCCCGCCGCTCTGTTCACCACCGATACGCGCCGCGCCCGCGCCACCCTGGCCCCGCTGGCCCAGGCCACCGGCCTCGTGCCCGAGGTGTACAACGCCAAGGAGCCGGCCGCCCTGGCCGCCCGCCTCAGCCACGATTTTGGGGGCCAAACGGTGGTCGTGGTGGGTCATTCCAACACGCTGCTACCCCTGCTGGCGGCGCTAGGCGCGGGCCCGCTCCCGAGCGAAATCCGCGACGAGGAATACAACTACCTCTTCAAAGTGGACCTGCGCCCCGGCCAGCCCGCCAAGTTGATAATGAGCCGCTATGGCGCCGCCCCGCAGGTGGTGAGCACCAACAAGGTGCGGTAGGGTAGGGCTGCTAACGTTTTTATTTTATGAGCGATAAGCGCTTTATAAACTGGCTGATGCGCTCGCTCAGCTGGGTTGCTATCGGACTGCTTGGTTTAGCCGGCTGCCAGTCGAATACCGCGACCAAAACAGAAACCAAAGCGGCCGAAAAGCCAGTCGCGGCCGTGCCCGCGCTGCCAGCCGCTACGGTGGGGGTAGGGCCGCCCTACCTGGGTTACCACCGCTACCGGGGCACCGTGGGCGGCCAGCCCGTGACGGTGGAGCTGACTATCAGCGGGAAAAGTGAGAAGCCTTTGCTGTTGGTGTGCGAAGGCAGCTACCGCTACGACCGCCACCCAAACGGCCAACTGCTGCTGCGTACTCCGCAGCCTTACTTGCCCCACCAGCCACTGTTATTGGGAGAGGCAGATAGTGAGCAACCGCAACAAACAACTGGGCGCTGGCAGACCACCCAGGCAGCTGGCCCGTTGCTCGTGGGTACCTGGACGAGCCCCGTCGGCCAGCAAACACCTTTCAGCCTGCACGAGGATTACACCGATGGGCAGGGCCGCCTGATGGCTGTGTGTTACGAAATATTTACGGAAAGTGTAACGGGCGCCCGCTGCCGTCCTGAGCGCTACGAGGATGAAACCAAAGCCGAGTATCACCAGCGGCTGAAAGACCAGCCCGCCGCCTCATTTGACCGCCAATACCTGCGTTTGCTAGGTTCTGCGGCCACGCGGCCCGCCCTTCGGCACCTGCAATGCCCGCCGCCGCGCCAGCGCCACGCGGCCTTGCAGGCGGCCCTTAAGGAAGCCGGCGACTGCGTGTCGAATACGGATGGGATGAGCGTAACCTACAACGACTACGGCTTGCTAGTTCTCCTCGATTATGGCGAGGAGTATTACCAGGGTACTCCTCATGCCAATCATAGGGTAGACATCACTACTTACGACTTGCGCACTGGCGAAGCCTTGATGGTGGCTGACCTGCTGAAGCCTAGTACTGAACATGCCCTGCGCCAGCTCGTTACCCGCGAGCTGCGCCACGAGATGGAGTTGGATGATTCCGAAGTGCTACACCCGGCTGATGGTGACTCTACCACCACCGAGTTGCCTCGCGCTGGCGTGGGACTCTCCGCCGAGGGCCTGATTTTTCAATACACTGACTACGAACTAGGTGGCTACGCCTACGGCCAGCCGAGTGTCACCATTCCTTGGGTTGAGTTGCTACCCCTGCTGCGCCCCGACTCGCCAGTGGCCCGAATGCTGCGCGAGCGCGGTTTGTGGCGCAATAGCCAGAAACAGTAGGAATAAAAGCCGCTGGGCTGGTACTTTTGGCCGGTTACGCGGTTTGCCGCTTTATTTCTTGCCCTATGCGCTCTTTCACTTCGCTGCTGCTGGCGGGCCTGCTGGCCGCCAGCGTGGCCCCGGCCACCGCCCAAACCACCGCCAAAACCGATTCGCTCAACCTGCGCCATATCTACGACGAGGCGCTGCTGCGCGGGCAGAGCTACGACAACCTGCGCTACCTGTGCCAGCGCATTGGGGGGCGCCTGGCGGGCTCGCCGCAGGCCGCGCTGGCCGTGGAGTGGGGCAAGCTGACGATGGAGAAGGCCAACTGCTTCGATAAAGTGTACTTGCAGGAATGTATGGTACCGCACTGGGTGCGCGGGGCCAAGGAAAAGGGTCAGATTATCGGCAACAAGGGCCGGAGCATCTCGGTGGCGGTGTGCGCGCTGGGCGGCTCGGTGGCCACGCCCGGCAACAAGCCCCTGCGCGCTGGGGTAGTGGAAGTCAAGAGCTTAGACGAGCTGAAAGCGCTGCCCGACGCGGCGGTAAAAGGCAAGTTCATCTTCTTCAACCGACCCTTCGACGATGCACTCATCGAGCCGGGCGCGGCCTACGGCGCCGCCGGCGACCAGCGCCGCAGCGGCCCCGCCGAGGCGGGCCGGCGCGGCGCGGTGGGCGCGCTGGTGCGCTCACTCACGGCGGCCCACGACGACTACCCCCACACGGGCGCCACCAACTACGGCGACACGCCCACCAAGGTGCCCGGCGCGGCCCTCAGCACCATCGCCGCCGACCAGCTCAGCCAGTTGCTGAAAGCCGACCCCAAGCTGCAATTTGAGTTGGAAATGAGCTGCTTGCAACTGCCCGACGAGAAGAGCTACAGCGTGATAGGCGAGGTGCGCGGCACCAAATACCCCGACCAGATTATTACCGTGGGCGGCCACCTCGACTCCTGGGACCTTGCCCAGGGCGCCCACGACGATGGCACGGGGGTAGTGCAGAGCATCGAGGCGCTGCGCCTGCTCAAGGCCGCCGGCCTCCGGCCCGAGCGCACGGTGCGCGCCGTGCTCTTTATGAACGAGGAAAACGGCACCCGTGGCGGCACCAAATACGCCGAGCAGGCCCAGCAAAACCACGAAACCCACCTCGCCGCCATCGAAAGCGACGGCGGCGGCTTCACCCCGCGCGGCTTCAACGTGGAGGCGAGTCCCGCCGTGTTTCAGAAAGTGGCCGCCTGGAAGCCGCTGCTGGCGCCCTACCTGGCCGGCCAGCTCACGCCCGGCCACGCCGGCACCGACATCGAGCCGCTGGTGGCCGCCGTGCACCCGGTGGCGCTCTTTGGCTACGACTGCGACTCGCAGCGCTACTTCGACATCCACCACACCGCTGCCGATACCTTCGACAAGGTCAACCGGCGCGAGCTGGAGCTGGGTGGCGCGGCCATGGCCTCGTTGATTTATCTGCTGGGGAAATACGGCCTCTAATCGCAGATTTTGCAGATTGAGCAGATTTCGCAGATTCGGACGGCTCGTTCTTCTTTTGAGGGACGGGCCTTTTTTTATACGGCTACTTTTAGGGTCTTTATGAAGCGTTTGTAGTGCAAGCTTTCTTGGCCGAAGTTTAGTAGTAACCCTACTTCCAGATGATAGGCATTTAAGTAGTTGATGATTTGAGCGTGATGCAGAGGAGTGAGTTCAGTAGTTGCCTTCAATTCTAGCAGGATAGTACTTTCAACCAGAAAGTCTACTCGGCGGCTACCTACTTTCTCGTTTCGGTAGTAGAGGGGCAAGTGAACTTCTGCTTCGAATTGTAAGCCTAAGTGCCGCATTTCAATTGCCAAGCAACGATGATAAACTATCTCTGGAAATCCGGCCCCCAGGTCGGCATGGACGCGCATCGCGCAGCCAATAATCCCACCTGTTAACTCTTTGTATTTATACTCTTCCATCTAACAAATAAAAGGCCCGTCCCTCAAAAGAAGAACGAGCCGTCCGAATCTGCGAAATCTGCTCAATCTGCAAAATCTGCGATTATTGGGCGTTCAGTATCGAGAACAGCTCATCCAACTTTGGGGTGAGAATAATGTCGGTGCGGCGGTTGAGTGCCTTATCCTGGGGCGTGTCGTTGGCGGCTACGGGCAGGTACTGGCCGCGGCCGGAAGGTGTAATCTGGGTGGGGTCGATGCCGGCGGCGGTGAGCAGGCGCGTGATTTCGGTGGCGCGCAGCACGCTTAGGTCCCAGTTGTCCTTGGCCCCGTTTACTACCCCCTTGATGGGCACGTTATCGGTGTGGCCTTCGACCAGGATGTTCACATCCTTGTTGCCCGTCAGCGCGTTAGCCAGCTTCACGAGGGCGTCCTGGCCCTTGGGGTCTACCTTGGTGGCGCCCGATTTGAAGAGCAGCTGCTCGGAGAGCGACACGTAGACCTTACCGTTCTTGACGTTCACCTGCAAGTCGTTGCTGTTGAAGCACAGCAGCGCGTCGGCTACTTTCTGGCGCAGGGCCTTGGTAGCGGCATCCTTCTCATCCAGAATGCGTTGCAGCTCGGCCACGCGAGCATTTTTGGCGGCCAGGTCCTGCTCGGTAGTGCCCAGCGCCTGGTTGAGCTGGCTCACCTGGTTGGATTTGTTCAGCAGGTCGGTGCTGAGGCTGGCCTGGGTGCGGGCGCTCGACTGAAGCAGGGCCGATTTTTCGGCCTGTAGCTGGTCGCGCGATTTGGTCAGCTCATCCCGCGACCGGCTGAGGTCGGCATTCTGTTGCTGCAAGGCGGCGATTTCCTTTTTATTGCAGCCCGGCAGCGTAAGTAGGCCCGTGGCCAACAGTAGGGTAGGGACTATATTCCCCAATTTATTGCCAAAATAAGTCATGGGTAAAGCGCGTAAAGCGGTGGAAAAGAGTCAGCTTCGCGCTGATGCTCTCGGGCTAAACGAGTTAGTTGCAGGCCAGGTTACCCGGCGCCTTCGGTAGGAGCGCGGCGCGGGGGTACTTTTGCGAAGGAGCCGGGTGGGGCCACTTGTAACTATGCGTTTACTTCTACTGCTGAGTATCGGACTGGGGCTGCTGGGCGCGCCCACGCGGGGCCGGGCGCAAGCGGCGTCCGGAGCCGCACCGGGCCGCTACTGGGTCACGCTGCGCGACAAGCAGGGGGTAGGGTTCGACCCGATGCAGTACCTCAGTCCGGCCGCGCGGGCGCGCCGCCGGCGCCAGGCCCTACCCCCCGCCGACTACACCGACCGCCCCGTGCGGCCCGACTACCTGGCCGCCGTGCGCGCGGGTGTTGATACCATTACGGTCGTCAGCCGCTGGTTTAATGCCCTGGCCTGCCGCGCCACGCCGGCCCAGGCGGCGGCCCTGCGCGGGCTGCCCGGCGTGGCCGCCGTGACGCCCTGGCCGGTGCGGCAGCGGCTGCGACCCGCCCGCCGTGGTGAGCGCGGCCGATTACCAGCTGGGCCGCCAGCAAACGGCCGCCCTGGGCCGCGCCGACCTGAGCCGGGCCGGGCTGCTGGGCCAGGGCGTGCGCATCGCGGTGTTTGACGTGGGTTTTCGGGGCACCAACTGGCACCCGGCCTTTCGGGCGCTGCGGCGCGAGGGGCGCATCGCGGCTACGTATGACTTTTTGAAAAACCGGGCCGACGTGTTCCACGGCGGCTCGCACGGCACCGAAGTGCTGGGCTGCCTGGCCGGCCGCCTACCCAGCGCCGACACCCTGGCGGGCGGCCCCGCGCTGGGCCTGGCCCCGGCCGCTACCTACCTGCTGGCCCGCACCGAGGGCCTGGCCAGCGAGCGCTATTCGGAGGAAGAGGCCTGGCTGCGCGCCGTGGAGTGGGCCGACCAGCAGGGCGCCGACATCATCAGCTCGTCCTTGGCCTACACCGAGCAGCGCTATTTTCCGGAGGAGATGGACGGCGTGCACTCGCTAATCGGGCGGGCGGCCACGATGGCGGCCCGCAAGGGCCTGCTGGTGGTGAGTGCCGCCGGCAACGACGGCGACGACGACTGGGTGCGCATCGGCACGCCCGCCGATGCCGACTCGGTGCTGGCCGTGGGTGGCCTCGACCCGGCCACCGGCCTGCACCTGGCCTTCAGCTCGACGGGGCCCAGCGCCGACCGCCGCCTCAAGCCCGACGTGTCGGCGTTCGGTATTGTCTTGACCAGCAATGCGAATGGCGGCTACGAGCGGGTGGAAGGCACGTCGTTTGCAGCACCGCTGGTGGCGGGGCTGGCGGCCTGCGCCCAGCAGGCCAGCGGCGGCCGGCTACCCGTGATGGAATTATTTAAGCGGGTGCGGGAGTCCGGCGAGCTGTACCCGTACTACGATTACGCCCACGGCTACGGGCGCCCCGAGGCCGGCCGCCTGCTGGCCCGGCTCAAAGGCCCGCTGCCGCCGGTGGCCCCCACGTTCGACTTCGTGGTGCACGACTCGCTGGTGGCCGTGGTGCTGCGGCCCGCCGCCACCGTGCCCGCCGTCCGCCCGCTGCCCCTGGTGGCCGAGGCCGACGAGCTGAGCCCCGGCACCGCCAGCTGGCTCACGCC
>CAZZWL010000121.1:0-6088 GCA_964657755.1 uncultured Rhodanobacter sp.
CACCTGCCAGCGCCGCCACCTGCCAGCGCCAGCCCAGCGCCCGCCGCCCAAACCACAGCAGCCAGGGTAGCAAGAACACGAACGACTCCTTGGCCAGCGGCCCCAGCAGCAGCGCCGCCGCCACGGCCCAGCCCGCGCCCGGCCCGCGCCGCGCCGCGTAGTAGCTCAGCCCAAACACCAGCAGGTACAGGCTGTCGGTGAGGGGTAGGCCCGCCGCGTAGCCTGCCCACCGGCTGCTGAGCACCGCCAGCAGCGCTACGCTGGCCGCCCCCGCGCCGGCCCCCGCCAGCCGCGCGCCGCGATAGAAGCAAGCGCTAGCCGTACTCAGCACCAGGCAATTAATCAAATAAAAAGCCAGCCGCAGGGGCCATTCACCCGCTGGGCGGGGCGCGCCGGCGGGGTCGCCGAGCCGGGCCAGGGGCCGGGCCAGCGCGCCGGCCGCCAGCGGTACCAGCAGCCGGTAGCGCCGCGTCACGTTCACGCTGTCGAAGCGGCCGCTGGCCAGGCGCAGGTAGCTGCGCGTGTCGAGCGAGTGCGAAAAGTCGTAGTGCCGGTACGTGGGGTAGGCCGCATTGAGCAGCGCGCCCAGCGCCAGGACCCAGGGCAGCAGCCAGCTTCGGTAAGTAGCGAGAGTCATATGCAAGTGAGATGTGCGTCAGAACGTCATTCCGAGCTTGCCGAGGAATCTCGCTCGCGCCGTTCGCATGTCGTTCAACGAAGCGAGCGAGATTCCTCGGCAAGCTCGGAATGACGTTTTGGTGCGCTCCTCACGTTGTTAGCTGCCGGCAAACTTGCGCTCAATCAGCTTGAGCAGCTTGCCCATGTGCTCCTCCTTGCGGCTCCAGTCGTAGCGCGGGGCCAACTCCTGCTGCACGTAGGCCACGGCCGCGCCGGCATCGGGCAAGGTATCGAGGTGCTGAATGGCAGCGTGGTATTCCATATTCTCCCCGTTAAACAGCTCATTAATAAAGCTAAAGCGCTGGTTGATGGAAATGGCCTCGCGCAGGCTGCCCACCTTGGGCGCCCCGCGCTCGGCCAGCGACGTAGCCGCGCCCTGGGCTGCCTCGCGCAGGGTGTCGGCCAGGTGCGACGTGGCCGGCTGGGTCGCCTTCAGCTTCTCATACAGCGGGGCTTCGGCCGGCGCCGGGGGGGTAGGGGCGGCGGGCGCCACCACCGGCGGCTGCGGCCGGGCGGGCTCGGGCGCCGGGGCGGGGGTAGGCTCGGTGGCCGGGGCAGCGGGCAGCGGCGCAGGTTTAGGAGCAGGGGCAGGCGGTGCGGCCGCGCTGGGCGCAGCTTGCGCCGGCGCCGGTGGAGTAGGCGCGGGGACGGGCTTGGCCGGGCCATCATCCCACAGGTCAGCTTCGGTGAGGGGCAGCAGGGCGCTGAACGCACTCACCAGCGGCGGCAGGGCGGGTAATTCTTTGGCGTGCGCGGCCTGGTAGAGGTCGAAGCTTTGGCGCAAAAAATCGCGACTCAGCGGGGCGTTGCCGGTGGGCAGGCTGTTCACAAAGCCCTCAAAAAACGGCTTGGCCTGGTCGAAGTAGCGCAGGTGGTCGCGCAGGGCGGTCAGCGGCACGTTATCATCGGCATCGGCTGGGCCGGGGGGGGGTAGCAATAGGCGCTCGAAGGCCGTGGCGGGATTGGTGGCCAGCACCAGCGTATCAGCCACGGCCTGGGCCAGCAGCGGCTCCAGGGCCGCCCGGTCGAGGCGAATGTGGCGCGAGAGCACGTTCATAAACTGCCCCAGCGCAGCGCGCACCGGCGCGGCCTCAAAGTCGAAGAACGGGCTGCGCAACTGGCTGGCTTCCTGCTGCCAGCGGCCCAGCAACTGCCGCAGCACCAGCAAGTTGACCTGCCGCACGGGCGTGAACTGGAGCAGCGCCGGGCCGTCGAGGGTGGCCTCGGGCTGGGGGCCGAAAAACTGCTGGCTGAGCCGGGTGGCCAGCCGGCGGCCGTATTGCGCGCACTTGGCGAGGCTATATTTGTCGGGCATAGCATGGGCCGGCCGGTGGGCCGGTTTCGTGCGCCAAGTTAGCCACAAAATGCCCCTGCTGACCATTGCGGGCCTGCCCGGCCCCCCGCTCGACGTGCCCGCCGGCCGCACCGTGCTGGCCGCCATCCACGCGGCGGGCCACGCCTGGTGGCACGCCTGCGGGGCCAAGGGCCGCTGCACCACCTGCCGCGTGCGGGTGCTGGCCGGCGCCGAGTTCCTTACCCCCCTTACCGCACCCGAACTGCGCTATCGCGCCGCCGGCCGCCTCTCCGAAACCGAGCGCCTGGCCTGTCAGGCGCGGGTGCTGCCGGAGGCGACGAGCTGAGGTCTTTCCCATTTACAGCTTACGTTAGCTGCTACTATGGCTTTCCCGCTACCTGCTGATTTCTCTGCTCTGTTCCGACGTGAACCATATCAAGAGCCCGCACTCACCGGCCGGGACGCTTTCAACCGAACCGTACTCATCGTGGGTGGAATGGTGGTAGGCTCGGCACTGCTACCAGAGCTGCCCAGCCGGCCGTTCTTTCGCCCGAAGCCGCCAATGAATTTTTGGTTTGCTTTCGGAGTGGTGATGCTGATAGGTAGCTACTTCGTTTATACGGTAGCCTGGCGGCCCTGGCGCGACGGTCCGCCCGGCTACCGGTTGGTGGGGGAGTTTACAGTGCGCGAGAAGGACCACCTGTTTTCTAAGTGCTGGGTGCGGCTGGCACCTGGTGACAACTACCAGCTGGAAGTGAAATCGGAACTGTATGAGCAGCTGCGCGTGGGCAGCCGGTTACGTTTAGTGTACAGTGCTGGGGGCGGGCTGGTCAGCCTGACGTTGCTTTCGTAGCGGTTTGGCTAAGCGGGTAATGACGTACTTTGTGAGAGTCTTTAATTTGCCCGCCGAGTAGTGATGCAGTTCTTACCAACTCATAACTTCTAACTCCTAATTCATAACTCAACTTGTTTACCGAGCCCCGCCGCCTGTCCGATTTTCCGCGCCACCGGGGCTGGCTGGAAATCATTTGCGGCTCCATGTTTTCGGGTAAAACCGAGGAGCTGATTCGCCGCCTTACCCGCGCCCGCATTGCGCGGCAGCGGGTCGAGATTTTCAAGCCCGCCCTCGACACCCGCTACCACGCCCAGGACGTGGTGAGCCACAACCACACCAGCATCCGCTCGACGCCGGTGCAGTCGCCCAGCGAAATTCTGCTGCTGGCCGGGGGCAGCACCGACGTGGTGGGCATCGACGAGGCCCAGTTTTTCGACGAAAGTCTGGTGGAGGTGTGCAAGCAGTTGGCCGACAGTGGCATCCGCGTTATCGTGGCGGGCCTGGATATGGACTACCGCGGCCGGCCCTTCGGACCCATGCCGGCGCTGCTGGCCACCGCCGAGTTTGTGACCAAGGTGCACGCCGTGTGCGTGTGCTGCGGCGAGCTGGCCGCGTATTCCTACCGCATCGCGGCCAGCGAGAAGCAGGTGCTGCTGGGCGAAACCGACAGCTACGAAGCCCGCTGCCGCCCCTGCTTCCTGGCCGGGCCAGCGGCCAAAAACTGGCACGACGAGCAGGTGGCCGCCACCAAAGAACAGTAACAACGAGCACTTTGCCGCGCGTTGCTGCCCCGCCTACCCCCCCCTTCGCAATGTTAAGCCGGCCTTGGGCGTTGGCTAGTGCCCGGCGCATTCCCGGCGTTAAGCATTGCTAATTGCTCACTGATACTTGATTTTCTATGCCGCGTTTTTCCGCTTGGTTGCTCTTATTGGGAATGCTGCTGGCCGGGCGGGCCTGGGGCCAGGGCGCGGCCTACGGCGACTGGGAGCTGCACCTGCCCGCCCGGCGCCCGCTGGGCCTGGCCGAGGCCGGCAACCGGCTCTACGTGCGGGCCGAGTCGTCGTTCTATTTCTACGATAAAAGCCTCAACACCACGCAGCTGCTCTCGCGCCGCGATGGCCTCAGCGACGTGGGCGTGGCGGCGTTGGCCTACGATTCGGCCTCGGCGCAGCTGGTCATTGTCTACAACAACGGCAACATCGACCTGCTGGGCGCCACTGGCGCGGTGCGCAACGTGACGGACCTGCTGCGCAAGGAAAGCCAGACGGCCAAGGGCATCTACCAGGTGCAGGCCTACAACGGGCTGGCCTACATCGGCACCACCCTGGGCGTGGTGGTGCTGGACCTGGCCAAGCGCGAGGTGCGCGACACGTACAGCGCCATCGGGCCGGGGGGCCAAACCATTACGTCCTACGCCACGGTCGTGCTGCACGATACCATCTACGCCGCCACGTCGGCCGGCATTCTGCGCGGTCGCGTCAGCCCCGCCGTGAACCTGCTCGACTACCGCAGCTGGACGGCCGACGGCCCTACCCCCGCCAGCAGCCCCGTGCAGGTGTACCAGCAGCTGGTGGCCTACCGCGGGCACCTGGTGTCGGGCAGCACCTACCGGGGCACTGACTACCTGGCGGGGGTAGGGGCCGCCCGCCGCTGGCGCAGCGTGCCCAACGGCTACGGCGCCAACGTGCGGCAGTTTCGGGTCAGTGCCGGCCAGCTGCTGCTGCCGTTCGATGGCAGCGCCCTGCGGCGCTTCGACGCGCCCACCGGCTACCTGGCCGACGTGCTGCCGGCGGCGGTCGTGGGCACTATCGTGACCGACGCCGTGCGCGAAACCGATGGCACGTACTACGTGGCCAGCTACGACAAGGGCCTGCTACGCTTCGCCCCCGGCCTTACGACGGGGCCCGAAGTCATTCTGCCCAATGCCCCCGCCACGGCTTTTGCCTACGGCCTGCTGGCCAACGCGGCCCTGAATACGGTGGACGTGTTTAGCGGCGGCTACGCTGATAATGGGGTGCAGCAAGGCCTGCGGCAAGGGTTTTACGAATACAAGGACCGCCAGTGGACCAACTACACGGCCACTACTTACCCTTCGCCTACCGACTATCCCAACCTGCTCGACCTCGCGCGCGGCACCCGCACCCCCGACGGTACGCTCTACCTGGCCAGCTACGGCAACGGCTTGCTCGAATGGAAGGGGGTAGGGCAGTTTCGGCGGTTTACCTACAATACCGCCGGCTCGCCGCTGCGCAGCAGTCTTCCTGTCACTGACCCCAACTACCCCGACTTCGTGCGCGTGACCGACGTGGCCGCCGACCCCACCACCAACCGCGTGTGGGTCGTGAACCGCCACCAATTGGCCGGCGTGCCGGGCCTGTTCCGCTTCCGGCCCGCCAACGCCACCTGGCTGGTGGTGCCGGCCTACTCCGGCTTCGAAAACCTCGACCGGGTCACGGTCGATAACTACGGCAACCCCTGGGCCACCCGGTCGCGGGCGCAGGGCATCAGCGGGGTAGTGGCCTACGACACGGCCAGCCAGAAGCCGTTTTATTTCAGCACCAATGAAGGCTTGCCCAGCAACTCGCTCTACGCCGTGGTGCGCGACCGCGTGGGCGACATCTGGGTGGGCACCGGGGCCGGCGTGGCCGTCTTCAACGACCCCAGCCAGCTCGTGAGCGCGGCTAGCCAGGGCACCGGCCTCGCCAATGGCTTCAAGCTACCCAATGCCCAGAGTGGCAGCGGCTTATTTCCCACGCTCTACAACGAAATCGTGCGCTGCATCGCCATCGACGGGGCCAACCGCAAGTGGTTTGGCACCCCCAATGGCCTGTGGCTCTTCAACGCCACCGCCACCGAGGCCCTGCTGCACTTCACCACCGCCAACAGCCCGCTGCCCAGCAACAGCATCAACGACGTGGCCGTGAACGACAAAACCGGCGAAGTCTTCGTGGCCACCGATGCCGGCGTGGTCAGCTACCAGGGCTCGGCCAGCGTCACGGACGGCCCGCCGAGCTGCGCCCAGGTATCGCCCAATCCCGTGCGGCCCGAGTTTGCGGGCACCGTGGGCATCAGCGGCGTGGCCAACAACGCCCAGGTGCGCATCACCGACATTGCCGGCCACCTCGTGTATAGCACCCACGCCGCGGGCGGCACCGTCACCTGGAACCTGGCCGACGCCGCCGGCCGCCGCGTGCGCTCGGGCGTATACCTGGTGCTCACCTCCGACGCCGACGGCAAAAACACCTGCGTGAGCAAAGTGGCGGTGCTCAGTAATTAGCGTA
>CAZZWL010000121.1:6098-16718 GCA_964657755.1 uncultured Rhodanobacter sp.
GGCAGTAATCTCAATCGTTAGATTTTACTGCCGCACGCGAGATGCTTCGGCAAGCTCAGCATGACGTTCTTTTTGTTATTAGTCGTAAATTCCCTATCCCCCATGCTCATCAAAACCCGCGGTATCGTTCTCAGCTACCTTAAATACCGCGAAAGCAGCATCATCGCCCGCGTCTACACCGAGCAGCGGGGCGTGCAGAGCTACCTCGTGAACGGCGTGCGGCGGGCCAAGCCGCCGGGGCGCATCGCCCTGTTTCAGCCCCTCACGTTGCTGGAGCTGGTGGCCTACGTGCCGCGGCAGGGGGGTAGCCTCACCCGGCTGGCCGAGTTTCGCTGCGCCGAGCCGTTCCGGTCCCTGCCCTACGAGATGCGCAAAAGCAGCGTGGCGCTGTTTCTGAGCGAGGTGCTGAGCAAATCGGTGCGCGAGGAAGAAGAAAACGTGTCGCTGTTTCGCTTTCTCCACGATTCCATCCTGGCCTTCGACCAGCAGGACGTGGGTGTCGAAAATTTCGCCCTGCTCTTTTTGCTGCACCTGGCCAGTTACCTGGGCTTCGGGGCCGAAACCGGGGCCGAAATCACCGACCAGGTGGCGATGGCCGGCGCCGCGCCCACCGGCAGCGGCTTCAGCAGCGGCCCGGCCACGCTGCGCCTGCGCGAGTTCGAGCATTACTTCGACGAGCTGCTGCGCACCTCGGCCAGCAATTCCATCCCCAACGGCCAGGTGCGCCGCGAGCTGCTGGCCGTGCTCATCCGCTACTACCAGCTCCACATTGAGGGCCTGGGCGAAATAAAATCGCTCGAAATCCTGAGCGACGTATTGGCCGGGTAAGCCAGGCGGCTTAGGACGCGCAAAAGCCCCCCGCCGCCAGCACGCTCCAGAAAGCAGCCGGCCGCGGGGGGCTTTTTTAAGATTAAAACTGAAAGCAATTACTGCGTCAGCACATCAGCGGCGAGGTTGTCGTAGTAGGGTAGCACGTAGTTGGGAATGTTGCCGCGCAGGTCCGGCGAAGCCGCACGGGCCGTACCCGCGTAGCTCATATCAGCCTGAAAAAACAATGGGCGGCTGAACATGCCGGTATTTTTGCTGGTAAACATGGCCGCGTATTCCTTCACCTTGGGGTAGTCCTCCAATAGCAGGCTGGCGGCACACAAGTTTTCGAGCAGGGCGTTGGCTACTTTCTTGTTGATTTCGCTTTTTTTGTCCTCCCAGTTCACATGGGTGAGCTGCTGCTCCCACACCGAGGCAATGGCCTGCATTTTAGTTTTATCAACCGGCTTAGCGGCGGCGGCGGCTTTAAAATCGGCCACGGCTTGGTTTAGCTGCTGGTAGGCGGGCGCCGGGCCCTCTACCGTATGCAGCGTGAGCGTAACCGGGTAGTCGTGAACGTTCAGGTCGAAATCGGCACGGCGGTTCATGGCATCAATTACCTGGCGCGACTGGTCAGCCACGAAAGTGTTGGCCATGTAATTGTCCAAATCAACGTTGTTGTTGAAGCGGCGCGTTATTACCGTGCCAGTGTTCTTGTGGTAGCTGCCCAGCGAAGCTTCGGTTTTGCGGTCGAGCAACTCGTAGCCCGACTCGCAGCTGTAGTTCACGGTGTAAGAACCGCTGTAGCCTCCGCGCACCCCACCCGTCGACTCACTCACCTTACGGTCAGTAACGTACAGGTTTTTCGCGGTCACGCGCAGCAGTAAGTCGGGGTTGTCTTTTTGGTAAGGCAGGCTCTGCAAGCTGGGCCGGCTATTGACTGGCGTGTTCACATTGCCCATATCGTACTCCACCACGTAGGAGGAGTACTTGGGTTTTAGCAGCGCGGCCGGCGTTTTATGAAACGTAGTCGCCACTTCCGTATCGACAATTTTTTGGGCAAAAGTCGTGTGGCCCAGTCCCGTTAATCCGGCTAGCAGCGCCGCATTACGAAGAGAAAAAGAAACAGTAAAACGAGTAAGCATATAAGGAAAAAAGGTAAAAATTCGTCAAATATAATGACGTTCTACCCTGCCCACCCAACTAGTTGCTAATAAATTCAGAAAATTTTCACTTGTTTATAAAATACTATTCTCCACTGCCCACTACTGCACGTTCACCAGCCCTACGTCGAAGGCCCAGGCGAAATAAAATTGCTCAAAATCTTGCGTGGCGCGTTGGCTGGCTACAGGAAAACAGCCACCGTAAACAGCGAGGTGCTGCCTACGGTGGCTGTTTGGGTGCTTAGTCTATAAAGCCCGCTTACTTTTTGGGGGTGGTAGGCGCAGTAGGCATGCCCTGCACTCCCACCAGCTCCACGTCGAAGCGCAGCACCGCGTTGGGCGGAATGTCGCCGCCCGCGCCGCGCTCGCCGTAGCCGAGCGGCGACGGGATGAGCAGCATGGCTTTGCTGCCCTTGGGCAAGGCCGCGATGCCCTGGTCCCAGCCCTTAATGACCTGGCCCGCGCCGAGCAGAAAGTCAAACGGGGTGCCGCCGTGCTTGGCGCTGGAGTCAAACTCCTTGCCGGTGGCCAGCACCGTGCCGCGGTACTTCACGCTCACCGTCTGGCCTTTTTTGGGGGGTAGGCCCTTGCCGGGCGTCGTGATGACGTACCAGGTGCCGCCGGCCGTTTTTTTGGCTTTGGCCGTCAGCTTGTTTTTCTTGAGATACGCCTGAATGGCGGCGTCATCCTTCACCAGCTGCTTGGCGGCGTGCGCTTTGGCCAGGCGTTCCTGCTCGGCCATCATGGCCTGCTGCTTGGCCTGCATCTGCTCGCGGGTGAGCAGCTGCTTGGCGGCTACCGTCACGCGCAGGGCATTACCCGCCCGCTGAATGAACGGCGGCACCGGCTGCCGCAGCGACTTGGCAAACACCGTATCGGCGTTGAAGCGGAAGATGGCGCTGTCGCCGGGCAGCACCAGGCTCATGGCTTCTTCGAGGCCGCCCTTGGGCAGGGTAGGGCTCAGCGGCACGGGCACCGGCTCGGGCCGCATCTGGCGCGAGTCCATCAGCAGCGAGTCGCGGTCGGTGCGGTACTGAATGAACACCAGCAGCACCTGGCCCGCGCGGCTGGCGTAGGGCGCGTCGCTGGCCGGGGCCAGCGGCCGGGGCGCGTAGTGCCCGCTCGCGTCGCGCCGAAATAGCTTATAGTCAAAGCCGCTGGGGCTTCGCTCGAAGCCGGGGGGGGTAGGGGCCTGCGCCCGCAGGCAAGCAGGACTGGCCAGGGCCGCCAGCAACAGGCTAAGAGTCAGAAAGCACTTCATACTGAGTGAAGGAGATGGATGAAAAAACAACGCCGCCACGCCAGAGCGGCGTGGCGGCGTGCCTGGTTAGTGGCTGACTGCCTGCTGAGCCTAGCGGCCCGCCGGCGGAGCCATAGAAGTGGGGCCGGCGGCCGGAGCATCCTGCACGTTCGTCAGCTCCACGTCGAAGCGCAGGGGCGAGTTGGCCGGGATGGCGGGCGGCGAGCCCTGCTTGCCGTAGGCCAGCGACGACGGGATGAGGATGGTGGCCTTGCTGCCCTTGTTGAGCTGCTGCAGGGCATCGTCCCAGCCCGGAATTACCTGGCCGCGGCCCAGCGCAAACGTGAAGGGCTGGCCGCCGTGCTTGGCCGACGCGTCAAACTCCTTGCCGTCGAGCAGGGTGCCGCGGTACTGCACGGTCACCATCTGGCCGGGCTTGGCGTTGGCACCGGTACCGGGCTGCGTGGTGATAACGTACACGCCGCTCGGGGTTTTCTTGGCGCTGGTCAGGTTGTTTTTCTTGAGGTAGTCTTGCAGAATTACCTCGTCGGCCTTGTCCTGGGTGGCGGCGTAGGTGCGCATCTGCTTTTGCTGCTCGGCCATCATCTTCTGCTGGTCGGCCATTGCTTCGGCCATTGCCGCCTCGCGGGGTTGCAGGGCCACGGCCTTCACGGTCAAGAGGATATAGTTGCCCTTCTTCTTAAGGTTGGCGGGGGCCAGCTGGTGGGCATTGCGCTTATACAGCGTGTCGGCGTTGAAGCGAAACACGCCGCTGTCGCCGGGCTGGAGCAGCGAAAAAGCCTCGGGTTCGGCGCCCAATTGCTTGGCCGTCAGGGCTTCCAGCGGAATGCGCACTGGAATGCCGAACTGACGCTCGCGCGATTTCATCATCACCGAGTCGCCCGAGGTGCGGTACTCGATGTGGGCCGACATCACCTTGCCTACCCGGTCTTTGTAGCCGGGGTCTTCGCCGCCCGCCACGTCGCGCGACTCGTACTTGCCGCCCACGTTTTTATAAATCTTGTACTCCATGCCCGACTTGGTTTTGGCAAAGTCGCCTCCACCTTTATTGCACGACGACAGGAAGGAAGCTACGCTGAGCACGCTGGCCGCCAGGGCCAGCTGCCGGGCCGCGCGGGGCCGGAAGGAAAACTGCATGAAAACAAAAAGTTGGAATAAAGACGAATTTGGCCCCAAAGTTAGGCCACGGGCGGCGCAACCGCCACCGGCGCCGTGGGCGTGCTCACGAGCTGCGCCTGGTACTGCGGCAGCACACTCAGAAAGCGCGTCACGGTGGCATCCAGCGGCTCGGTGCTGACGCCGCCCGAGGCGTTGTGGTGCCCGCCCCCCTCAAAGTGATTGCGTGAGAAGTCGCTCACCGAAAAGTCGCCCACCGAGCGGAAGGAAATCTTCACCGCCGAGCCCCGGTCAATGAAAACAGCCGCCAGCACGATGCCCTCGATGCTGAGCGCATAGTTAACCAGGCCTTCCGTGTCACCGGTTTTACTTTCGTACTCGCGCAGCTCCTGCTGCGTCACGGCGATGTAGGCGGTGTTAAAATCACGGCGCACCACCAGCTTGTCCTTCAGGATGTAGCCCAGGAAGCGCAGCCGGATTTCGGAGTGCGAATCGTAGATGCGACGGTGCACCGACGCCAGGTCAATATGAGCGCTCAGCAGCTCGGCAATGATGAGGTGCACGTTGCGCGAGGTGCTGGGGTGCCGAAACGAGCCCGTATCGGTCATAATACCCGCGTAGAGCGCCTCGCCCATGCCCTGGTCAACCAGGTCCTGGTCGCCGAGGGCCCGGATAATCTCAAAAATCAGCTCGGCCGTGGCCGCCGCCGTGGGGTCCGAAAAGCTAACGTCGGCAAAACCTTCGGGCCGCTGGTGGTGGTCGATGAGCACCTTGGTGCCCGGTGCCTGCCGCACGTACTCGCCCAGCTCATTGATGCGGCCCAGGCAGTTGAAGTCGAGACAGAAAATCAGCTCGGCCCGGTTCACCAGGTCGCGCACCTGCCGGTCGTTCTGGCGCGGGTCGTAGACAACTACCTCGTCGTTGCCCTGCATCCAGTTGAGAAAAGCGGGGTAGTCGGAGGGCGTTACGACGGTCACGGAATGCCCCTTTTTCTTCAGGTACGTGGCCCAGGCCAGCGACGAGCCCAGCGCGTCGGCGTCGGGCTTGTGGTGCGTGGTGATAAAAATCTGCCGGGGCTGGGCCAGCAGATTCTGTAACTCGGATACGGAAGGAAGCATCGACAACGTGAATGACCTACGAATGCACTGCAAAAGCGCCCGGCAACCGGCTTAGCGCAAATTGGCCGACAAAGGTCGGCATGAATTGGCAATCAACAATCAACCACCGCCCGTTGGTTCGGGAAGAAGGGGGTAGGGGCCGCCGCATCCGCGCATCTGGCCGCGCGCCCTACCTTTGCCCCAGCAATTCCCCCAATTTTTTTTTAAGACTAACCAGAATGGCAACCAATCGCACCTTCACCATGATTAAGCCCGACGCCGTGGCTGACCAGCACATCGGCGGCATCCTGAGCATGATAGAGCAGGGCGGCTTCCGCATCGTGGAGCTTCAGAAAGTGACCCTCACGCCCGAGCGCGCCGGCGAGTTTTACGCCGTGCACAAGGAGCGTCCTTTCTACAGCGACCTCGTGAAATACATGTCGAGCGGCCCCATCGTGGCGGCTATTCTCGAAAAAGACAACGCCGTAGCCGACTTCCGCACCCTCATCGGCGCCACCAACCCGGCTAACGCTGAGGACGGCACCATCCGCAAGAAATACGCGAAGAGCATCGAAGCCAACGCCGTGCACGGCTCCGACTCGGACGAGAACGCCCAAATCGAAGGCGAGTTCTTCTTCAGCAAGTAAGCCCTACCCCCCGCAACGGGGTTGAAGCCAAAAAAGCCGCTCTGCATCACGCAGAGCGGCTTTTTCTTTATACTCAAAGCAGACTTTTTTTGTACTAACCTGGTATTATCGAGCTTAGCCGGCGCGGCCAAAACCGATGCGGCCCGGCCCTTTGGGCTCGCTCACGAAGGTAGCGTCGTCGCGGTTATAGATGTCAGCCAGCGACATAGCTTCGGTGATGGGCTCCGTTTGACCCAGGGTGGTGGCCAGCGTTTGTGCTTTGGGTTGCGCCAGCGGCTCAAAAGCATAGGAGGCAATGAGCCGGCCTTTGCGCAGCAGCGCCTTATCAATGCGGGTGAGGTCGGCGTTGAAGGTGCAGATAATCTGGATGTGAAAGCCATCTGAGAGCAGGCCGTCGCTGAGGTTCAGCAGGTTGCTCACGGCGTTGCTGCCGGTGGCGTCGCGCTTGGTCAGCAGCTCTTCGGCATCCTCGATGAGCAGGATGGAGTTGGTATTATCGTGCAGCAGGTTGATAAACTCGGGGTCGGCGATGCGCAGCGCCAAGTTGGGCGGAATGAACAGCTTGGGCTTGTCGGTGAGGCCGCACAGGTGGCGGATGTAGCTGGTTTTGCCGGTGCCGGGCGGCCCGTGCAGAATCACGAGGCCCTTATCATCCGGCTTTTGCAGGCGCTTCACGATGGCCTCGTGCACGGGCAGTAGGTCGTCGTTGTAGTTAATAGCTAGGTCCAACGCCGGAATTTTGAGGGGTAGGGGCGAAAACGCCAGGTCGCTACCCATCAGGCGCAGCACCTGAATGCGCTGGCGCTCCACCTGCCCGCTTTCCAGCTGGGCCTGCAGAGAGGCCCGCAGGCTAGCTAGTATGCCCGCATCGGTGCTGGGCGAGTAGTAGAGCGTGGCGCTCTGGTCGCCGTAGCTGCTCACGATGCTGAAGGAAAGCAGCGTGTGCGCGGCCGGCGACAAGGCATAGAATTGCCACTCAGGCGCCTTATCCTTTTCCTCCAAAAAAACGGACTGCGCGATGGTTATTTGCTCCAGGTCGTGGGTGTTGGCTAGGTCGCTGAGCACCGCTAGGCGCGCCTCGGCGGTCACCAGCTGGTAGATTTCGCGGCGGGGAAGCTCGCCAAACTGAGCATAAAACCAGCCGGTGGGCTGAAACATGCCCTGCGAGCTGAAGCTAACCGACATGTCGGGGGTAGCCGCTGGGGGCGGGGTAGGCGTCATAACTATTGTACTGGAACTACTAAAAGGAGCGCACGGCTAAGCCGCTAAAGCAGGCTCGGAATACTCGTTTTCGACCGGCTGCAACTCGTGCTTGTGCTTGAAAATGAACACGAACAACACGGCAATTACCAGCGCGTAGGCCGCAAAGGCCAGCCAGATGCCGGGCCAGTCCTTATTGCCGCTGGCATCGGTAAAATAATGCTGGATAACCAGGCCACTTATCGAGCTGCCCAGCACGGCCCCAAAGCCGTTAGTCATCATCATAAACAGGCCCTGGGCGCTGGCCCGAATGCTGGGCTGGGTCTGGGTTTCGACAAACAGCGAGCCCGAAATATTGAAGAAGTCGAAGGCCATGCCGTACACGATGCACGACATAATCACCATCCACAGGCCGCTGCCGGGGTTGCCGTAGGCAAACAGCCCAAAGCGCAGCACCCAGGCCACCATGCTGAACAGCATAACCTGCTTGATGCCGAAGCGCCGCAAAAAGAACGGAATGGCCAGGATAAACAGCGTTTCCGAAATCTGCGAAATCGACATGATGAAGGCCGGGTGCCGCACCGTGAGCGTGTCGCGGTAGGCGGGCACTTTGTCGAAGTCGTGCAAAAAGGTGTCGCCGTAGGCGTTGGTGAGCTGCAGGGCGGCGCCCAGCAGCAGGGCAAAGGCGAAGAAGGTCGCCAGCTTGCGGTCGCGCAGCAGCGCGAACGACTTGAGGCCCAGCGCATCGACCAGCGAGCGGCCCGACGCGCCCTGGGAAGGCGGTGGGCACTTGGGCAGCGTGAAGGAGTACACGCCCAGCAGCAGCGCCGCCGCGGCGGCCACGTAAAACTGATTGGCCGATTTCTCGAAGCCCAGGAACGTGACCGTCCACATGGCCGCGATGAACCCAATAGTGCCCCACACCCGGATGGGGGGGTAGTCCTTCACCACATCCAACCCCTGGGTTTTCAGCGCCGAGTACGACACGGCAATGGCCAGCGACAGCGTGGGCATGTAAAAAATCATGTTCAGCAGGATGACCCAGAAGAACAGGCCGGGGTCCGTGACGAAGGGAATAGTGCAGAGCGTAATGCCTCCCAGCAGGTGCAGCACGCCGTAGAGCTTCTCGGCATTCACCCACTTATCGGCCACGATGCCCATGAGCGAGGGCATAAAAATGGAGGCGATGCCCATCGTGGAGAAGATGGCGCCAAACTGCGCGCCCGACCAGTGCTTGGTTTGAAACCAGTACGCACCAATGGTAATCAGCCACGCACCCCAAATAAAAAACTGGAGGAAGCTCAGAATAGTCAGACGCAGCTTGATGCTCATGCGGGCTCAGCTTTAAAGTTCGGGAAAGGGACTTTTGCGCCTAAAGTTACACTGCTTTTTGTTGGCACAGTGCAAGCGGCGTAGCACTGCGGTAACACCGATTGGCCGCTGGCCCCGGCGGGGCTAGGCCCCAAAAAAGCCCCTCTGCGCGGGGCAGAGGGGCTCTTGGCAGCCCCGGAGGGGGGTAGGCCTACTTGGCGTCGGCAAAGCGCTTGTTCACCTCGTCCCAGTTAATGAGGTTAAAGAAGGCCGCGATGTAGTCGGGGCGCTTGTTCTGGTACTTGAGGTAGTAGGCGTGCTCCCACACGTCAAGGCCCAGGATGGGCGTGCCCTTGCAGCCGGCGTCGGGCATCAGCGGGTTGTCCTGGTTGGGCGTCGAGCAGATGGTCAGCGCGCCGTCGGTTTGCTTGCACAGCCAGGCCCAGCCCGAACCAAAGCGCGTGGTCGCGGCCTTGGTAAACTCCGTCTTGAAGTTGTCGTAGCTGCCAAACGACTTGGTGATGGCATCGGCCACGGCGCCGGTGGGCTGGCCGCCACCGTTGGCGCTCAGGATGGTCCACCACAGCGAGTGGTTCCAGTGGCCACCGCCGTTGTTGCGCACGGCCGGGGTAGCCGCCGCAATGTTGTGCAGGATTTCCTCCAGGCTCTGGTTTTCCATTGCCGTGCCCGCGATGGCCGCGTTCAGGTTAGTCACGTAGGCCTGATGGTGCTTGGTATGGTGAATTTCCATCGTCTGCGCGTCAAACGTCGGTTCGAGGGCGTCGTAGGAATACGGCAGCTTGGGCAGTTCAAAAGCCATGATGCGGGTGTTTTAAGTGAAAAAGATGGGTGTTGGTAGTATAACCCCCAACCGGCCGCCGGGGTTACGACAGCCCGCCGGGCGGCCCCAAAAGTACCTTACCCCCGCTTAGCCCGAAAAAAAGCCTGCATAAGCGCCGTGCATTCGTCGGCGCACACGCCCGCCCGCACCTGGGTGCGCGGGTGCAGCAGCCCCAGGCTATGGCGCCGGTAGCCGGTTTTGGGCTCAGCCGCCCCAAACACTACCCCCCCCAGCTGGGCCCAGGCGCCGGCGCCGGCGCACATCACGCAGGGCTCCACGGTCACGTAGAGCGTGCAGTGGGTCAGGTACTTATTGCCCAAGAAGTTGGCGGCGGCCGTGAGGGCCAGCATTTCGGCGTGGGCCGTCACGTCGCGTAGCTGCTCAGTCTGGTTGTAGCCCCTCCCGATTATTACCCCATCCAGCACCACCACCGCCCCAATCGGAATTTCGCCCGCCGCCCCCGCCCGCCGCGCCTCGGCCAGCGCCTGGCGCATAAAGTGCTCGTCGGTGAGCAAAGGGGGGGTAGGGGGCATCGGCCTACTTCAGGTTAATATCACTCAGCGCGGCCTGGGCCACCGGCCGCCACTGCGCCTGCTCCTCGGCCGGGGCCGAAAAGGCGAAGATGTAGAGTTGCTCGCCCTGCACGGCGTACTCGATGTACTCGTACTTGCGCACGGGCGCCAGCGCCCCGGCCGAGCGGCGGCTGTCGCTGAGCGTAGAAACAAACTCCAGGGCCACCATGTCGCGGCCGTTCACTTTGTGCACTTCCTGGGTCAGAAATTCAACCTTGGTGTAGAGGCGCTGCACGCTGGCTTTGTACATGGGCAGCAAGATGTTATAGTCGGGCCCGAAGGTGGTAGGCCGCACGGCCACGCTGTAGTCGGCCCGCCCGCTGGGGTTGCCAAACACGGCCAGCGGCTTGCGCGGCGACGGAAACTTGGCGGCAATGGCCGCGTCGGGCAGCGGCGCAAAGCCCTGCGGCACCGCCACCGACAAGCCGGGCGCCAGCTTCACTGTCGTCAGCTTGGGCTTGGGGCCGAAGCTGGGGAGGGCGAGCACGGCAAGAAGCAGGGGTAGGGTTTTCATAGTCGGGGCAAAAATAGGGGGTAGGAGCCGGGCAGTGGTAATTGGCAAAAACACCAGAACGTCATGCTGAGCTTGCCGAAGCATCTCTACC
>CAZZWL010000122.1:0-16168 GCA_964657755.1 uncultured Rhodanobacter sp.
CGCCGACCGACGCCACCAGCAGCAGCGCCGCCGCCGCGAACACCGCGCCGCCGCCTGCAACTGAAACAGCTCCGCGTAGCGCCCATCCTTGGCTAGTAGCTCCTCGTGCGAGCCGATTTCCTGCACGCGGCCGTGCTCGATGACCAGGATGCGGTCGGCCATGCGCACGGTGCTGAAGCGGTGGCTGATGAGCACGGCGGTTTTGCCCTGGGTCAACTCCTTGAAGCGCTGGAAGACTTCGTACTCGGCGCGGGCGTCGAGGGCGGCGGTGGGCTCGTCGAGGATGAGCAGCTGCGCCTCGCGCATGTAGGCGCGGCCGAGGGCGATTTTCTGCCACTCGCCGCCGCTCAGGTCTACCCCCCCATTGAAGCGCCGGCCAATCATTTGGTCGTAGCCGAGGGGCAGCTTGGCAATGACGCTATCGGCCAGGCTCTGGTGGGCGGCCTGCTCGATGCGCGGCTGGTTCTGGCGCTCCTCGATGCGGCCCACGGCCAGGTTTTGACCGGCCGGCAGCTGAAAGCGCACGAAATCCTGGAAAATGACGCCGATTTCCTGGCGTAATTCGGCGGGGTCGTACTCGCGCAGGTCGTGGCCATCGAGCAGGATGCGGCCCTCGCTGGGGTCGTAGAGGCGGGCCAGCAGCTTGACGAGCGTGGTTTTGCCGGCGCCGTTTTCGCCCACCAGGGCCAGCTTTTCGCCGGCTTTTAACTCAAAGCTGAGGTGGCGCAGGGCCCATTTCTCGGCATTCTTGTAGCTAAAGCCCACGTCCTCAAACGTGAAGCCCTGCCGGATGGGCCGCGGAAACGGCCGCGCCGCCTGGCCCAGGGTAGGGCGCACGATGCGCGGCGTAATCTGAAAAAAGTCGAAGAAATCCTGCAAGTATAACGCGCCGTCGGCCACCTGGCTAAAGCGGCTCAGGATGCCTTCGAGCAGGCCGCGCAGCCGGGCAAACGAGCCGGCCAGAAACGTGAGCTGGCCAATGGAAATGGCCCCGCCCACGGCCTGCTTGATGATGTATAAGTAGGCCCCGTAGTAGCCCGCCGCGCCCACGGCCGCGAACACCGTGCCCCAACCCGCCCGCTTCAAGGACAAAGCTTTATTCTGGGTATAAAACTGGTCGGAGAGGGTAGAGAAGCGGTTTATCAAGAAGTCCGATAAGCCGAAGATTTTGACCTCTTTGGCCGTTTCGTCGCTGGCGCCGGTCTGGCGCAGGTAGTCCAGCTCGCGGCGCTCGGGCGTCCAGGAATGCGAGAGCGAGTAGCTGCGCTCGTTGAAGTGGCTCTCGCCGAGGAAGGCGGGCACCACGGCCAGCAGCAGCAGCCCCAGCAGCCACGGCTGAAACGCCACCAGCCCACCGGCCAGCAGCACCAGCGTCACGGCATCCTGGCCCTGGGCCAGCACCTGGCTCATGAGCACGGAGCGCGACAGCGTTTGGCGACGGGCGCGTTCCAGCTTGTCATAGAAGGTGCTGTCTTCGAACTGGTCGAGGTCCAGCTCGGCGGCGTGGCGCATGAGGCGCACCGAGCTGGCATTGGCGAAGAGGTCACCGAGCAGCGAGTCGAGCAGGGCCACGGCCCGGCCCAGGGCATCGGCCAGCAGCACCAGGCCAAACTCCAGCGCCACCAGCCCAAACACGGGGGGTAGGGCCCGGCTGGCGGCCGGCAGCTTGGTCAGCTGCACGATGTCATCAATAATGAGCCGGCCCACGTAGAGCATGGCCAGCGGCAGGGCCGCCCGCACCAGGCGCAGCACGATGTTGCCCAGGGTGAGGGCGGGCGAGGTCTGCCAAATCAGGCGCAGAAACGCCGGCAGGTGGCGCAGGGCCGACACCCGCTCGCGCACGCTCACGGCGGGCTTGTCGGGGCCGCGGCCGGGGCCGGGGTTTTTGGCGGAGATTTTTGTGACTAAAGAAGTTAACCAATTCATAGGCGGGGGGTAGGGCACATTTGGGGCCGGGGTGGGGGAGGGGCCATTTTGGCAGGGGCCGCTACTCATTACTTATTACCCATCGTTACCCCCGACCTTTGCGGCACTTATGCTTGGTTCGTATTCGCGGGGCTTCTGGCTGATGTGCCTGTCGTCGTTTCTGTTTTTTCTGTCCTTCAACCTGCTGCTGCCCGAGCTGCCGCAGCACCTGGCCGACCTGGGCGGCGGGCAGTACAAGGGCTTCATTATTGCGCTGTTTACGCTCACGGCGGCCATTTCGCGGCCGTTTTCGGGCAAGCTTTCCGACACGGTGGGGCGCATTCCGGTGATGATATTCGGCTCGCTGGTGTGCTTCGTGTGCGGTTTTTTTTACCCGTGGGCGCTCACGGTGAGCAGCTTTTTGCTGCTGCGGCTGCTGCATGGTTTTAGCACGGGCTTCAAGCCCACGGCCACGGCCGCGTTCGTGGCCGACATCGTGCCCGCCGCCAAGCGCGGCGAGGCAATGGGCCTGCTCGGCGTGACGGGCAGCCTGGGTATGGCCGCCGGCCCGGCCTTTGGCTCGTGGGTGGCCGCCACATTCTCCCTCAACACCATGTTTTACTGCTCCAGCGCGGCGGCCTTGCTCTCGGTGCTAGTGCAGGGCACCCTCACCGAAACCCTACCCCCCGCCCAGCGGCGCAGGTTCAGCCCGTCGTTGCTCAAGCTGAAGCTCGACGAAATATTGGAGCCGCGCGTGCTGTCGCCGGCCCTGGTGACGCTGCTGTGCCTGCTGCCCTACGGCGCGGTGCTCACCGTGATACCCGACCAGAGCCGGCTGCTGGGCCTCACGGGCTCGACCAAGGGCCTATTCTACATCTGCTACACGGTGGCCTCGCTGGCGGTGCGGCTGGCGCTGGGCAAGGCCAGCGACACCCACGGGCGGGTGCCGGTGCTGCGCTGGTCGGCGGGCATCTTGGCGGTGGGGCTGGCGGTGCTGGTGTGGTCACCGTCGGTGCCCGTGTTTTTGGTGGGCGCGGTGATATTTGGCCTGGGCACGGGCCTGAACTCACCCACGCTCTACGCCTGGACCATCGACCTGAGCCACCCCGAGCGCCGGGGCCGGGGCGTGGCTACCATGTACATCGCGCTCGAAGTGGGCATCGGCATCGGGGCGGTGCTGGCGGGTTGGATTTTTGACAACCAGCCCGGCCGCCTGCCCTACGTGCACGCCCTGAGCCTGGCCAGCGTGCTGCTGGCCATTGCCTACCTGGTGCTGGTGGTGCGCCCTACCCCCGCCCAGGCCGCCCACGACGCGCTGGCCGCCCAGGCCGTGGCCGTGGCCGGCCCCGAAGAAGTGGTGTAGCAGCGGGCAGGAGCAGTTGCTAATTTGTTAGCCGCCACCTATTTTTACCGGGCTGTGGCGGGCTATATACTTTTACGGCTCCTGCGCTACCCTCTTCTCTGGTTATGATTAAAAACTTACGTGTTTTAGTGCAGTGTTCGGCGGGGGCGCTGGCGCTGTTGGGGGCGGCTACCAGCCAGGCGCAGCAGGCGCCAGTGAAGCCGGTCGAAATAAAATTTGGCAAGCCCGAGCCGGCCGACTTTGAAGCCAAGAATTTCGTGGCCGACAGCGCGGCCGGAGCCGTGGTACTCTACGACTACGGCTCGACCCGCTTCCGGCTCAACGGCACGAGCTTTCAGCTGGAGTCGGACCGCCTCACGCGCATCAAGATTTTGAAGAAGTCGGGCTACGACGTGGCTACCGTGGAGGTACCGCTTTACCACCGCGACCAGGCCGAGGAGAAAATCGTGAACCTGAAAGGCTTTACCTACAACGAGGTGGGCGGCAAAATTGAGAAGGTCAAGCTTGAAATTGGCAAGGCCTTCACGGAGGAGCGCACTAAAAATATTAAGGTGCGCAAGTTCACGCTGCCGGGCGTGCGCGAGGGCGCCGTGATTGAGTATTCCTATACCGTGACCTCGGACTTCCTGTCGCAGTTTCAGGACTGGACGTTTCAACGCGAAATCCCGACCCGGTGGAGCGAGTTTCAGGCCACCATCCCCGAGTATTTTGACTACAAAATGCTGATGCAGGGTTACGAGCCGCTGGCCCTGCAAACCAAGGAGCAAACCACTACCCAGTACATGGCGCGCGAACGGGTAGAAGTAGCTTCGGGAAATAGTGGCTTCTCCGGGGGGGTAGCTACGCACTCAGCTACGGAAACCGAAAATATTACGGCGCAGGCCACCAACTACCACTGGGCCATGCAGAACGTGCCCGCCCTGCGCGACGAGCCCTACATGACCACCATGCGCGACTACGTGGCGCGCATCAACTTTGAGCTGGCCGGCCAGCGGATGCCCGGCGGGTCCTACCACAACGTGCTGGGCACGTGGACCAAAATCAACACGGAGCTGCAAAATGAGGAAAACTTTGGCGGCCAGCTGGGCCGGCTGGGCTTTCTGGACGCGGCCCTGAAACCGCTGGTGGCCCAGTACCCCGACCCGGCGGCCCGCGCGGCGGCCGTGCGCGAGCTGGTAATCAAGGCAGTGAAGTATGACGGCACGACCGGCTTCGTGGCCAGCGGCTCGCTCAAGAAAAGCTACGAGCTGCACCGAGGCACGGCCGCCGACGTGAACCTGCTGCTCATCGCGGCCCTGCGCCAGGCCGGGCTGCCCGCCGAAGCCGTGCTGCTGAGCACCCGCAGCCACGGCCGCGTGGACCAGAATTTTCCGCTGCTCCAGCAGTTCAACTACGTGATTGGGATGCTGCCGCTGGCTGATAACAAGGAGCTGCTGCTCGATGCCACCGAGCCGCTGCTGCCCTGCGGCGTGCTGCCCACCCGCTGCCTCAGCCAGATTGGCCGCCTCGTGGCCAGCAAGGAAGGCGAAGGCCGCTGGGTGAGCCTGACGCCGGCCCAGAGCCACAATCACTATCAGCAAGTTGCCCTGAAGGTGGACGAGCAGGGCAACCTGACCGGGCAGGTGCACGAGGAGCACAGTGGCTACTCGGGCGCCTCGGCCCGCGAGCGCCTGCAGCAGCTGGGGGAGAAAAAATACGTGACTGAGCTGGCCAGCCAGCACACTGGCTGGGAGCTGCCCAGCTACAAGTTTAGCGAGGTGAGCGAGGTGAGCAAGCCGCTAGCCCTAAACTACGAGATGCGCCGGCCGGCCAGCACGCCCGGCGCGGCCCAGGAGCTGTACGTGAGTCCGTTGGCCTCGTTTGGCGACAGCCAGAATCCCTTCCGCCACCCCAGCCGCACGTATCCCGTCGATTTTGGCGCGCCTACCCAGGATGTTATCATGCTGACCCTGACCCTACCCCCCGGCTACGCGGCCGAGCTGCCCAAGCAGGCCGTGGTGGAGCTGCCCAACAAGGGGGGGCGCTACATGTACTCGGCCAGCAGCCCCACGCCGGGCACCGTGCAGCTCATGAGCCGCCTCACCCTTACCAAGCCCGTGTACGGGGCCGAGGAGTACGCGGCGCTGCGCGAATTCTACCGCCTGGCCCTGGCCAAGCAGGCCGAGGCGCTGGTGCTGAAGAAAATCTAGGTAGCCCGTGGGCCACCGCTTTTTTACGCTGCAAGCACTATGAACTGGAAAAATTGCCGGCTGGCCCTCGGGGCGGCTGGTCTGCTCCTGGTTGCCGGCTCGCGGGCCGCGGTGGCCCAAGCGGTGGTGTCGGCGCCGCCGGCGGCCCTACCCCTGCACTTTGGCCAGCCCGAAGCCAAGGAGTTTGAGGCTCAAAACTTTGTGGGCGACAGCGGGGCGGTGGCCGTGGTGCTGTGCGACTATGGCACGGCGCGCTTTGGCAGCACGGCCGGCGAGCTGGCTATTATTCACGAGCGCACCACGCGGATTAAGATTCTCAAAAAAGCCGGCTACGACTACGCCACCGTGGAAGTGCCGCTGTACCACAGCGACAGCAATTCGGAGAAGCTGAGCAACCTGCGCGGCTTTACCTACGTGCGCGGGGCCGATGGCAAGCTTGGCAAAACCAAGCTGGAAGCCAGTAATTCGTTTGAAGAAAAGCGCAGCAACCACCTCACGGTGCGCAAGTTTACGCTGCCAAGCGTGCAGGAGGGCGCGGTGATTGAGTACAGCTACACCGTCACGTCCACGTTTTTTAGCAACTACCAGGACTGGACTTTTCAGCACTCGATACCCACGCGCTGGAGTGAGTACCGCACCAGCATTCCGCAGGTATTTCACTACAAGGTGCTGTACCAGGGCTACTCGCCCCTGAGCATCAACGAAGTGAGCAAGGGCATGGTGAGCCTGCTGCTGACTGACCGGGTGCAAAGCGGCCCACTGGTTGGCACGGACGTGGGCAGCAACAGCATCAGCATGAGCACCGAGCAGCACCGCTGGGTGCTGCGCGACGCGCCGGCTTTTCGGCCCGAGCCCTACATGACGACGGCCAACGACTACCTGCCGCGCATGACCTTCGAGCTGGCCGGGGAGCAGTGGCCCAACCAGGAATACCGTGACCTAACCGATAGCTGGCCCAAGAAAAACAAGCTGCTGCTGGAAGACGAGTTTTTTGGGCAGGCCCTGAAGCACGGTAGCTTTTTGGCGCCCCTGGTGCAGCCCCTGGTGGCGCAGCACCCCGACCCGGCGGCCCGCGCGGCGGCCGTGCGCGAGCTGGTGCTGCGGAGCGTGAAGTACGACGGCACGGCGCGCTACCACGCCACTACCCCCCTCAAGCGCAGCTACGAGCTGCACCGCGGCACGGCCGCCGACGTGAACCTGCTGCTCATCGCGGCCCTGCGCCAGGCGGGCCTGCTGGCCGAGCCGGTGCTGCTGAGCACCCGCGACCACGGCCGCGTGAGTGAGGAATACCCGCTGCTGGAGCAGTTTAACTACGTGGTGGCGCTGGTGACGCTGCCCGATAACCAGGAGCTGCTGCTCGATGCTACCGAGCCGCTGCTGCCCGCCGGCCTGCTACCCCGCCGCTGCCTCAACCGCCTGGGCCGCGTGGTGCCCGCGCTGGGCGAGGGCCGCTGGATAAGCCTGGCGCCCAGCCAGCGCTACAACCACTACCAGGAAATAAAGCTGGCCCTCGATGCCCAGGGCAACCTGAGCGGGCAGGTGCGCGAAGAGCACGGGGGCTACGCTGGGCTGGAGGCCCGCGAGAAATTGCAGCAGCTGGGGGAGAAGAAATTCATGGCCGAGCTGGCTACCGCGCACCCCGGCTGGGAAGTGCCCAGCTACACGTTTGGCGGGCAGGCCGAAGTGAGCTCGGCGCTGGCGCTGCGCTACGAGCTGCGGCAGCCCACCGCCACCGCTGGCGAAACCAAAGAACTGTACCTAAACCCCCTGGAGCCGTTTGGCGAGCGGCAAAACCCGTTTCGCCACGCCCAGCGCAGCTTTCCCGTCGATGTGGGCATGAGGCAGCAGGACATCATCAACCTGACCCTGACCCTACCCCCCGGCTACGTGGCCGAGCTGCCCAAGCCCGCCACCCTGATGCTGCCCAACCAGGGCGGCCGCTACGTGTACGTAGCCAGCAGCCCCGCGCCCGGCACGGTGCAGCTCCTAAGCCGCCTCACCCTCGACAAGCCCGTGTACAGCGCCGACGAATACCAGGCCCTGCGCGAGCTGTATCGCCAGATGCTGGCCAAGCAGGCCGAGGCACTGGTCGTTAAAAAAGCCAGCTAACAGCTTAATCTACTGTTGATAAATTCGCTATGATTCTGCCCATATTTGCCTCGCTCACGCTGCTGGGCCCGCCTACCCCCAAGTATCCGGCCGATGCCATCGCGCCGGCGCTGCGCGAAAACGCGCACGCCGTGATGCGCGCCTACGACCAGAAAGTGGTGGTGAAGTCGGCGAGCCAGCTCGTCGAAACCGTGCACAAGGTGGTGACTATTCTCGACGAGGCGGGCAGCGATGACTATGGGCAGCTGGTAGTAGACTACAGCAGCCTGAAGCACATCAACTACCTGCACGGCGCTGTGTACGACGCCCAGGGCCGGCTGCTGCACCAGCTGCGCCCCGCCGAGGTGCGCGAGCAGGGATTGGGCGACGCGGGCGGCAGCTTCATGACCGACGTGCGCGTGCGCTACGCTGACCTGCGCCAGCCCGCCACACCCTACACCGTGGAGTTTGACTACGAGGTAGTGTCGGAAAATACGCTTTTCTACCCCGACTGGCAGCCCCAGCACGCCGAGAATGTGTCGCTGGAAGGCGCTACGCTGCAAGTAACCACGCCCACCGCCCTGCCCCTGCGCTACCAGGAGCAGCTGCTGCCAGCCGGTGCCGCCAGCGCGCCCGTGGTGGCGGGCAGCCAGACCACCTACCGCTGGCAGCTGCCCGCCGCGCCCGCCGTGGAAGAGGAGCCGCTGTCGCCCTCTTTAGATGAGCTGCTGCCGGCCGTGCACCTGGCCCCGGCCACTTTTGAGGTGCAGGGCCACGCCGGCTCGCTGGCCTCGTGGCAAAGCCTGGGGCTGTGGACGTATCAGCTGGGCCAGGGCCGCGACGTGCTACCCCCCGCCCTCACCGCCAAAATGGCCCAGCTGCTGGTGACCGCACCCGACGCCCGCGAGCGGGCCCGCAAGGTGTACGAGTTTTTGCAGGGCTCGACGCGCTACGTATCGGTGCAGCTGGGCCTGGGCGGCTGGCAAACGGCCCCCGCCAGCAGCGTGGCCACGGGCGGCTACGGCGACTGCAAAGCCCTGAGCAACTACACCTGCGCCCTGCTGAAGGCGGCCGGCCTGCCCGCCTACGTGGCGCTGGTAGATGCCGGGGCCAACGAAACCGACGTGCGCGCCGACTTCCCGAGCAGCCAATTCAACCACGTGATTTTGTGCATGCCGCTGGCCGCTCACGGCAGCGTGCCCGCCGATACGGTGTGGATGGAGTGCACCAGCCAAACCGAGGCGTTCGGCTACATGGGCTCTTTCACCGGCAACCGCCACGCGCTGCTGCTCACGCCCGAGGGCGGCCACCTGGTGGCTACCCCCCGCTACGGCGCCCAGGCCAACCGCCAGCTGCGCCGCACCGACCTCTGGCTCGACGCCACCGGCGCGGCCAAGGCCACCGTGCGCACCCGCCGCCTGGGCCTGGCCCAGGATATCTACGCCCAGCTGCTGCACGAGGTGGGCCCCGATGACCAGAAAAAATACGTGGCCAACCACTTGTCGTTGAGTCATTTTAACATCACAAGCCTGCGCCTGGCGGCGGCCCCCACCACGGGCCCCGCACCCCTGCCGGGCGTAGTCGAAACGATGGGCCTGGAGCTGCCGAGCGTGGGCACGGCCGCCGGCCGCCGCCTGCTGCTGGAACCCAACGTGCTGGGTCGCCTGGCCGCCCTGCCCGCGCAAGTGGGCCCGCGCACTGCGCCCTTGTCCCTGCCCCCCGCCAAGCTCTACCAGGATACCGTGCGCCTGCACCTGCCGGCCGGCTTCCGGGCCGAAAACCTGCCCCAGCCCACGCAGCTCACTTCGCCCTACGGCACCTACTCCAGCACCTGCACCACCCTGCCCGACGGCACGCTGCAATACGTGCGCCAGCTCGAAACCCGCCGCCCCGCCGGCGGCACTTCCCTACCCCCCGCCAAGTACCCCGAGTACCAGGACTTCCGCCGCAAAGTCAACCAAGCCGACCACGCGCAGGTGGTGCTGACGAAGACGGACGCGTAGATAGGCAATGAGAATCCCGCAATGGTATGGCGCCCGTCGAAAAGTAAGGCCTGGCTATTAGGATGGCAACGCTTTACGTTCTGTAAACGACCGTTTATAGAATGTAAAAGTGGCTCTGGCTCATTTAAATCACCGTTTTCGTGAACGCTCGTTTATCCTTCGGACTTTCCCTTGATATGGTGCTTATCTTATCGTTTTACCGCCTTTCCTGCTCTCATGCTACCTATTTCACAACATGTACTGTACGGTTTAATGGTCAAGGGGGATTCTTCTAATCCTGAACTACTCGCGCTCCTTCAAGAACTGGCCCCTTCGGCTACTGTGGATTTTGTAATGCCCCGTTACCGTTTATACGATGTCTATGAGACCCGTCTGGGATTAACTCAATACGTCACAGGAGAATTTTACGAGGGATTAAAGGAGGCGGTAGAAGCAATGGCTGCTAGCTCACTGGCCAACATCCGTCTTCTCGACGTCGAGTGCCTGGAGGGCGACTGCGTTCTATTTGTAGAGGAAAATCTGAAGGAGGTACTTGGCATTATCTACTTCCCGCATAAGCTTGTAGAGGATAAGCCTCATTAAACGCTCCTTTCAGTGAACAGTGGGAATTAGCTTGGTACCTGGTGGCCCTTATAGCGTGGGGCGAGTTTAAGAAACCCGTCTACAATTCAAAGTTTACGAAACGGCCCGCAGGGAGGAGTTTCGTAAACGCCCAAACCGGTGCCTAGTCCCCGCCAAAGTACCACGTTGGGCGCGGCAACCGACGAGGTCGAAACCCGCACTTATTTCAAGAGTGGGTTTATAAGCAAGCTTATGTTAATGAATTTTTTCAGTAAAAGCAAAAGTATAATCTGATTGTGCCTCTAAAATGCCCACAATTAGCCTTTAGCCCAGGAACAACTTTCACAGCCTATACCGCACCTGCGCCGTCATCTCCGAGCGGGCATTACCCTTAATTTCTTCCAGCCCCGAACTGATGGTGGCCTGGTGGCGGTAGCGCGTGTCGGCGTAGCGCAGCCAGATGGTAAAGTGCTTATTCAAAGTGGCTTGTAGCATCGCATAAGCCCGCGTGCCCTGGCCATAGAGCGCGGGTGCCGAGATGGCGTACAACACATCCTGCTCAAACATATACTGCCGGGTGTCGTAGTCGTCGGTGTCAAATACGGCGTAGCGGGCGGCCAGGCTCACGCGGCGGGCCAACTGCACGGTAGCGTCCTGGCTCAGCACGAAGCCGCTGCGCCAGGGCAGGTTGTCGTCGGCGCGCAGGTAGCTGGCTTGCAGGCGAGTACGCAGGCCCAGGCGGGGGGTAGGCTGCACGTCGCAGTAGAATAGCAGCGAGTGGCGCAGCTGCTGGCCGGGCAGCGGCACCGGCCGGCCCAGGCTGCTGGGCAGGTCGAGCGGCTTAAGGCGGGCGCGGTACTGCACGTAGAGCAGGCCGGTTTTGGTGGGTGTGAAGGCCACCCGCAGCAGCGCATCCTGGCCCTGGCTGGGCGCCCCCACCCGGTAGCGCAGCCACGGAAACCGAAACTGGTCGAAGTACGCCGACACTTCCCAGCGGGGTAGGGGCCTTACTTTCAGGCCAATATACAGGCCGCTTTCGTTGATATCGCGGGTGTTTTCGCTCAGTGCATTACCGTAGAAAGTGTGAAAATCAACGTCGTAGTGCCGCACTAGCAACGAGGCATCCACGTTGGGCCCCAGGCTGGCGAGCACACCATTCACGGTGCCCAGGCCGCCGCCGCTGCTGCGTCCGCTCTCGCCAAAGAGCAGCAGATTGCGCCAGCCGTAGCTGTAGTTTGCCCCCACGGCCAGGTTGTTCTGACCGCTGAACTCATACCGATTATAGGGTTCGGGGCGCTTCTGAAACACCGTGCCGTAGTGCGTGCCCACCGCCGTGAAGCCGAAGCTCAGGTTGCCGTTGGGGCTGCGGTAGCCGAGGTGGCCGCCGCCCACGGTTTCGGCCAGGCGCTGGCGGTTGGCTATTTCGGTGGCCGTGCGGTGCAGGCCCGTCAGCAGCAGGCTGCTGCTGAACTCATCAAACTGGGCCAGCGAGTCGGTGGTCTGGCGGGCGTTGGCGTCGATGTTTTTGCGCGAGGTAAAGGCCGTGGCCTCCCAGCGCGGCGCGAGTTGGTAGGTGGCCGCCGCGCCCCGAAAAAACGTGTTTTCGAGCAGCGCCGCGTAGGGCCGCACGCCCAGCGCGGCGCGGCGCAGGGTCGTCACGGTTTCGCCGCCCTTGCCCAGCGCCAGCCCCGACGACAGCAGTAAGCCCTGCCCAAATTGCAGCTGGTAGTCGCCCAGCGCCAGCGTCTTGAGCCTGCCCTGCTCGTAGAGCACGACGTGGGCCGACAAAAAATCAGGCCCGAACTGGTTCTGGCCCGGCCGCCAGGCCAGCGGCTCGCCCGCGTCCTTCTCGGCCGTGAAGCCCAGGCTGAAATCGTGGGCGTGGCTCACGCGGTAGCGCAGGGCCAGCGCATCGGGCGAGCCCAGGTAGCGCAGCGTGGGCCGGCCCTGGAAAGTGTCGGCCGCCGAGTAGCCCTTACGCTGCTGCAATACCCGCTCATAGCGCAGCAGCACGGCGTTATTCTCTTCGTTTTTAATGCGTTGCCACAAAGTGCCGCGCACCGCGTTGGGGTTGGCGCTGGCCACCGTTACGAAGGGCGCCACCCGCTCGATGGTGCGCACGTCCCAGCCTGGCACGGCCTGCAGCTCATACACGCTCAGCAGCGGGCCGGTGGCCTGGCGGTGCCGCAGCAGCGCCGCCACCTGCGCCTCGCTCAGCAGGGGTAGGGCGCGCAGCTCCTCCGGACCGGCGGCGTTGAGGTTGAGCGGCGACTGGTAAAAGTTGAGCAGCGTGCCGTAGAGGTCTTCGTAGGGAATCTGGTCCGCCTGAATTTCGGCAAACAGCTCCTGCGCCAGCCGGTCCAGCTCCGGCGCCCGCCGCGGAAACTCCTGCGCCACCGCCAGTTTCGGTAAGAGCCAGGCAATAAGTAAGGGGAAGGCCGAAAGGAGGAATTTCCTCGAAAAATAATTCTTCATTCCTCATTCTTAATTACCTCCTTCTCCCACTGCCAGCTCACGCTGAAATACTGGCTCAGGCCCAGCGCCTGGTGCCAGCCGGCGGCGTAGTCGAGCTGCCATTCGCCGGCGCGCAGGCCCACGCCGGCCGTGCTCTGCTGGCTCAGGCTGGCGTAGCCCAGGCGCAGGGCCACGGCCGGCGCGGGCAGGTACTCGATGCCCGCCTTGAAGCCGGCTTCGCGCTCCACGTCCTTTTCGGCCTCGGCCAGCAGCAGCACTTGCTTGCCGGGGCGGTAGGCCAGGCCGGCGCGCAGCACGGTGGGCACGCGCTCATCCTGGTAGTCAGCCAGTTTGGCCTGCGTGAGGTTGTAGAGGTACACGCCCAGGGTGAGGCGCTGGGGCAGAATATCGGCCTGCCCACCCAGCGAGGCAACGGCCGTGCGGCGGCTGCCCAGGTCCTGAAAGCTTACTTGCAGCGCGTCGAGCCGGCCGCCCACGCGCACTACCCCCAGCTGGTAGCCATAGGCCGCGCCCACCCGCACTTCACTATATAAGACACCGCCAAAGCGCTGCGCCTCCAGCCCGACCACGCCCCGGCTGGCGCGGGCGGGTAGGCCGGCCGCGGCCGGCTCCGCCATGCCCAGCGGCACCGCCAGGGCCACCGCCGCCACGTTGAGGCTCGGAATGAGGTAGCGGTTTTCGAAATAGGCGCCCGCCGTGGGCCGCGTGAGGGTGCCCAGGCCGGCCGCGTTGTTGGCCACGGCCCACACCTCGCCGCCCAGCGTGGCCGACGCGTTGCCGAGCGCCTGGGCGCGGCCACCGTGCCCGGCCGGGCCGTTGCCCTGCGCCAGCAGGGGTAGGGAACAGCTGCTGAAGAAAAAGAAGAGAAAAAGGGGTAAATGTCTCACCATAAAGACAGATAAGCGGCTAAAAGCCGAAATATACTAGCTAGATGATGGTTTGGTGAGCGGCCGCTGCCAGCGGCCGTGCTTTAGGACCGGGCCGGTGGCCGCCTGGGTAACTGGCGGCCCGCGCGCTCCCGAACTTTGCGCCGCTGCCGTGCCTTATTGCGCTATGTTTCGTCGCTTGCTGCTGCTGCTGGTGCGCTTCTACCAGCTGTTTATTTCGCCGCTCACGCCGCCGAGCTGCCGCTACGTGCCCACCTGCTCGGCCTACGCGGCCGAGGCTATCGGCAAGTACGGGGCTTGGCGGGGGGGTAGGCTAGCGCTGCGGCGCATTGGGCGCTGCCACCCGTGGGGCGGCGCGGGCTACGACCCGGTGCCGTGAGGGGGGTAGGGAAATAGGGAAGTAGGGGCTGAGCTGGTTGCCAAGGGCTTATGCAGAACGTAGCACGTATCTTCCTCACCCGCTCAGCCCCTGCTTCCCATGTGCCTGCCCACCCGCCTAGTGCGCTACCTGCCCGCCACCGCTGTCTTGGCCCTGGCTACCCTGCCGGGCTGCACGCCCACTACCGATACTACCACGGCGTCAGCTGCTCCCGGCACTACCGCGGCCAGCTGGCCGCTGGTAGGTTTCGTGAAAGTCGATAGCCTTAACCCCATCCTGGGCCCCAGCGCGGCCGGGGTTTTCCCCGACCCCATCCTGAAGCAGCCGGTGCGCTGGGAAGCAAAGGACGTGTTTAACCCCGCCGTAGTGGTGAAAAATGACAGCGTGTACCTGCTGTACCGGGCCGAAAACCAGGTGGGCGCGTTTGGCAAAGCCTCGCGCATCGGCCTGGCCGTCAGCCCCGATGGCCTGCATTTCACCCGCCGGGCCCAGCCCGTGCTCTACCCCGGCCCCGATGCCCAGAAAAAGTATGAGTGGCCCGGCGGCATCGAGGACCCGCGCGTGGTGGAGGGCCCCGACCACCGCTACTACATGACCTACACCGCCTACGATGGCACGCTGGCCCGCCTGCACGTGGCCGCCTCGCCCGACCTGCGGCACTGGACCAAGTACGGCAGCGCCTTTGCCCAGGCCTACGGTGGTAAGTACCTGAATAAGTGGAGTAAGTCGGGGGCCACTGTGGCGCGCTACGAGGCCGATGGCCGCGTGGTGGCCGCCAAAATCAAGGGCCGCTACTGGATGTACTGGGGCGATGCCCAAATTTGGGCAGCTACTTCCGACGACCTCATCCACTGGACGCCGGTGGAGAGGACCGCTGGCCAGAAGCCACCCGTGCCGCTGCGCGCCCAGGCCCTCACCGTGCCCGACTTGCAGGTGGTGCTGCCTACCCGCGCCGGCAAGTTTGATAGCGACCTGGTGGAATCGGGGCCGCCGGCCATGCTCACCGACCAGGGTATTCGGCTGATTTACAATAGCCGCAACGACCCCGCCTTCGGGGATAAAACCCTGCCCCTGGGCACCTATACGGCCGCCCAGGCGCTGTTTGACAAGCACGACCCCACGCGGCTGCTTCAGCGCCTGGATAGCTATTTTATTCGTCCCGAGCGCCCCTACGAAACCACGGGCCAGGTCAACCAGGTGGTTTTTCTGGAAGGGCTGGCGCGGTTCAAGGGCCGGTGGCTGCTCTACTACGGCACGGCCGACTCGAAAATCGCGGTGGCGGCCCGGCGGGCGGAGTAGCCGCGCCTGAGCGGGCTCAACCACTGGCAGGGGCTTTGCCGTACAAGCGGCTTATGCTATACATTCCGTTCCTGATGCGCCCGCTGCTGGGCGTGCTACTAGTATCTGCCGCCTGCTCCTCGGCCACCGACAATGCGAGCGCTGCTGACTCGCCCACCGAAGTAGCCCAGAATCACCCTGGTAAAAAGGGGAAAAAAGGCCACAAAAAGCATAAGGAAGAAGCCGCGGCCGAAAATCTGCCCAGTGGCCTGCGCCGGGTGGGCAAGCTCACCGCCGGCATCCTGGAAAGCTCGGGGCTGTGCGCCGCGCCCGAGGCGGGCTCGTATTTCACGTTTGGCGACGATGGGCAGCAGCCCACCGTGTGGCGCGTTGATGGCACCGGCCAGCAAGTGGCCCAGTTTACGGTGGGCGCCCCCAACCACGACTGGGAAAGCCTGAGCCGCGACCCCAGCGGCAACTACTACCTGGGCGACTGCGGCAACAACAACAACGACCGCCAGAACCTAGCCATCCTGCGCTTTCGGCCCGCCACGCCCAGCCAGGTCGCCAAAATCGACTTCAAATACCCCGACCAGACCGAGTTTCCGCCCAGCAAAAGCGAGCGCAACTTCGACTGCGAAGCTAGCCTCTGGCACGATGGCCAGGTGTATCTGTTCACCAAAGACCGCGCCCAGGAAAGCACTTGCAAGGTTTATACCGTGCCCGACCAGCCCGGCAACTACACTGCCAAGCTGGTCACCAAGCTCGTAATTCCCGGCGAGGTTACCGACGCTACCCTCTCGCCCGACGGCCACCGCCTCGTGCTGCTGGCCCGCCAGGAGCTGTTCATTCTGGATGGTAATTCCTGGGATGAAATCCTGAAAGCTACCCCCCGCCACGTCAGCCTGGAAGGCGCCGGCCAGACCGAAGGCGCCGCCTTCAAAGACCCCAAAACCCTGCTTATCACCACCGAGCAGGGCGACGTGTACGAGCTGCCGCTGTAGGCAGGGGGTAGGGACTTTGTAAGCAAGCAAAAAGCG
>CAZZWL010000123.1:0-16161 GCA_964657755.1 uncultured Rhodanobacter sp.
CGAGGCTGAGCGGCGTGGCGGCGGGCGTCACCTGGTCCAGGTCTTCAAAATACTGCCAGTAGAGCGCGCCCCAGGCCGGGCCGGCGCTGGTTTTGGTGACCGTGACCTTGCCCTGCGCGGGCTGCACCGCGGCGGCGGGCCAGGTCTGCTTGTAGTAGCCAGTGCCGGCCTGGGTGGCTTCGGGCTGAATCTTTTGGCCACCGACTTCCACTAGCAGCGGGGGGGTAGGACTTAGCCAATCGGTGCCGCGCAGCAGCAGGGCGTAGCAGGCGTCGGCGGTGGCGCGGGTGCTCTCCCAGCTGTGGGTTTGCTTCTGGGTGAGCAGCCAGAGCTTCATCTCATCCACCGACTGCTGGTCTTGCTTGATTTCGTCGAACGCCTCGATGAGGGTGGCCTGGGTTTCGGTGGGCGCCTCGCGCCAGTAGTAGCCGCCGGTCACGTCTTTCCAGTACATGCCCAAATCGGGCGAGTGCAAGGCGTTTTCGGCCAGCGCCCGCATGATGGCCTGGGCAGCGGGCGCCTTGGCATCGGCGCGGAACAGCGCCAGCGCCTGCTGCGCTTGCAGGTAGCGCGGGCGGCCGGCCCAGTACTGCCCGGCCTGGCCGCGGTAGTAGGCGGCGGCCGGTTTAGCGGCGGGCAACAGGGGCTGCTGCGGCCAGAAGCTGCGGGCGTACAGCGCCTGAATCTGGAGGTCGCCGAGGTGGTCGGCGGCCAGCTTCACGTCTTTTTGCCGGCGCAGGTCGGCGTAGTCGCGGGCCAGGCTGGCGTCGAGGTAGCGCAGCGCGTGCTGCAAAATGCCGCGCGCGGCTTCGTCCTGGCCCGCGTCGAAGGAGCCGAGCTTCTTCAGCTTGCCAAAGCCCGCCACGAGGAGCTGGGTGATGTAGCGGTCGGCGGGCATCTGCTCAAACCACGGAAACGACCCATCGGGCAGCTGCATCCGCTGCAGTTTGGCCAGCGCGGCGGCCGTTTCGGACTTCAGCCGCGCCTCGTCGAACAGGCTGCTGAGGCGGGCCAGGCGCGCGGTTTCGCCCTGCGCGTCGCGCACCCAGGGCGTTTCTTGCAGCAGCAGATTCTTCAGCTCCTGGTTCTGGGCCAGCTTGCTCGCGAGTTGGTTGCGCTGGGGGGCGGTGCCACTCTGAGCCTGGCGCGTCCACTCGGCCAGCACGGTTTTGAAGCGCGGGTTGGCCTTCAAAATCTGCGCCGCCAACAGGTTGGCGTAGAGGCGGCTGAACACCTGCTCCGAGCACTCGTAGGGGTACTCCATCAGGTAGGGCAGGCTCTGCACGGCGTACCAGGCGGGGTTGGCCGTCATTTCCAGCGTGAGCGAGTAGTTGCGCCGGGTGGGCGAGCTGGTGCTGGTCAGCTTCTTCAACTCAAAGGCGCGGGTGCCAGCCCCGGCGAGGGGCAGCGGTAGGCTTTCGGTGATAAGGATTTTATTGGGCAGCACCGGCAGCGTGTTTTCCTCGCCGTCGGAGAAAAGCGTTGCTGGTTGCTGGTTGTCAGTTGCCGGGCTCTTTTTGCGCTTGCTGACTTTTCTGCCAGCTTCCTTGTCCCTGCCAACTGACAACGAAGAACTAACAACTACCCGATACGTCACGGCAGTGGGCGCGAAGTCGGGGGGTAGGGCCAACGGCCAGCCCAGCGCCTGGCTCTGGTGGGCGGCGGCGCTCACCGGCAACTGCGCCGGGCCTTTCAGGAGCTGACTGGTAATATCCTGGCCGGTGGTGGCGTCGAGCAGAAAGAGCTGGGCCGTGCCGCTGGTGGCGTGGTCGGTGAGGTTGGAGAATTTGGCGGGGAAGGTGAACGCGTCGCCGGGCCGCAGGAAGCGCGGGGCGTTGGGCGTAATCTGGATTTCCTTCTGCGTCACGAACTGGCGGGCGAGCTGGCCACTGTGCAACTGGCGGTCGTGGGCCAGAGCCAGCAGCTGCCAGCGCGTCACGGCCTCGGGCATCTGAAATTCGAGTACCACGTCGCCGTTCTTATCGGTGCGCAGGGCCGGCTGCCAGAAGGCCGTTTCGCGAAAATCGGAGCGGGTAGGGACGGCAGTGAGGTCGGGGGTCCCTTTATCCTTCAACTCGTCCATGTCAGGCAGTTCACCGTTTTCAGGTTTACCATTAACAATTCTCGGTGGCGCATTGGGCGCAGGAGGAGGGGGCGGATAAGCTGATTTTGACCTAGCTGCCATCATCGGTGCAGCACCGGGAGCACCATCCGCGCCTGGTGCGTCTGAATTACCCTTCACTGTGACAGTAGCTACCCTAAAAGCTAGGTTTCTTCTTTTGCCCAGACCTCTATTAGTAATTACAAAATTCCAATCATTTAACTCCGGATAATCAACATCTTTTGGCGCCGGCCCATCACCGGTAGTAGCGTAAGAATATGAACTCACTTCCCCAAACTCTCCTTCCCACGCAAACCGCGCCGGGTAGTAATTATCGCCAAAATCCAGACCCATAAAACTATGCGGCCGGAACACGTCCAGACTCTGGTCATAGAGGGTAGCCAGCAGCTCGGCATTGGCGGGGCGGCCGTTGGCCTGGCGGATGGTGAGGCGCCAGGTTTCCTTTTGGCCGGGGGCCAGCTTGTCGCGGAAGGTGGCGAGGGCCAGCGTGAGCGGCTGGGGCTTGTCGGCCACCTGCACGGTGGCATCGTGGCGGTAGAGGCGGCCGGCGCGCACCTGCGTGGTGTGCACGTAGAGCGGGCCACGCGCATCGGCGGGGCCACTGGCCAGGGTGAGGCGGCGCTGCTCGCCGGCCCGCAGGGTCAGCCACTCGGCGCGCAGCAGCTGGCCGCCGCGCTCCGTTTCGAGCAAGATGCGGGTGTCGACCTCGCTGCTGCCTAGTAGCACGGCGGCGGGCAGGCCGGGCGCCACGCTATCGGTGAGGGCCACAAACCAGTCGGGCGTGGCGAAGGGCACGGTGGCGGCCTGCGCATCGTAGAGCGTGAAATCGAGCTGCGCCCGCGCCGAGTCGGGGCCGGCTGCCAGGGCTTCGAGGCGGTAGCGGCCGGTGGGCAGCGCGGCCAGGGCGGCGCGCAGGTCGAGCGCGGGGCTGGCGTGGGTGTCGAAGGGCAGCGTCTGGACCAGCGCCGGCGCGGCTTCGTTGTCGGCATCCTGGGGGGTAGGACCGGGCACGCCGGGCGGGTTGGGGCGGTAGCTGCGGCGCAGCAGGCGCAGGGTGCCGGCGGCGGGCAGCGGCTCGCCGGTGGCGTTGGTGCTCAGCAGCCGGAAGGGGGGTAGGGCCTGCTTATCGGCCTGGTCGGGGCCGGTGAGCTGGAGGCTGAGCGGGTTGCGGCCGATGGGCACGTTGCGGGTGCCGGTGCGGGTTTCGCCGGCCGCGTCGGTCACATCGGCGGTTATTTCAAATAGAAAGCCGGGCTCCCAGCCGCCCCGGCCCGGCTGCTTAGGCACCAGCGGCGGCGTGAAGGCGATGGCAAAGCGGCCCTCGGCATCGGTAGTGGTGGTGCCGTGGGCAATTTCCTGGCTGCCGCCGCGCGGGCCGGGCCGCCCGATGCCGCGCCGCGTCCCCCCATCAAAGCCGTAGTCGAACAGCGGCCACAGCTCGCGGCGCGTGATGTGGTAGCTCACGCGGGCGCCGTCGGTGGGCTGGCCGGCGTAGGCGCGGGCCCGGCCGTTCACGGTCAGCGGCTGGCCCAGCCGCGGCCGGCCGGGCACCGAGTCGAGCGTCACCAAAAAGGTCGGCCGCTTGTAGTCTTCCACCGCGAAGCTGAGGCCGCCGTCGTCGGTTTGCAGCTGCATCTCGCCGTTGAGCAGGCCGGCGGGCAGCACCAGCGAGCCGTGAAACGAGCCGAAGGCGGAGGCGGTGAAGGGCAGCGTTTGCACCGTCTGGCCATTCACGTCGAGCAGGCGCACGCTCACCGGCTGGCCGGTCAGCAGGCTGGCCTTGCCACCCAGGCTTTGGGTCAGAATCCCCTTGAAATACACCGTCTGCCCCGGCCGGTAGATGGCCCGGTCGGTGAACAGAAACGTGCGCCGCTGGGGCTGCTCGGCGGCATCGGCGCGGCCGGGGAAGTAGTAGGCGTTGAGCGGCGTCAGCAGCGTGTCTCTACCCCGCCACGAGCGCACGCTTTGCAGCTGCTCGCGCCCGAGGGCATCGCTGGCCTTGTTGGGACCGGGAATTGCGACTTCGCCCGTGGCGCTGGTGGGCAGCACGGCGCCCAGGCGGCGGTCGTCGCGCTGCTTCGCCCGGTTGTACACGTGGAAAGTGGCCTGGTTCTGCACCCCGGCCAGCGGCGCGCCGGTTTGGCGGTCGAGTAGCAGCAGCGACGTGGTGCCGGTGGCCGCGTCGGGCCGGTGCACGGCGCTCAGCTGGCTGGCGCCCACCAGCGCGTAGGCCGTGACGGTGCCCGGCTGCGCCGCCGCCGCATCAACCGAAAGCTGGGCCTTATTGCTGAGCAAAACCAGGTAGTAGCCCACCGGCAGCGCGGCCCCGGCGGCAGCCAGCTTCTGCCCTTTGTAGTCAACGGCGGGCGCCGGCACCGGCACGGCCCAGGTGGCGGCCGGCGCGGCCCGCAGGGCGCGGGCGAAGCGCTTGGCCAGCGGCCGGTTTTGGGGGTCGTAGCCGGCGCCCTGCTCCCACTCGCGCAGCGTGACGCGGTAGGCCCAGGCGTGCAGCGCGGTCACGTTGCGCGCCGTGAGGTCGAGGCGCCAGGGCTGGCCGGGCACCACCACATCGGCGGCGGTAAAGGTCAGCTCCGGCCGCTCAATCTCGGCGCGCAGCTGCCGGGCCCGCGCCGCGCCACGTGCCTTTGGAAACCGGGTTTCGGCGGCGCGGGTCAGGGCCACGGCGGCCACGTTGTCGCCGGCCTCGTGCCGGGCCTGCGCCTGCCGGGCGATGAACTCGGCGCTGAGGGGTAGGGCCTGGTAAGTGACGGCCAGGCGGGCCAGCGCCGGCTCGTACTGCTCAGACAAATCGACACCTTGCGTAAGGCCGCGCAGGTAGTCAAGGCGCTGCAAATCCACGTCGGCCAGCGCGGCGGCGTTACCGGCGGCCAGGCGGGCACTCGTGAGGCGCTGCAACAGGTGCAAGGCCAGCAGCGGGCCATTGAGCGAGTCGGCGGCCGGGTCCGTGAGCTTCAGCGCCGCAAATTCTTGCGCACTACCAAACAGCCTGGGCTCGGTGGGCTGCCACTGCTGCTCGGGCTTGGTGATGGTTAATTCCTGGTTTTGCAGCCCCGCGATGGCGCGCTGGGCCAGCAGGTCGTAGAGGGTGGGCCGCAGGGCGCGGCCCTCGGCATCGCCGCCGGTGGCCAGGTCGCCGAGCTGGGCCAGGGTGGTTTTTAGTTGTTGCTGGGGCTCGTCTACCACTGATAATTCGTAGTGCCGCACAATGGCCGCGCCCAGCCGGCCGGCATCCCAGGTGGCGAGGCCAGTGCCACCATCAGCCCCGGCCGAGGGGGTAGGGCCGGTGCTGGGCGCGGCGCCGCGGGTGCGCGCGTAGAGCTGGTAGCGGTGCTGGTTGTAGTAGTCGGCGTAGAGGCCGGCCAGCAGCGAGTGCAGGATGGGCCGGGCCGGGAAGCCCGCCGTTTGCACGTCCTTTTCGAGCAGGGCGATGGCCTTTTCGTCGGCGTCGTTCTCCTTGTTCTCCAGCAGCCGAATTTTGTAGAGCAGCGCCCGCACGTAGGCCGGGGCGTTGTTTTCGCGGCGGGCCTGCTGGTAGATTTTCTCCACCAGCGGCGCGGCGGTGGCGGTTTGCTCTTTGGCCAGCAGCGCGTCAATCTTCTTCCACTGCGCCGCGAAGGGGGTAGGCGGCCCCGGCGCGGCCGAATCGGCGAGGAAAGTGGTCATCAGCAAGCAGCAGAAAAGGAGAAAGTAGCGCATGGGAAGCAAGCCGAATGGCCGGGGTTAGTACCCCAAAGATGCCAGAACTGCGCCAAGTGCATAGGGCGGGCCGCAAAAACCACCACCGCCCGCTGGCAATACTCTGAGAAACAACGTACTGAACACGCCGCAGCGGGTCGGTCCGCCCGCGCCGGGGCTCGTTTCCAGCCGGCCCGATACTTTTGCTGGATGCCTACCCTCGCTTTCCCCATCGAGCCGCTGCTAGCCGCCCACTGGCTGGCGCGAGCGCCGCGGCGGTGGGCGAGCAGCTCAGTAGCGCGAACTTGGCAGCTCGAAGCCCCGCGCCGTTCCGCTAAGTATTGTTCTGGGCCGCGAACTACCAAGTTCGCGCCACTGAGCTGCTAGGTGCGCTACCAGTTGGTTAGCTCCGCTTGCGGCGCACCGGGAAGAACAGCAGCTGCACAATAAGCAGCGCTACGCTCGTGAACGCGATGCTCACCCCTACCCTGCCCAGCGTGCGCAAGGGGTGCTGAAACGAGCCCAGCTCCAGAAAAAAATACAGCACGTGGTGCAGGCTCACAAGCAGCAGCAGGTACACCATAAACCACTGCCAGCCCATCTGGTGCACGTTCACGGTATCCTGGGCGTCGTAGCCATCGCGCGGGGTGAGCAGGCGCAGCACCCAGGGGCGCAGGTAAGCTAGCAGCACGGCCGCCGCCGCGTGCAGCCCGCCGGTGTCGTAGCTGATATCCATCGCCAGCCCCATGCCGAAGCCCAGCAGCAGCTGCACCGCAATGGGCGTGCGCAGCGGCAAAAACAGCACGAAGCCCAAATACAAAAAGCACCAGCCCAGCCCAAACAGCGACAGCTGCCCCACCAGCAGCACCTGCACGCCCGCATACAGCCCGAAGCGCAGCAGCTGGCGCAGTATTTCTCCCAGCGCACTCATCGACGGGGCATTTTCGGCGTGAGCGGCTTGGGCTTAGCCAGCGCGGCGGGGATAGGCGCGGGCTGGCCGGCGGGGGCGGCTTTGGCCGGTGGGGGGGGGGTAGGCGCGCTTTTGCCCGGCACCACTTCGGGGGCCGAGCCGGCCGTTTCGAGCGAGTCGCGCTCGGTGCGGGGGTGGTTGTGCACCACGTACACGTAGGTGAGGCGGCTAAAATCGACGGCCAGCCGCAGCCGCACCGTCCAGAAATTCTTGTCCGGCTCCTTCACAAACGACTCCACGGTGCCCACCAGCACGCCCTCCGGAAACACGGCGTTGTAGCCCGACGTCACCACCGAGTCGCCCACCACCAGGCGGTTCTGGCGCGGAATGTAGTCGAGCAGCGCGTGGCTGTAGTCGTCGCCGGGCCATTTCACGCTGCCAAAGGTACCGTCGCGCTTTATCTTGGCCGCCACCGCCATCTTGGAGTGCAGCAGCGAAAACACCGTGGCGTAGTGTTCACTCACGGCCTTCACCTGGCCCACCACGCCGGTGGCGCTCAGCACGCCCAGGCCGGGCTGCACGCCATCGGCCGCGCCCACGTTCAGGGTCAGGTAGTTGTCTACGGCCCGCAGCGAGTTGTTAAGGATTCGGGCCGGTACCAGGGGGTAGGCCGCGTCGCGGGCGGCCAGCCGGGCACCCGCCAGCAGCAGCGTGTCGGGTCGGGAGTTTTGAGTTTTGACTTGTTGCTGGCGAGCCATCGGTGGCCACCAGCGCCACGCTGGGGTCGGGCCGCAGGTGGCGGTAGATGACGTGCCCCAGCGTGTCGCGGCCCACGGGCAGCGAGTCGGCCTCGCGCCGCGCAAAATCGGGGGGGTAGAGCTGCTGGCGCAGCTTGGCATTGTCGGCCAGCAGCTGCCGGTTCAGCTCATCAAGCTTGAAATAATCGGCCACCTGGGTGCGCCGCGCCAGCACCACGCCCGCGTAGGCATTGGCCGAATTAAAGAACGCCGCCCGCTGGTACGAGCTGTTGGTAACAAACAAAAACAGGCTCACCACCTCCAGCAGCACGAAGAGCATCACCCCTTGGTAGCGCAGCAGAAACGTGATGAGATTACGCATGAATCAATCAGGAGTGAAAGGCTAAAAATCGTTTGTCATTGCGAGGAGGAACGACGAAGCAATCTTTCCTTCCGTGCGCTTAACTGGTGCGAACGTCGAGGAAAGATTGCTTCGTCGTTCCTCCTCGCAATGACAAACGATTTGGTCGGCAGTAATCTACTTAAGTTAAGAGTACGCCCCGGTAGGCCTGAATGTCCTTAATGGCCTTGCCCGTGCCGCGCACCACGGCGCGCAGCGGGTCTTCGGCAATGTGGATGGGCAGCTTGGTTTTGGCAGCCAGGCGCTTGTCGAGGCCGCGCAGCAGCGCGCCGCCGCCGGTGAGGTGAATGCCGTTTTCGTAGATGTCGGCCGACAGCTCGGGCGGACTGATTTCCAGCGCCTTAAGTACGGCTTCTTCGATTTTGGCCACCGACTTGTCGAGGGCGATGGCGATTTCCGACGACGTGACTTTGATAACTTTCGGGATGCCCGTCATCAGGTCGCGGCCGCGCACCTCGTAGTCGGGCGGCGTCACGTCGAGCTCGGTGAGGGCCGCGCCCACCTCAATTTTGATGCGCTCGGCCGAGCGCTCGCCAATCAATAGATTGTGCTGCCGACGCATATAATCCAGAATATCCTGGTTGAAGACGTCGCCGGCGGTCTTAATCGACTGGTCGCACACGATGCCCGAGAGGGCAATCACCGCAATCTCGGTGGTGCCGCCCCCAATGTCGATTATCATTGAGCCCACGGGCTGCTCCACGTCGATGCCAATGCCAATGGCGGCCGCCATCGGCTCCTGAATCATCCAGACTTCTTTGGCGCCCGCGTGCTCGGCCGAGTCGCGCACGGCCCGCTTTTCTACTTCCGTGATGCCGCTCGGAATGCAGATAACCATGCGGTGCGAGGGCTGAAACAGCCGGTTGCGGGTGTCGATGAGCCGGATGAGGCCCTTTATCATTTCTTCGGCGGCGTGGAAGTCGGCGATTACGCCGTCCTTCAGCGGCCGGATGGTTTTGATATTATCGTGCGTTTTCTCGTGCATCTGCTGGGCCTTGGTGCCCACCGCGATGACTTTATTGGTGGTGCGGTCCTTGGCGATAATGCTTGGCTCGTCCACCACAATCTTGTCATTGTGAATGATTAACGTATTGGCAGTGCCCAGGTCAATGGCAATGTCGCTGGTCAAAAAATTGAAGAACCCCATTTAAATAGCTTAGCCCGGAATAGGAAGCGTTAGCAAGAAACAAAGGTACGATAGAACGCAGTGGAGAAAATAAGCCGGGCCCACATCCTGCACGTTGGCCCGGCGCCGGGGGGTAGGCGCGGCAAGCAAATTTCCCGGTCCGGGCCCAACACATGAAACTTCTTTCATACCTTTGCCTATTCTCATGCCTGTCACCGCCTCCCCTACCCTGCCGATTGACCTGGACCTCGACATCGAGAAGATGGAGAAGGTGGCGTTTATTTTGAAGACCACGGCGCACCCCACGCGCATCGGCATCGTGCAGCTGCTGGCGGCCCACGCGCAGCTGTCGGTGAGTGACCTCTGCGAGCGGCTGGGCTCCGAGCAGTCGCTGATTTCGCACCACCTCGCCACCATGAAAAGCAAGGGCATTCTGGGCAGCTCACGCAGCGGCAAGCACATCTACTACTCGCTGAAAATGCGCGAGGTCATCGACGTTATTCAGTGCCTGGCGGGCTGCACCTTTTTGTAGGAGCGGCGTTTTTTTGCTCACACGCATGAACACTGGTTCATGTTTTCATATAACTCGCCATTCGATATGCTCCACTACCTGGGTTATTTCGCCGCCATTTTTATCGGGCTGGCGCTGGGCATTATGGGCGGCGGGGGCTCCATCCTCACGGTGCCGGTGCTGGTGTACCTGCTGGGGGTGAGCCCGGTGCTGAGCACGGCCTACTCGCTGTTTGTGGTGGGCAGCACGGCGCTGGTGGGGGCGGCCGGCTACTGGCGGCGCGGGCTGGTGGCGCTGCCCACGGCGCTGGTGTTTCTGGGGCCGTCGCTGGTCACGGTGTTTCTGACGCGGCGGGTGCTGCTGCCGGCGGTGCCGGCGCGGCTGTTTGCCCTCGGCCACCTGGTGGTGACCAAAGACCTGCTAGTGCTGGTGGTCTTCGCGGGGCTGATGGTGGCGGCGGCCCTAGCCATGATTCGCAGCGGCCGGGGCGGGGCCGAGGCCGAAGCACCGTCCGCCGCGCCCAACTACCCGCTGGTGTTGGGCATCGGGGCGGGGGTAGGGCTGCTGACGGGGCTGGTGGGCGCGGGGGGCGGGTTCCTTATCATTCCGGCGCTGGTGCTGGGGGCGCGGCTGCCCATGCAGCGGGCGGTGGGCACCTCGCTGGCCATCATCGCCCTCAACTCGCTCATCGGCTTTGGGGGCGACCTGGGCGCGGGGCGGGTTATCGACTGGCCATTTCTGCTGGGGTTTCTGGCGTTCGCGCTGGTGGGCATCGGGGTGGGCACCTGGCTGGCGCGCTTCCTGCCGGGGGCAAAGCTCAAGCCGGCGTTTGGCTGGTTTACGCTGGCTATGGGTACGTTTATCCTGACCAAGGAGCTGCTGTTTCACCACGGGTAATCTTCACTTTATCAACCCGATATTCTTTTGCTACCATGAAAATCGAGCAGTTTGAAGACCAAGGCCTGGCCCATTTTTCCTACGCCGTGCTGAGCGAGTGCGCCCGCGAGGTGGTCCTCATCGACCCGGCCCGCAACCCGCAGCCGTACTACAACTTTGCCCAGGCGCACGGCGCGCGGATTGTGGCCGTTATCGAAACGCATCCGCACGCCGACTTTGTGAGCAGCCACCTCGAAATAGCGCGGCAAACCGGCGCAGTCATTCGGGTGAGCCGGCTGCTGGGGGCTGATTATCCGCACCAGTCCTTCGACGAGGGCGACTCGTTTGCGGTGGGCCAACTCACCTTCCGGGCCCTGAACACCCCCGGCCACTCGCCCGACTCCATCAGCATCGTGCTGGCGCGCGCGGGCCAGGACGTGGCCGTGTTCACGGGCGACACGCTGTTTATCGGCGACGTAGGCCGGCCCGACCTGCGCGAAACCGCCGGCGGCATCCAGGCCCGGCGCGAGGAGCTAGCGGCCCAGCTTTACCACAGCACCCGCCAGCAGCTGCTCCCCCTGGCCGATGCCGTGCTGGTGTACCCCGCCCACGGCGCAGGCAGCCTCTGCGGCAAGGCCCTGAGCGGGGCCAATAGCAGCAGCATCGGGGCCGAAAAAATCGGCAACCCCATGCTGCAACCCCTGAGCGAGGCGGAGTTTGTGCGGGAGCTGCTGGCCGACCAGCCCTTCATCCCGAAGTATTTTGGCTACGACGTGGCCCTGAACAAGGCCGGGGCGCCCGACTTTGCGACCAGCGTGCGGCAGGTGCCGCGCCTGGCCGCGGGCACCGCGCCGCCCGCCCACGCGCTGGTAGTAGACGCCCGACCCGAGGCGGATTTTAAACGGGGCCACTTGGCCGGGGCCATCAATATCCAGCAGGGCGGCAAGTTTGAAACCTGGCTGGGCTCGATTGTGGGACCCAACGAGCCGTTCTACCTGCTGGCGGCCGACGAGGCCACGCTGGAAAACCTCCTCCAAAAAACGGCCAAAATCGGCTACGAGGCGCTGATTGCGGGGGCCCTGGCAGGCACACCGGCCGCCGAGGCCACGCTGCCGGACCTGGACGAGGCGGCCTTCCGCGCCCATCCCGAAAGCTACACCATCGTGGACGTGCGCAGCGCGTCGGAGCACGCCCACGAGCCGCTGTTTGCGGGCGCACGCGCTATTCCGCTGCCCGAGTTGCGCGAGCGGGCCGGCGAAATTCCGGCTGGGCGGCCGGTGGTGGTGCACTGCGCGGGCGGCTATCGCTCGGCGGCGGGCAGCAGCCTCGTGGCCGCTGCCCGGCCCGAGCTAACAGTATTTGACCTGGGGGAGGCGGTGAAGACCTTTCCGACACTACAACCCGCTTAGCTCACCCCGTTTTATTCCGTAACCTATGCTTGATTTTCTGCGCCAATCCTGGCCCTGGTACGTGGCCGGGCCGCTCATCGGCCTCACGGTGCCGGCCCTGCTGCTCGTGGGCAACAAAGCCCTGGGCATCAGCAGCTCGCTGCGCCACATATGCGCGGCCTGCGTGCCGGCGGGCCTGCCGTTTCTGACCTACAATTGGCGGGCCGAGGCCTGGAATCTGTGGTTTGTGCTGGGCGTCACGCTGGGCGGCTTCCTGGGCTACCGGGTGCTGGGCCACCCGGCCACGGTGGCCATTTCGGCGGCTACGGTGCACGACCTGCGCACCCAGCTGCACCTCACCGACTTTTCGGGCCTGCTGCCGCGCGAGCTGTTTGCCTTCGATAACCTGGCCAACTGGAAGGGCTGGATATTTCTGGTGCTCGGCGGGTTTCTGGTGGGCTTCGGCACGCGCTACGCGGGCGGCTGCACGTCGGGCCACGCCATCTCGGGGCTGGCCAACTTACAGTGGGTGTCGCTGGTGGCCACGGTAGCCTTCTTTGTGGGTGGCCTGCTGATGACCTGGCTTATCTATCCGCTGCTGTTCAGCTAAGCTCGCCATGAAAAACCTCAAGTACCTGGTGCTGGGTACCCTGTTCGGCATTATCCTCACCAAGAGCGAGGTCATCAGCTGGTTTCGGATTCAGGAGATGTTCCGCTTCCAGGCTTTCCATATGTACGGCGTCATCGGCTCGGCCATTGTCGTCGGTCTGGTGTCCATTCAGCTCCTCAAGCGCCTGCACCTGCGAACCATCAACGGCGAGGAAATCCGGCTGGCTGATAAGCAGTTCAGCCCCGGCGTGTGGATTGGCGGCCTGCTCTTCGGCCTGGGCTGGGCCCTCACGGGGGCGTGCCCAGGGCCCATGTTTGCGCAGCTGGGCAGCGGTGTGGGCGCGGCGGCGGTGCTCATTTTGGCGGCGCTGGCCGGCACCTGGACCTACAGTGCCCTGCGCGAGCGCCTACCCTAGCAACTATTAACCACTCCATCAGTAGCTTAGCTACCGCATGAGCTTCTCCCCCGACCCCGACCCCGGCCCCCGGCTAGCCCGGCTAGCGCACGCCTTGCTGCTGGTAGCGGCGGCGGTGGGGCTGCTCGCGGCCGGGGTGCTGAGCCAGCTGTACTGGCCCGCGCGCCCGGCCGGGCCGGGCGCGCCGCTAGCCACCGAGGCCACCGACGGGCCGCCCCCGCCCGGCAGCTACCACCGGCCGGCCGTGGCCGCCCCCGACACGGCCACCATTCCGCGCACGGCGGCGGGGGGCGCTATCCGCTACGGGCGCGAGCTGGTGGCGCACACGGCGCAGTACCTCGGGCCTAGGGGGTCGGTGGGGGCGTTTACCAACGGCATGAACTGCCAGAACTGCCACCTCGATGCCGGCACCCGCGGCTTTGCCAACAATTACCTGGCCGTGGCCGCCACCTACCCCAAGCTGCGCGCCCGCTCGGGCACCGTGGAGAGCATTGACCGGCGCGTGACCGACTGCGTGGAGCGCAGCCTCAACGGCCGCGCCCTGCCGGTGGATAGCCGCGAGCGCCGGGCCTTCGTGGCCTACCTCACCTGGCTGGGGCAGGGCCTGGCGAAGGGTAAAAAAGCCTACGGCACTGGCCTCACCCGGCTGGCCTACCTCGACCGGGCGGCCGACCCGGCGGTGGGCCGGGCCGTGTATGCGGCCAAGTGCCAAAGCTGCCACGGCCCCGCCGGCCAGGGCCAGCCGCTGCCCGGCGGGCGGGGCTACCAGTACCCACCGCTGTGGGGGGCCGCCAGCTACACCGACGCGGCCGGCCTCTACCGCCTCAGCAACCTGGCGCGCTACGTGAAGGCCGCCATGCCCTATGGCGCTACCTTCGACCGCCCGCAGCTCACCGATGCCCAGGCCTGGGATGTGGCCGCGTTCGTCAATTCGCAGCCCCGGCCCCACCGCCCTACCCCCCACGACTGGCCCCATCTGCGCCAGAAGCCCATCGACCACCCGTTTGGCCCGTATGCCGACGGCTTTTCGGCGCGCCAGCATAAGTACGGGCCATTTGCGCCCATCGAAGCCGCCCACCCGCCTACCCCCTAATTTGTCGCCGCCATGACCACTTTGTACCGCTACCTCCCGCTGGGCCTGCTGCTGGCCGCCGCCACCGCCCAGGCCCAAACCACCCCGCCGGCTGCTCCTGCGGCAGCCCCCGCGGCGGCAACCCCGCTGCCGGCGCCCGATGCGGCCGTGGCCGCCAGGGCCGCGCAGTTTACGGGCACGCCGGCCACCAAGGCGCACTACCGGGCCGTGTATCAGCTCGATAGCGACGACCCCAAGCTCATTGGTAAGACGCTGCACAATATGCTCAACGCCCTCAACGACCCGCGCCTGAAGGGCAAGCTCGAGCTGGAGCTGGTGGTGTTCAGCGGCGGCACGGTGGTGTTTAAGAAAAACCAGCCCTACGAGGCCGACGTGCTGGCCCTGCAGCGGGCCGGCGTCATCCTGGCCCAGTGCCAGAACTCAATGAACGCCTACCAGCTCACCAAAGCCGACATGCTGCCCTATATCTCGGTGGTGCCCACCGGCAACGGCGAGCTCATCCTCCGCCAGGCCGAGGGCTGGGCACTGGTGCACCCGTAGGGCGTTTAGCAGTAAATAGTTAGCAGCAAGCAGCCCTTAGCTGCCCGCCTTGTCCAGGGCCAGGCGGCCTTCTTCCAAATCCAGCTCGTTTTCGAGCTTGCGCAGGGTTTCCTCGCTGGTGCCTTGCTCGCGGCGCAGCCGGTCGAGCACGCCGCGCTCGTAGTGGATGACCACCTCTTGCAGCTTTTGGAAGGGGGTAAGGGCCACTTCGGGCGGGGCCTCGCCGGGCGCGGCGCTCTCGCGGCGGCGCAGGCGCTCGAGGCGCTGGCCGTAGCGGTGCTGCATCCGGGCCAGGATTTCGGCCGGGGCCTGGCCGGCGGCGGCGGGGCTGGCCAGGTAATCAATGGTTTGGCTGGCCAGGCTGATGCGCAGCGCCAGCTCCTCGTGCTCGGCCTGGCTGTCGGCCCCAATGCCCAGCCAGCCAATGAGCGGCCGCAGCGTGAGGCCCTGCACCAGTATCGAAATCAGAATGACGACGAAGGTGAGCAGCAGAATGGGGTTGCGCTGCGGAAAGCCCGCACCCGAGGGCAGGGCCAGGGGTAGGGCCAGCGCGGCGGCCAGCGACAGCACCCCGCGCATGCCGCCCCAGCCAATGAGCGTGGTTTCGGCGTTGGAGAGGTGGCCCGTAGTGCCCCCACTCAGCCGGCGTAGCACCGCCGCGTTAGGGTACACCCACAGCAGCCGCGCCCCGATAACGGCCAGGCTGATGAGCACGCCGTAGCCCAGCAGCGGCCAGCGCAGGCCGGGCGCCACGCCCGCCACCACGCCCGGCAGTTGCAAGCCGATGAGGATGAATACCAGCCCATTGAGCAAAAAAGTGAGCGTGTCCCACACGGCCGCCGACTGCAGGCGGCGCTCGGGGGTGAAGATGCGGGCCGAGAACTGGCTCATGAACAGGGCCACGGCCACCACCGCCAGCACCCCCGAGCCGTGGGCCGTTTCGGCCAGCAGGTAGGCGGCGTAGGGCGTGAGCAGGCTCAGGCTGGTATCGATGGCAATGCTGGTGCGCGAGAGGCGGTGCAGCAGGTAGAAGGCGCCCCCCACCGCCAGCCCCACCCCCGTGCCCACCACCGCTACCAGCACCAGCTGCCCGGCGGCCGGGCCCAGCGCAAACTGCCCCGTGACCACCGCCGCCACCGCGTAGCGGTAGGCAATGAGGCCGGTGGCATCGTTGGCCAGGCTTTCGCCCTCCAAAATGGTGATGATGCGCCGCGAGATGGGTAGCCCCTTGGTAGCCACCGAGGCCGACACGGCGTCGGTGGGCGCCACCACGGCCGAGAGCACGAAGGCCGGCCCCCAGCCAAAATCAGGCAGAAAATAGTGCGCCACGGCCGCCACCAGCACCAGCGAAAACAGCACGCAGCCCACCGCCAGCAGCCCAATCGGCTTGCTTTCGGCCCGGAAGGCCGACCACGACAGCTGCCAGGCCGACGCGTACAGCAGCGGCGGCAGAAACACGAAAAACACCAGCTCCGGGGCTAGCGTCACCGGCGGCAGGCCCGGCAGCAGGCTCAGCGCCAGGCCCGCCAGCACCAGCAGCACAGGGTACGGGATGCGCAGCCGGTTGGCCACCTCGGCCAGCGCCGTCGTCACGGCCAGCAGAATAACGAGTAGCTCTATTTGGTGCATAGCAGGGGGGTAGGGCCAGGCAGTGGGCAGATAAAGCTAAAAGAACGTCATGCTGAGCTTGTCGAAGCATCTCTACCGCATAAGTAA
>CAZZWL010000124.1:0-16076 GCA_964657755.1 uncultured Rhodanobacter sp.
CGCCCGGCATTGTTGAGCGTGCTGTTACCCAACAACGCCGGGCGTGGGCAAGCCCCGCACCCTACTCACGCCGGACTACCGGCTCCGCCATCCGTGTTTTACCTTTGCGCGCTTAACCCCGCCAAGAAATGCCCGCGTACCGCCCCCAAGACCTCGAAAAAAAGTGGCAAGACCACTGGCAGCAGCATAACACCTTCCGCGCCGAAAACGACTCTACCAAGCCCAAATATTACGTGCTCGACATGTTTCCCTACCCCTCCGGGGCGGGCCTGCACGTGGGGCACCCGCTGGGCTACATTGCCTCCGACATTGTGGCGCGCTACCAGCGCCTGCAAGGACGCAACGTGCTGCATCCCATGGGTTTCGACTCGTTTGGGCTGCCCGCCGAGCAGTACGCCATCCAGACCGGCCAGCACCCGGCCGTGACCACCGAGAAGAACATCGAAACCTACATCCGGCAGCTCCAGCAGCTGGGTTTCAGCTACGACTGGGAGCGCGAGGTGCGCACCTCCGACCCCGACTATTACAAGTGGACGCAGTGGATTTTCCTCAAGCTCTTCAATAGCTGGTACAACCTCGACACCGACCACGCCGAGCACATCCGCACCTTGCAGGAGAAGTTTGCCGAAAACGGCAGCGCCGGCATCCGGGCCGCCGGGGGCGACGAGGAGCGCCACGACTTCACGGCCGGACAGTGGCAGAGCTTCACCGAGAAGCAGAAGCTCGCCGCCGTCCTCCCCTACCGCCTTGCCTACCAGCAGGATACCTACGTGAACTGGTGCGCCGCCCTGGGCACCGTGCTCTCGAATGATGAGGTGAAAGACGGCCTTTCGGAGCGCGGCGGCTACCCCGTCGAGCGCCGCCTCATGCCGCAGTGGAACCTGCGCATCACCGCCTACGCCGACCGCCTGCTCCAGGGCCTCAACACCCTCGACTGGCCCGACGCCGTGAAGGAGATGCAGCGCAACTGGATTGGCCGCTCGGTAGGCGCCAGCATGCGCTTTCCGGTTTACATGCCCGAGGCAGGTGACACTTTTGTAGTGCAGCATGCCCAGCCGGAGCATATTGAGGTATTCACAACCCGCGTAGATACCATCTACGGTGCTACGTTCCTAGTGCTGGCCCCGGAACACCCGCTGACGCTGGCGTTGGGCCAGCGGACTTTCGAGCGCAACGCTAGCAACCCTGAGAACGAGGCAACCTGGCACAATCTGCAACGCTACGTGGAGCAGGCCAAAAACCGCTCGGAGCGCGACCGCCAAGCTGATACCAAAACTATAACCGGCGCATTTACTGGATTTTACGTCCGTAATCCGTTCACGGAAGAAGCTATTCCGGTTTGGACGGCCGACTACGTGCTGGCTGGCTATGGCACCGGTGCCGTGATGGCCGTGCCCAGCGGCGACCAACGCGACTGGCTGTTCGCTAAGCACTTCGACCTACCTATCGTGCAGATTTCTGATGCACAAAAAGACCTTGACAAGCAAGCCGACCCTACCAAGGAAGGTCGTTATATTAATTCCGGCGATATCGACGGAATGACTTATAAGGAAGCAACCGAGGACTTACTTAGCACATTGTCGGCCCGCGACCTCGGCGAAGCTAAAGTAACCTATCGCCTGCGCGACGCCATTTTTGGCCGCCAGCGCTACTGGGGCGAGCCCATCCCGATTTACTACAAAGACGGCACCGCCTACGGCGTGGCCGAAGCCGACCTGCCGCTCGTGCTCCCCGAAATCGACGAGTACAAGCCCACCGAAACCGGCGAGCCGCCCCTAGGCCGCGCCAAAGACTGGAAGTACAAGGGCCAGTACGAGTTCGAGCTGAGCACCATGCCCGGCTGGGCCGGCTCCAGCTGGTACTACCTCCGCTACATGGACCCGCACAACGCCGACCGCTTCGTATCCGAAGAAGCCGAGCAGTACTGGGGTCAGGTAGACCTTTACATGGGCGGCGCCGAGCACGCCACCGGCCACCTGCTCTACTCCCGCTTCTGGTACCTGTTTTTGAAGGATTTGGGCCTGGTCACGCACAGCGAGCCGTTCCAGAAACTGATAAATCAGGGGATGATTTTGGGCCGGTCGAACTTTGTGTATCGGGTTAATTTTAGTCTTGGCTTTCTTCCAAGCGACAAGGAAAATCCTAGTGAGGGGCCTTCTTTTAAAATACCGCAGATTTTTATTTCCAAAAATCGCCTAGACCAAATAGAAAAAGATGGCAATAAGCTAGTAGATGAGCTTTGCGAAATGTTAGAGGGTTTTGTTGACGCTCATGCTCCTAAATCCAATGATGGAGTATTCGTTGTTGATAGCTTTGACGGTGCTACCCCGCTCCATGTCGATGTAAGCATTGTTCATAACGACACTTTAGACACAGAAGCTTTTAAGAAGTGGCGGCCTGACTATGCAGATTCAGAATTTATTCTGGAAGAAAACGGCACTTACATTTGTGGCTCTGAAGTGGAGAAAATGTCGAAGGCCAAGTTTAACGTCGTTAATCCCGACGTTTTAGTGGCTCAATACGGCGCAGATGCCCTGCGCCTCTACGAAATGTTCCTCGGCCCGCTGGAGCAGTTTAAGCCCTGGAATACCAACGGCATCAGCGGCGTGGCTAGCTTCCTCAAGAAGTTCTGGCGACTCTTCCACCCCGAAGACGGCGCGCTGGCCGTGACCGACGAGGCCCCTACCCCCCCCGAGCTGAAGACCCTGCACAAAGTCATCCAAAAGGTGGCCCAGGACATCGACAAGTTCAGCTTCAACACCAGCGTCAGCACCTTCATGATTACCGTGAACGAGCTGACCGCCCTCGGCACCCACAAGCGCGCCATCCTGGAGCCGCTCGTGCTGCTGCTCTCGCCCTTTGCCCCGCACTTGGCCGAGGAGCTGTGGGAAGCGCTGGGCCACGAGTCCGGCAGCATCAGCCACGCCGCCTACCCCGAGTTCCGCGAAGAATACCTGGTCGAAGCCAACGTGACCTACCCCGTGGCCATCAACGGCAAGGTGCGCGACCAGCGCCAGTTTGCCGCCACCGCCACCGCCGCCGAAATCGAAGCCGCCATCCTGGAATCGGATTTCCTCACCCGCTTCGGCGACGGGAAATCGGCCAAGAAAGTTGTAGTAGTACCCGGCCGCATGGTAAACGTGGTGGTGTAGCATTGTCACCACATTGTCATGCTGAGCTTGCCAAAGTATCTCTACCGAACGTTGCCCGGACGATGCGGTAGAGATGCTTCGGTAGGCTTAGCATAACTGACGCAACAACAGAAACGCCCGCTGCATGTGCAGCGGGCGTTTCTGGCTTTATAGCAAACCGTTCTCTCGTAACAGGTCATCGCGCTCGTTATCAGAGATAGAGTCCTGTTCCGATTTATCATAAATTGTGAGCAGGTACACAGTCTCATCCACGATTTTGACGCAGGTTATTACCCTGGCTCCGCCGCTTTTGCCTTTGTTCTTAGCGGTAATACTCATGCGCACCTTGTAGCAGTCGCGGCCTAGCGGCTCGCCAGTTTGCGGCTTTTCTTCCAGTTCGTCCAGAAGCGCGGCAAAATCGGCTTTGAACGTCGCGTATTTCTTGCGCAGCCGCTTACCGGGCCGGCGGAAGCTGTCAGTGATGACAATTCTAAAGCTCATTCAAAAAGTCGCGAGCATCTTGTAATTCAATCTTCCCCTGCTGATGCAACTCCACTTCATGGAGCGCCTCGCGGAAATCATCAATCCACTCCTGCTGCGCAAGCGTGTACTGCTTGGGCTTCGTGGCCACTGGCTTGGCCTTGGCAACGGGCTTTACGGGCAGGTTCAATTCGCGCAGCAGCTTCTTCACAAAAGAAACGCGGTCGTCGGGCACGGTTACGATGAGGTCCATAGCTTCAAAGTTAGGGGGTAGGGAACTGGCAACATACACGCTGGCCAGCGAAGTTTCGGCGGCCGCAGCGGCTACTTCCCTACCCCCTCCGCTGCGCCCAAATGCCCGCCAGCCGCAGCTGGAAGTAGTCGTATTTCTCGCGCAGGTGGTCGAATAGGTCACGCAGGGCGGGCGCGCCACCGAGCTGGGCGCGGGCCGCGGCAATTTCGGCCAGCTGCGAGTCGGAGAGAAAATCCTGCATTCGCAGGTCGAGGCCCTTGGCGTAGGCGCGCTCCAGGTGGGCGCGCACGGTCCCCACCACCAGGCCGCGCTGCTCGGCAATCTGCTCGGGGCTCAGGCCCTGGCGGTGCAGCTGAAAGGTGGTGTCCTCGGTGCTGTTCACGTCGCGGTCGGCGGCCTTTTGGGCCGTAGAGCGGGGGGTAGGCGCAAAGTCCTCGGCGTCTTCGGCGGTGGGCACGGGCCGCGGCGGACCGTGCTGGATAATAGCCTCGATAAACGCCTCGCCGTAGGTCTCAAATTTCTTCATGCCTACCCCCGATACCGAGAGCATAGCCACCCGGCTGGTGGGCTGCTCGCGGGCCATTTCCTGGAGCGTCGTGTCGGTAAATACCACGTAGGGCGGCACGCCCTGCTCGTCGGCAATTTGCTTGCGCAGCTGGCGCAGGCGCTCGAATAGCTTGGCTTCGGGCGTGCCGGCGCCAGCCGCGGCGGCTTCGGCAGCGGCTTTTTTGGTGGCGCGGGTTTGCTTCTCGGCCTTCTCAGCCACCTGGAATTTCTTGAGCGACACCGGCAGCTGGCCCTTCAGCACCTGCTGGCCGCGCTCGGTTATTTTGAGGGCGTAGCCTTCCTCGTAGGCAATGTAGAAGAGGCCATCGTTCAGCATCTGGTGCACGTAGCTGTACCAGTCGAGGTAGGGCAAATCCTGGCCCGCGCCGTAGGTTTTGAGCTGGTCGTAGCCGCCTTGCAGCACGGCCTGGTTGCGCATACCGCGCAGGATATCAATCAGCAGGTTAATGGCCACGCGCTGGCCGGCGCGGGTACTGGCCGAGAGCGCCTTCTGGGCCAATAGCGTGCCGTCGAAAGTGGTGGGCGGGTTGCGGCAGATGTCGCAGTTGCCGCAGTCGTGGCCCAGGTCTTCGGAGAAATAATGCAGCAGGATGCGGCGGCGGCACGAGGCGGCCTCGGCAAACTGCTGCATGCGCTCGAGCTTGGCAGTATTGAGCTGGGCCTGGCGCTGGGGCACGTCCTTGGTCACCATCTCGCGCATCGACAGCACGTCGGCAAACGAGTAGAAAAGCATGGCCGTGGCCGGCGAGCCATCGCGGCCGGCGCGGCCGATTTCCTGGTAGTAGCCCTCGATATTTTTGGGCAAATTGTAGTGCATCACCCAGCGCACGTTGCTCTTGTCGATGCCCATGCCGAAGGCGATGGTAGCCACGATGACCTGCAAGTCATCCTGCAAGAATTTTTCCTGCGCGTCGGCGCGCTGGTTGGGCGTCATGCCGGCGTGGTAGAAGCCGGCCTTAATACCCTTTTGCTGAAGCTTTTGGGCCACGGCTTCGCATGTCTTGCGCGAGAGGCAGTAGATAATGCCCGCGTCGTTGGGGTGGCGGGCGATAAAGTCGAGAATTTGCCCAATGCGGTCCTGGCCGGGGCGCACCACTAGGTTGATATTGGGCCGGTCGAAGCTGGAGAGGAATACCTGGGGCTCATGCAGATTGAGCTGGGTCTTGATATCGCGCTGCGTGAGGCGGTCGGCCGTGGCCGTGAGGGCGATAATGGGCACGCTCGGAAAGTGCGTTCGCAGGGCGCCGAGCTGCGTGTACTCGGGCCGGAAATCGTGGCCCCAGCTCGAAATACAGTGCGCCTCGTCAATGGCAAAGATGCTGATGTTGACGCGGGTCAAAAACTGCAAAAAGCCTTCGCTCAGCAGCTTTTCGGGGCTCACGTAGAGCAGCTTGAGGTGCCCGCTCACGGCGGCGCGCGTGATGTCGTTGGCCTCGCTCTGGCCCACGCTGCTGTTGATGTAGGCCGCCACTATCCCGTTGGCTTTCAGGGCCTCCACCTGGTCTTTCATGAGCGCGATGAGCGGCGACACCACCACGCACACGCCCTCGCTCACCACGGCCGGAATCTGGAAGCACACCGATTTGCCGCCGCCGGTGGGCATGAGCACCACCGTGTCCTTACCCCCCAGAATGTGCTCGATGATATCGCCCTGCATGGGCCGGAAATTATCGTAGCCGTAGTAGCGCTTGAGCGCCTGGCGGGCGGCGGTGAGCGAGGGGGTAGGGGCGATAACAGCAGACATAAGGCACTTCGGTCGAAAGATTAAAATAACAATCGGCCGCACGAAGTTCCAAAGAAGTTAGCCAAGTACGCCACCCGGCCCGGTCAAACCGTAGCCCTCGGCCGGCGCCACTGCTGGCCAACCGCCTGGCCCCGGCCCGCCTGCGCCGGTTAAAAAGGAATCACAAAAAAAACGGCACCCAGACCGGATGCCGTTTTCTATCGACTAAGCGAGAAAAACCTACTTGCTCAGGGCGCTTTTCAGTTCACCGCTGGCCAGGGCTTGCGCCTCTTTAGCCTCGGGCACCACGGCGGCCATGCCGAAGAACTCGTGCGTTACGCCCTCGTAGTTCTGGTATTTCACGGCAACGCCGGCTTTTTTGAGGTTGTCGGCCAGCAGCTTACCCTCGCTCATCAGCGGGTCGTACTGGTCGGTGATGAGCGTGGTGGGGGGTAGGCCCTTGAGGTTGGCGTGCACCAGGTCGATGAGCGGGCTCTTGCCATCGGCGGGCGTGCGCAGGTAGTACTTAAAGAACCAGGCCATAAAGTCTTTATTGAGCGGCTTGGTCTGGGTGTTGGCCAGGTACGAAGGTGTGTTCAGGTCGTAGCCGGCAATGGGATACACCAGCAACTGATGCTTAGGCAGTTGCACTTTCTTATCGCGGGCCATCATGCTCACGGAGCAGGCCAGGTTGCCCCCGGCGCTCTCGCCGGCTACGGCTACGCGGGCGGGGTCGCCCTTAAAGCTGGCGGCGTTTTTAAGCGTCCACTGGTAGGCGGCAAAGCTGTCGTTGTGGGCGGTCGGGAATTTATTTTCCGGGGCCTGGCGGTAAGCTACCGATACAATGATGGCCCCCGTCTGCTCCACCAGGCTGCGCACCGAGGCGTCGTAGGTGTCGAGGGTAGCAATGACCCAGCCGCCGCCGTGATAGTATACAATAACCGGCAGCGGGCCGGTAGCGCCCTTGGGCGTGTAAATGCGCACCTTCACGCCCGGCATGACCGAGCGGCTCATGGTGTCGGCGGTAGCGGGCGGCGTGGGGATGTTGAATTTCTTCATCGTGGCCATCGCCGCATCGGCGGCGCTGGGAGCCTTGCGGACTTCCGGCGGGGTCAGTTTCGAGGGGGGCGTGGGGCCGCTCATGGCCGTAAGCTGCTCAATAACGGCCTGCATCTCGGGATGAATGCCGGGGCCCCAGGCGGGCTTGGGACCGGTGGGCTTCACGGGCAGCGGCGCGCTAGCAGTAGCCGCGGCGGCCGAGTCGGCCATTGGCTTGCTGGCCGCCGTCGAGTCGCTCACGGCGGCACTGCTGGTAGTTTCGGTGGTTTGGCTGCTGCTGCACGCGGCCAGCAGGCTGAGGGCGGCTACGGGCGCGGCCCAGCGCGCCGAAGCGCTTTTCCAAGAGTAAGACATAAAAGCCAGGGGCTAAGGAGTTTTTAATGAGGTCATTGCTTACGGGGTTTCCATCAAAAACGCCGTAAACCCCTCCTTTCTACCCTCTTTCACCCCTGACTTTCAGCGCATTATTTATCCGATGAGTCCAATTTGGCATCGGAGGCGGCCGGGGGCACCCGCCGCGAGCCGCGATACAGCTCGTACTTCAGCAGGCGGCAGTCGATGGGCCCGTTGAAGAGCGGGATGCGGCGCGACACTTTCAGCCCAATGGCCTTGGCCGCCTCCAGATTCCCGGTAAAAATAAACGCCTCAAATCCTTGAAAATTAGTCTTTAGCGCGTCGCCGATGGTTTTGTAAAGCGCCTCCATCTGGGCCTCCTCCCCTATCCGCTCGCCGTAGGGCGGGTTGGTGATAACGAGGCCGGGCGGCTGGTCTGGGGGGGGGTAGGCGTCGCGCACGTCGCGCACCGCCAGCCGGATGCACTCATCGAGGCCCGCCGCTTCGATATTGGCGGCCGCCTGGTCTATCACCCGCGGGTCGAGGTCGGAGCCGGCCAGGTAGGCCTGCGGCTCCTCAATGCGCTGGGCCTGGGCCGCTTCGCGTAGCTGCTGCCAGAGGTCGGCGTCGAAGTCAGGCCAGTTTTCAAAACCAAATTTGCCCTGGTGAAACAGGCCCGGCGCCACGTGCTGCGCAATGAGGCCCGCCTCGGTAAGAATGGTAGCCGAGCCGCACATGGGGTCAACGAGGGTGGATTTGCCGTCCCAGCCGCTGAGCAGGATGAGGCCGGCGGCCAGCACCTCATTCAGCGGCGCTTCGTTGGTGCCCCGGCGGTAGCCGCGGCGGTGCAGCGAATCGCCGGCCGCGTCGAGGCTCAGAATCACGTCGTTTTCGAGCATCCGCAGGTGAATGCGGATGTCGGGGTTGCGGGTGTCGATGCTGGGGCGCTCACCGGTACGCTCGCGAAACTGGTCCACGATGGCATCCTTGGTGAGCTGGGCCACATACAAGGAGTGCTCGAAGCTCGACTTATTGACGACGGCCGTGATGGCAAACGTTTGGCCGGGCTGGATAAAGCGGCTCCAGTCAATGGCGGACACCTCGTCGTAGAGGGCGCGCTCGTCGCGGGCGTAGAAGTCGGCGAAGGGGCGCAGCAGGCGCATAGCCGTGCGGCTCCAAAGAATGGCGTTGTAGAGCAGCTTTTTGTCGCCACTAAACTCGACGGCGCGGCTGCCCACGTAGTCGATGGTGGCGCCGAGCTGGCTCAGCTCTTCGGCCAGTACTTCTTCGAGGCCAAACTGGGTGGTGGCGGTAAGGTGCATGGGGCAAAGGTCGGGCCTGGCGGGCGAAGCCCCTTTATCGTACCCTAGCCTTACCTTGCGGCCATGCCGGACAAGAACCTGTTCATCATCGCGGGCTGCAACGGCGCCGGCAAAACCACGGCCTCCTTCACCATTTTGCCCGAGGCGCTAGACTGCCGCGAGTTTGTGAACGCCGACGAGATTGCCCGCGGCCTGTCGCCTTTTCAGCCCGAAAAAGTAGCCTTCGAAGCCGGCCGCATCATGCTGCACCGTATCGAAGAATTACTTACCCGAGGTGAGAGCTTTGCCCTTGAAACTACCCTAGCCACGAAGATTTATCAGCAGAAAATCCGCGCCGCGCAGCAGCAGGGCTACACCGTTATTCTACTGTATTTTTGGCTAAATAACCCGGAACTGGCGCAGGAACGGGTAAGAACAAGGGTGCTTGAAGGCGGCCATTCCATTGCGCCCGATGTAATTGACCGTCGGTATTGGCTGGGTATTCAGCGCCTTTTTGCCAATTACTTATTGCTCGTGGATGAGGCATCAATCTATGACAATTCAAGTGGCGAGCCGATTTTACTAGCTCAAAAGCTAGCCGATGGTTTTCACGTGAAAAACGAAACTTTGTACAACCAGCTAAGAACTTACTATGAATGTGGCAGAACAAATTGAACGTCAAGAAAGAATTGCAGCAGGCTTGAAAATCGCTTACGAGCGGATGCTGGAATTCAAGCGGCAGAAAAATAGTGAAGTCGTGGTAATGCGCGACGGGAAAATTGTGCGGCTAAAGCCGTAGTTGTTTCAATAAACATAAACTGACATAACATGACAGTGACAGATTTTGTATTGCCTTATTTTGGGCAATTAAAGCTCGACTCTCTAGAAGAATATTATTCTGCCAAAACAGAGTTTGACGGTGCTATCATTCGACTCGATTTAAACTTTGAGAATAAAAAGATTGCCTTAGCAAACATGAAGTCTGTCAGGAAAATTATCGACGATATACCCAGACTCGACAAGCAGAATAAAATATACATCGACAATGACTTTAATAATGAAGACGGTGATACAGTAAGATTTTATTTAGAACACCACTTGGAAGAAGTTGACAAAAAGGAGTTATCTACTTTAATTGACTTTGGCGATAAAAACACAGGGCCAGAAGAGCAACTTTTGACTAAAATACATTTAGTCAGGGTAGGCCTATATCCTGAGAATGATGAAAACTTTGCAGTATTCGACTATTCGATTGGCGAGAATTTCACAAATTATTTAGTGGTAATTAGTCTTAATAAAAAGGGCAAATTAGATTACGTGACAATGGAAAGTTAAATATTTATTATAACAAATATTTAGTCATGTATTAAGAAAACTTTCACCTTCTCGCTACATTTCCTAAGTTCTCGTAACCTTCCCCCCGCCGGCCCACAGCCGGCTTTTTTTGTACCTTCCGCCCCGTATGGCCACTTCTTTTACTACCCCTACCCCCTCCACTCAGGCTACTAGCACCCGCTCCTACGCCGGGCCAATGGTGCTCATGACGCTGCTGTTTCTGCTCTTCGGGGCGGTTACGAATTTCAACGACGTGCTCATGCCCTACCTCAAGGACGTGTGCCAGCTCAGCGATTTGCAGTCGTCGGCGGTGCAATCAGCGTTTTTTGGGGCGTATTTTCTGATGTCGCTGCCGGCGGGCAAGGTGCTGGAGCGGCTGGGTTACCAGCGCGGCATTGTGGTGGGGCTGCTCGTGATGGCGGGCGGGGCGCTGCTGTTTGTGCCGGCCGCCAATACGCGGGCGTTTCCGCTGTTTTTGGCGGCGCTGGCGGTGCTGGGGGCGGGTATTACGCTGCTGCAAGTGGCGGCCAACCCCTACGTGAGCGTGCTGGGGCCGGCGCGGCGGGCCGCATCGCGGGTGAGCATTGTGGGGGTAGCGAACAATTTTGGCGGGGCCATTTCGCCGCTGGTGGGTGGGCTGCTGCTGTTTGGCGGCTCGGTGGCGCTGAAGGCGCAGCTGGCGGCCCTACCCCTCGCCCAACGCCTGACGCAGGAGGCGCAGCTCGTGAAAGCGCCCTACCTGGGTTTGGCGGGCTTTTTGGCGGTGCTGGCGGGCGTATTCTTCCTGCTGCGCCTCCCCGACATTGATGCGCTGCCCGAAGAAGAAATACTGGAGCACCAGGCCGTGGCGGTGGGCCGTACGTCGGCGCTGAGCTACCGCCACCTGGCGCTGGGCATCGGGGCCATTTTTGTGTACGTGGGCGTGGAAGTCGGGCTCGGCTCCTTCCTCATTCGCTACGGCGAGAGCCAGGGCATTCGGGCGTTGTCGCCCTTCACTCAGAGCCTGGTGCGCGGCCTGAACGTGGCCACCAACTTCGCGGGTGAGTTATTTGGGCAAAGCCCCTCTCCTATCGATACCACAGCGGGCTTCACCAAGGCGGTGGGCGCGGTGCTGGTGTCGTCGTACTGGTTTGGCTCGCTGGTAGGGCGGGTGCTGGGTATTCCACTCTTGCTACGGTTTCACAACCGGGCCTTGCTGGTGGGCGTGTGCGCGGCGGGCGTGGCGCTGGTGGGCGCCTCCGTGCTGAGCCAGGGCGAAACGGCGCTGTGGCTCATCGTGCTGTGCGGGCTGATGAACTCGATTATGTGGCCCGTTATCTTCCCGCTGGCCATCACCGGGCTGGGGCGCTTCACCAAGCAGGGCTCGTCGTATTTGATAATGGCCATCGTGGGCGGGGCCATTATTCCGCCGCTCATGGGCCTTATCTCGACCAGCGGCGGCGGGCTGCGGGTGGCCTTTCTGGTGCCGGCGCTGTGCTACGCGTATTTGTTGTTTTACGCGCTAAGCGGCTACCGGGTACGGTGAGGGCCTAACGACAACCCCACCCCCTAACCCCCTCCCCTTCGGGAGAGGGGGAACTAGTTTTAGACCTAGAAATCAGACTTTTAAACCTAGTGCTAGTCCCCCCTCTCCCGAAGGGGAGGGGGCTAGGGGGTGGGGTTACGGTCGCGCCTACTGCACCGGCACCCGCTTCACCGCCTTGCCCTTCGGCGGCACGACCGGCACCGGTTGCTGGGGCCGATTGCCGATGTACTTATCCGTGCGCGCCGCGTTGAGCAGGGTCAGCAGCACGCCGTTGGTCCAGCCGAAGCCGTCTTGCAGCGGGTATTCGCCGCCCCCGCCGGCGGCGGTGCCGGTGGCTTCCACGTTGTATTTCTCCAGCAGCTTACCGGTTTGCTGGAAGCCGCGCACGTTCACGCGCTGCCAGCGATGGGCCACGGTGTCGGCCAATGCATTTTGGTTGTAGCGGTTCAGGCCCAGGATGGCCAGGTATTCGAGCGGGGCCCAGGCATTGGGGGCGTCCCACTGCTGGCCGCTGGGCACGGGGGTAGTGAGCAGCCCGCCGGGCCGCAAAAACTCCTGCCGCAGGTGCTGCGCCACTTGGGCGGCCTGCGCGGGGGTAGCCACCCCAAACGCCAGCGGAAACACCGCCGCCAGCGAGCGGGCCGGCGTGGGCCGGCGCGCATCGAGGTCATAATCGGAATAAAAACCCGCCTGGGCATCCCAGCAGTAGCGCCGGATGGCGGCGGCCCGCTGGCTGGCCAGCCGGCGGTAGCGCGAAGCCTCGGTGGAATCGGCGGCCTGGCGGGCGGCCTGGGCCAGGGTTTGCTCCAGGGTCAGCAGCAGGCAGTTAAGGTCCACGGGCACGAGGCGGGTGGTGCGAATGCTACCCAGGCCCTGACCGGGCACGAACCAGCGCGAGCTGAAATCCCAGCCCGAGGAGGCGGCGGCGCGCACGTTGCGATAGAACTCGGCGGGCGGCTGGGGGCTGGTTTTGGCGGCTTCCACGTCCTCGCGGTACGACTCCTCGCGGGGCTGGTCGCTGTCGTCCCAGTAGCGGCTCAGCAGCTCGCCGCCGGGCATGCGCACGGCCAGGCGCTCGGCGGTGCCGGGCGCGGGCCGGGCGCCGTCGGCCGTCCAGTAGGCGTATTCTTTCAGCAGCTGGGGCCGAAACTGGGTGAGCGCCCGGCTGCCGGGGCCCTCGCTGTCGGCCAGCAATTGCACCATGAGGGCAAAAAACGGCGGCTGCGAGCGGGTGAGGTAGTAGGTGCGGGTGCCGTTCGGGATGTGCCCGTAGCGGTCAATGAGCGAGGCAAAATCGGCCACCATGTCGCGCACCAGCGCCGTGCGGCCGGCCTCGCGCAGGCCCAGCATCGTGAAGTACGAGTCCCAGTAGTACATTTCGCGAAACCGCCCGCCGGGCACCACGTAGGGCCGTGGCAGGGGTAGCAGCGACGAATACGGCTGCGCGCTACCCTGCGCCGGCCGGCTCAGCACCGTCCACAGCGTGTCGAGGTGCGCCCGAATACCGGCTTTAACGTCGCTGTGATAATTACCGCCCGCCGCCGCGGGCGGCACAAAATACTGGCCCGCGAAGGCCTTGAGGTCGAAGCCGGGCTGGGTGCGCAGGTGCTCGTAGGCGGCCACTATTTCGGCGGGCGGGGCGGTGGGCAGGGCATCCACGAAGGTCTTGCCGTCGGGGTACGCGCGCTGCGTTTGGATGGCCTCAAACAGGCCGGGGTAGAGCTGGCGCGGCGTGGGCTGGGCCTGGGCGGCGCCGGCCAGCAGCAGGCCGCAGAGCGCGAGGTATTTCATGGGTGGGCGGTTGGTGGGCAAGAGGCGGGGTAGGGCGCCGGGGCAGCGGCCACGCAAAATAGCGCCGCCCTGCCCCCCCGGCACGAGCCGCCGCCGATAGTTGCTAAATCCGGCGCGCTTCCTATCTTCGCACTACCATTGGCAAAATACCTTTTAATTCATTTCTGTATTATTTATGCGAAACTTTATCCTGTCAAAATTATATCTACTCCTCTTGCCGCTGCTACTGCTGGGCGCGGGTGGATGCAAGAAAGTTCTGGGGCTAATTAGCTTTTCGGTTAATGATTCGAGCACATTTACCATCCCTGGCACCACCTACCTGCCCGGCGCCAGCCTGAGCATTCCGGGCGTGACGGTCAGCTCCACTTCCCAGAGCACGTTCAAGAACAATAATACCTCGGCCGACTACGTGCAGGATGTAACCCTGAGTGGCCTGACGCTCACCGTGACCAACCCGAGCACTCAGAATTTCGACTTTTTGAAGAGTATCAGCATTTACATCGCCACCGACGCGGCGGGCACCAACAAGGTGCTGCTGGCCTCGCTCAGCCCCGTGCCCACGGGCCAGACGAGCATCAGCCTGAACCCCGGCAGCGCCAAGCTCGACCAGTACCTGAAAAGCGGCTCCTACACCCTCACGACCACCGCCGAGCTGGCCCAAACCCTGCGCCAAAATACCGACGTGCGTTCCGACTCCCGCTTCCTCGTGCATGCCAGTCTGCCGTAGGTAGTGAGCAGTGAGAGAACATCTTGCTCACTGCTCACTGCTTATAAACTGCGGCGGCACGGCCTCGGTGAGCCACACGCCGTTGCCGGATTGATAAAAAACGCCCCCGGCCGCGTGCAGGCCGGCCGCGTCGACGGCCAGCAGCACCGGGCGGCCCCGGCGCTGACCCACGCGGCGGGCGGTGGCCGCGTCGGGGGTGAGGTGCACGTGGTGGCGGCTCATCTTGTGCAAGCCCACGGCCTGAATGGCGGGTAGGGCGGCCGGCGCGGTGCCGTGGTAGAGCACGGCGGGCGGGGTAGCGGGCGCCAGCTGCAAGTCGACTTCCGCGCTGTGGCCCTGCTGGGCCCGCAGGCGCAGGCCCGGCGCATCGAAGGCAAAGCGCTGCTTGTCATTGTCTTCCACTATATCCTCCAGCTCGTCGCGGGTGAGGGGGTGGCCGTGGGCGGCGCAGGCGGCCAGTAGGTCGGCCACCGCCACCCAGCCGCCGGGCGCCAGGTGCAGGCCAATGGCTTCGGGCTGGTGGCGCAGGTGCTGACTCAGAAATTTGCTGAGGCGGGTGGCGGCTTTGGCATCCATAGGGGGGGTAGGGCGAGCTTAGTAGAACGGCTTTACCGGCGCAAGGTCGCGAACTACAAGGCTTACGCTACAGTCTACGCACGCATGCCGACCTTTGCCCGCATGCCCACGCTCGAAGAAAACGTTTCGCTCCGCCCCTTCAACACCTTTGGCCTCGACGGGCAGGCCCGCTACTTTGCCCGCTTTGCCTCGGCCGACGAGCTGCGCCAGCTGCTGGCCCTCCCCCTCGTGCAGGCCGGGCCGCGGCTGATACTGGGCGGCGGCTCCAACCTGCTGCTGACCCAGGATTTTGCCGGCGTGGTGCTCAAGAATGAGATTAAGGGCCTGGAAATCATCGGCGAAGACGCCGATACGCACACCGCGCTGCTGCGCGCCGGCGCCGGCGAAGGCTGGCACGGCCTGGTCGAATACGCGCTGGACCAGGAGCTGAGCGGCCTCGAAAACTTGTCGCTGATACCGGGCACGGTGGGCGCGGCGCCGCTCCAGAATATCGGGGCCTACGGGGCCGAGCTGCAAGACACCTTTGAGCGGCTGGAGGCGCTGGAAATCAGTACCGGGCAGCTGCGGGTTTTCAACAAAGAAGAATGTGGCTTTGGCTACCGCGAAAGCGTGTTTAAGGGGCCGCTGAAGGGCCAGTTTGTGGTGACGGCCGTGGTGCTGCGGCTGCACCGGGCGGCGGCCGGGCGGCCCGTCAACGTGAGCTACGGCGCCATCCAGGATACACTCACCGACCTGGGCCTCGACCCGCACGCGCCTACCCCCCGCCACGTGAGCGACGCCGTGGTGCACATCCGGCGCTCGAAGCTGCCCGACCCGGCCGACATCGGCAACGCGGGCTCGTTCTTCAAAAACCCCGAGATTTCGCAGCATAAGTTCGACGAACTCAAAAATCGCTACCCCAGCCTGCCGGGCTATCCCGTGCCGGGCGGCGTGAAAGTGCCCGCCGGCTGGCTCATCGAGCAGGCGGGTTTTAAGGGCCTGCGGCGCGGGCCGGGCGCGGGCACCCACGGCGTGCACGAGCGCCAGGCGCTGGTGCTGGTGAACCACGGCGGCGCTACGGGCCAAGAGCTGCGGGAGCTGGCGGAGGAGGTTATCCGGGCCGTGGGCACGCAGTTCGGCATCGAGCTGCACCCGGAAGTAAATATTCTGTAAGCTAAACTTTAGCGCGCTTTTAGGCATTTAGCGCCTAAATTCTTCTTCTTCGCCCCCTCGCTTACCCGATGGCCGACCCTATTACCGACGCCCTCCCCGCCCCTGCCGCCCCACCCATCCTGG
>CAZZWL010000125.1:0-15683 GCA_964657755.1 uncultured Rhodanobacter sp.
CCGGAACGACTCGTTCGGGTTTCGTGCTGATGCGATTGCCGCGCTGCGCTCGCAATGACAGACGACTTCATTCTTATACATCATAATTTTTTGAAAATGAATTACTACGAAGTTGCCGCCGTGCTGCTCGCCGGTGGTCTGCTGCTGGCCAGCTGCCAGTCGAAACCCGGCGCGGGCGAAACCGCCGACGCTGCCCCGGCCGGCGCCGTGTGGCACTCTGCCGCCTACACGCTGTTCCGCGACAGCGTGACGCAGGGCGCCAACCACGCCTACGCCACCTCGCCCACCAAGCTCACCTCGAACTACCGCAGCCCGGCCAACGAGACGCAGAGTCCGCTCATCCTCTTCAAATTCAGCCTTAACGGCAAGGATAACGAATTGCCTTCCGGTCAGGATAATACCTTCCTGGCCCTACCCCCCGCCGCCGGCGCCACGCTCGAAACGCCCGTCGTCGTCTTCGGCCAGCGCTATGTGGACCCGCGCCCCGCGCCCGCCGGCGTGTACCTGGCGCCCAGCACGCCCCTGAAAATCCGGCTGGACCTGCGGCCCGTGCTGGCGGCGTTCCAGAAGCAAGGCTTCTACACGACGTATAAGGGCGAAAAGCTTTACAAGCAGGACTTTAAGAAAGTATTCGTGGCCGGCGAGCAGGCGCCGCTGAGCTGGGATTTTGACAACCTCGTGAACAAGCCCGAGCTGGAAATGCACGACCCCGACGGCGACGGCATCTATGAAGTCACGCTGACGCTCAACGCGCCGGCCGACACCAAAACCACCGCCCAGCAGTGGCAAAAAACTATCAAAACCGACGACTTTCCGCAGTATAAGTCGGACTACCCGCTGGCCGACGCGCTCTACAACCTGGCCCTGGAAGAGGCCCGCCGCGCCGTGGAGCCCGACAGCACCTTCCGCACCGGCAAGGAGTGGGCGGGCGTCTGGACGCGCGACATCAGCTACTCTATCATTCTGGCGCAGGCCACGTTGCAGCCGCGCTCGGCCATGAAAAGCCTGCTGCGCAAGGTGAGCCCCGAGGGCCGCATCATCCAGGATACGGGCACCGGTGGCGCCTACCCCTGCTCCACCGACCGGGTTATCTGGGCCGTGGCCGCCTGGGAAATCTACAAGGTGACCGGCGACGCCGTCTGGCTGAAGAAGGTGTACCCGATTATCCAGAAGTCGCTGGCTGAGGATGCGCAAAACGCCTACGACCCTACCACCGGCCTGGCGCGCGGCGAGTCGTCGTTTCTGGATTGGCGTGAGCAGACCTACCCCCGCTGGATGCAGCCGGTCGACATCTACGAGAGCGAAAACCTGGGCACCAACGCCGTTCATTTTCAAGCTAATATCGTGCTAGCGTTCATGGCCCGGCAGCTCGGCCACGCCGACGTAGCCGCGCAACACGAGCAGGTGGCGGCCCGGCTAAAGTCAGGCATCAACCAGCACCTGTGGCAGGAAAAAGCCGGCTACTACGGGCAGTACTGCTACGGCCGGCTGTTTCCGGTGGTGTCGCCGCGGGCCGAGGCGCTGGGCGAGGCCTTGAGCGTGTACTTCGGCGTGGCGGAGGGGACGCGGGCCGCGCAGGTGGTGGCCAACACGCCCACTGTGCCCTTCGGCATCCCGTGCATCTACCCGCAGATTCCGGGCATTCCGCCCTACCACAACGATGCGGTGTGGCCCTTCGTGCAGACCTTTTGGGCGCTGGCCGCCGCCAGGGCCGGCAACGAGGCCTCGCTCACTGAAAGCATCGCGGCCATCTACCGCCCGGCGGCCTTGTTTCTGACCAATAAAGAGAACTTCGTGGCCGGCAACGGTGACTTCGCGGGCACCCAGATTAACTCCAGCAACATGCTCTGGAGCCTGTCGGGCAGCCTGGGTTTGGTGTATAAAATCCTGTTTGGGATGCACTACGAAGCCGACCGGCTGGTTTTTCAGCCTTTCGTGCCGCAGGCGTTCCAAGGCAACCGCTCGCTCACCAATTTCAAGTACCGAAAAGCGGTGCTGGATATTGATTTACAAGGGTTTGGCAACGAAATCAAAACGATTACGCTCGATGGCCAGGCGCTGGCCGGCGCGGCCGTGCCGGCCACGCTCACCGGCCGCCACCAGCTGCGCATCGTGCTCAGCAGCCGGGCCCCGGCCGCGGCCAAAACCAACCGCGTGGCCAATGCTTTCTCGCCCGAAACCCCGCAGGTGACCCTCGCCAACGGCCATCTCAACTGGCCCGCCGTCAAGGATGCGCAAACCTACCGCGTCCTCCAAAACGGCCAGCCCGTGAATGCCAGCGGTGCGCTCAGCTATGCCGTGCCGGCCGGTGGCTACGCCGAGTACCAGGTTGTCGCCATCGATAATAAAGGTCTGGAGTCGTTCGCCAGTGAGCCGCTGGCCGTGGCCGCGCCCGCCACCGAAGTGCAGCTCGAAACCGTGGCGCCGGCCGCCAGCTACGCCTACCAAGGCTTTAGTGGCCAGGGATTTGTGGAAACGAGCACCACCAAAAACACCGTCCTCCGCATTCCGGTGACGGTGGCCGAGGCCGGCGTTTACGCTATCGATTTCCGCTACGCCAACGGCAACGGCCCCATCAACACCAATAACAAGTGCGCCATCCGCACCCTGCGCCAGGGCCCTACCCAGGTCGGCACCATCGTGCTGCCCCAGCGCGGCGTGGACGAGTGGTCGAACTGGGGCTTCACCAATGCCGTGCGCGTGCGCCTGCCCAAGGGCACGACCACCCTCACCCTGGCCTACGAGCCGGCCAATACCAACATGAACGGCGCCGTGAACCAGGCCATGCTCGACTACCTGCGCCTGCGCAAGCTGTAAAACGGCGTGGCACTCCGTTTCCGGTCGCGCAACTCTCGACGACTAACAAAATGCCACTTCACAATCCTACCCCTCACAACTTGCGCAACGACGAACGGAGTGCCACGCCGTTCTACCTTACTTTTGCTGCCCATGACGGACGCTGAATTTGACCTGCTTGACGAGCTGTATTTCGTAACGCCATTTCGGGTACTGCTCGAAAAAACCGGCCGGCCCGCCGCCGAGCTGCTGCCCGTGCTGGGCAGCCTGCTCGAGCGCGGCCTGGTGCGCTACTACTGGCCCGACCCCGACACCGAGCTGGCCTACGAGCCCACCTCGTTTGGCGCGCTCGGCCAGGATGCCAGCTACCTGGCCTCCAAGGAAGGCCTGCTGCAACACAACACCCGCTAGCCGTGGCCGCCGCGCCCCTGGCCCCCGACGTGCTGCCCGCCGGCCCCGACTCGGGAGTGGTGGTGCCGCCCCCGGTGCGCACCCCCGGCTACTACGTGCGCCAGCGCCTATGGGCCAACCGCCCGGCGGTGGTCGGGCTGGGGTTCATCGGCCTGTGCGCGCTGGTGGCGCTGCTCGGCTACTGGGTGCTGCCCGACAACTCGCCCGATGCCAACAACGGCTTGGTGCAGCTGCAAAAGCAGCCGCCCGGCTTCGTGGCCACCATCCGGCAGCGGCCCGACCCGAATGCCCTACCCCCTGGCAATGCCCTGAGCGTGTGGCTGCACGGCCGCCCGGCCCAACTCAAGGATTCGGCTATCAATTATCAGTCATCAACTATCAACAACCAAGCACCAAACACCAACAACCAAGCATCATCCATCACCCGCCGCTACTGGCTGGGCACCGACAAAGCGGGGCGCGACGAGCTGAGCCGGCTGCTGCTGGGCACGCGCATCTCGCTGGGCATTGGGCTGGTGGCGGTGCTCATCTCGTTGGCGCTGGGGGTGGGGGTAGGGGCCACGGCCGGCTACTTCGGCGGCTGGCTAGACAGCGTGCTCTTGGGCCTGATGACGGTGGTGTGGAGCATTCCGGGCATCATGCTGGTCATTGGCATTTCGCTGGCCCTGGATAGTAAGGGCGTGTGGGTCAGCTTCGTAGCCGTGGGCCTCACCATGTGGGTCGATGTGGCGCGGGTGGTGCGCGGGCAGGTGCTGGGGCTGCGCTCGGCCACGTTTATTGAGGCCGGGCGGGTGCTGGGGCTGCCCACCTGGCGGCTCATCTTCGTGCACTTGCTGCCCAACCTGCGCGGGCCGCTTATCGTGCTGGCTACCAGTAATTTCGCGGCCGCCATCCTGCTCGAAGCGGGCCTGAGCTTTCTGGGCCTGGGCGTGCAGCCGCCGGCCCCCAGCTGGGGCCTCATGGTGAAGGAGGGCTACGACCTGCTCGGCACCCAGGCGGGCCTGTGGCTAACGGCGTTACCGGGGCTGGCCATCAGCCTATTAGTGCTGAGCTTCAACGTGCTGGGTAATGGCTTGCGCGATGCCTTCGACCCCAAAACCCAGCTGACTTAAGGCGCCGCGAGGGAAGTTGGGCGGCTGGCCGTATTATTGTAGTTGCCCTGTTAATGTCAGCCGCCTTCGCTAGTTCCCGATTACTACCTACTCCTTCTGTTTTTATGCCCTACACTGCTGAAGTTGCGGGCCTCGAAAAACGCCTTTTCTTAAAGGAGCGTGAGTTGGGGGCGCTGCTGGAGATTACGCAGGCCATTACGCACGATTCAAGCGAGGCCGATTTATATAAGATTTACCAATTTACCCTGATTGGGCAGCTGGGAGTGCGCCGGCTGGCGCTGTACGTGTTGGAGGAGAGCGTTTTCAAGCTAAAAATTAATTTTGGCACCACCCTACCCCCCAATTCGCACCTGCTGCCGGCCGAAGTAGGCAAGTGGTGTACCGACGTGCCCTGCCCGGTTGAAAGCCTGGGCCTGAGTGAGGCCTGGCAAAATTTTGAGCTATTGGTGCCGGTGCGCCGCCGCGATATGGTGCAGGCGCTGGTATTCGTGGGTACCGTGCAGGGCGACTACGCCAGCAGCGAGGCCCTGTCGTTTCTCGAAACGCTGAGCAACATCCTGCTCGGGGCCGTGGCCAACCTGCGCCTGGCCCGCCAGCGCGAAGCCCTGCTGGTGGCCGAAGCTGCCGTGCGCCGCGAAATCGAGATTGCCCAGCAGGTGCAGCAGCTGCTGTTTCCGCAGCACCTGCCCAACAATGCGCACTACGCGCTGCACGCTACCTACCAGCCGCATGCCGAGGTGGGCGGCGACTACTACGACGTGGTAGAGATTGACGCCCACCGCCTGCTGGTGTGCGTGGCCGATGTGAGCGGCAAGGGCGTGCCCGCCTCGCTGCTAATGTCCAACTTCCAGGCAGGGCTGCGCACGCTGCTGCGCCAGGGTGCCAACCTGGCCACCACCGTGCGCGAGCTCAACTACCTGCTGTTTCGCAATTCGGGCGGTGAGAAGTTCATCACCGCTTTCCTGGCCATCTACGACCGCCGCACGCAGGTGCTGGAGTACGTGAACGCCGGCCACAACGACCCGCTGCTGCTGCCCGACACCGGCCCGCCCCAGCTGCTGCACGATGGCACCATCATGCTGGGCATCATGGATGAGCTGCCCATGCTCAAGGTGGGCCTGACCACTATGCCGCCGCGCTCGCTGCTCTTCGCCTACACCGACGGCCTCACCGAAGTATTTAATAATCAGCAGGAAGAGTTTGGCGAAGCCGGTGTGCTGCGTGGCCTCACCCGCAACCGCTACCTGCCCCTGCCCGGCCTGCACCAGGAGCTGCTGCACTGCATCCGGGAGTTCAACGCCAACGACGACCGCTTCGCCGACGACGTAACCATGCTGAGCCTGCGGGTGAAGTAGGGGGTAGGTACTGAGTAATGAATACTACCCATTAACCTCCAGCCACGTCTCAGCGCGGATGAGCATGGCCAGCGCCACGAAAAAGACGGAGCCGATTTTATCCACTTCCACCAGCTCGTTGAGGAAGAGGTGGCAGATAATAATGACCAGCGATAAGCTCACGGCCAGCACCACCCGGCGCACCTCGGGCCGCTGGGCGCTGGCGTGGTAGAGGCGCTCGGCCGTGAGCAGCGCCGTGGCCATGAGCGCGCAAAACAGCACGAAGCCGGGGATGCCCTGCTCGGCCAGCAGCAGCAGGAAGTAGTTGTGGGCCGTGGAGTGCTCGTAGTTCTGGCTCACGTAGGTGCGGAAGCTCGACACCGTGTAGCGCTTATATTCGGGGTAGAACGTGGCCGGGCCGCTGCCCACCAGGGGCTTATCGGCAACCATGTGGGCGGCGGCCACCCAGCGGTACACCCGCTCCATACCCGATACATCCTGGAGCGTGTAGGTCGATTCGAGGTGCGCCGCCAGGTTGTTGCCGTGCCAGATAGTCTTCTCATAATCAGGCGCGAAGCGCATAAAGTTATCGCTGCTCACGAAGTACGCCACGCTGCCCACTGCCCCCAGCGCCACGCTCAGCAGCACTACCCGCGTGAGGCGCAGCCGCAGCACCCAGTAGAAAATGGCTGCCACCGGCAGCGACAGCCACGAGGCGCGGGTGTACGACGTAATCAGCCCGAACAGCAGCACCCCGCCCGCCACCAGCCACCAGCGCCGCCGCCGGGGGGTAGGGGCCTGCTGCGCCAGCCCCCAGGCCAGCGGCAGCAGCAGCGCCAGCACCGTGGCATAAATGACGTGGTTGCGGTAGAAGGGCTGAATGGCCCAGTTGGTGCGCGCAAAGCTGAAGCTGATGCTGGCGTGGCGCGGCAGTATCCAGGCCAGCGACACCACGGCCGCCGCCACGTAGCACGCTGCCAGCCGCCAAAAGTCGGCGGGCCGGCGCAGCAGCAGCAGGCTGCCCAGCAAGAAAGGCACCAGGTACCAGCACTTGGCCAGCACGTACTTAACAGACTTTAAGGTATTGGTGGAGAAGTAGATATCCAGCGTTGCCCAGGCCAGCATGAGCAGCGGCAGCACCAGCAGCGGGTGGCGCCACTCGCGGCGCGGCAGCTGCCCCAGGCTGCCGGGGCCCAGCAGCAGCGCTACCGGCACGCACACCAGCAGCGCCAGCATCAGGGGCTCGGAGGGCACGTCCAGGCTCAGGCCACCGGGTAGGGCCACTTCGCGCGAAAACGGCACCGTCAAAAACAAGGCGTAGTACAGCCACTGCCAACGCGTGAGCAGCAGCCCCAGGCCCAGCACCGCCAGCGCGGGCAGCACCAGTGCCGGCTGTTGCAGCAGGCCCGCCAGGGCCCCGCCCGCTACCAATAAACCCACGAAGCCCAGAAATAGCCACTGGCTGGTATCGGTCGGGCGCAGGCGCAGCAGCAGCTTGGTCATTTGGCAATCATCAATTATCAGTTATCAATTAACAGTCATCAGTCATCAGTTTAGGACTTGCACAAAGGCACCCGTTCTAAAACTAATACTTGATAACTGTTAATTGATGATTGAAGAAGGCCGCCGGTACAGCTCCAGCAGCAGGATAAAGAAGACGGATAGCGCCAGGGTGACCAGCACCGAGCCTAGCACGATAACCGTGCGGAAGGGCTTGCTTTTGCGGGTGGCGGGGTAGGCTTTCTGCACCTGGTAGAGCGACGACACGCGGCTGGTGAGCGAAGTTTCGGCCTGCTCGTAGGCGCCCTGCGAGGCCACGGAGCGCGCCTGCAAATCGGCCAGGCGGGTACTCAGAAAGTTTACGGAGTCGGCCCCCTGAGTCCAGCCTTCGAGGTTAATGGCGTTGCCGCCGTCGGCGTGGGTCAGCCCGCGCAGGGCGCGGCGCAGGCCCGGCACGCTGCCGGGCCCGCCGCCCTCGGCCACGCGCAGCTCCTTTTCCGTTTCAATCACGGCCTTGGCCAGGTAGCGGCCCTGCTGCTCCAGCCCAAACACGCCGTAGCGGCGGCGGGCGCCCAGCAGCCGCTGCCGGGTGCGCTCGTAGCTGCGGCCCAGCTGCGCCGAGCGCTGCCGGTACAGCTCCAGCACGTTGCGCCGGTTTTCGAGAGTCAGCTGCTGGTTTACTGAGTCGATGGCCTCGACCATAGCATTGGCCACGGCCGCCGCCAGCTTCTTATCATGGTCCTGAAACGTGAGCTCGATGGCGTCGCGCTCGTTGTGCACGATGCTCAGGTTACTGTTAAACTCACTCAGCACCGCGTTTTCCACGGCATCGGAGCCCGGCTGGCCGGCTTTGTAGTGCTGGTAGAAGTTGAACTTCTTGATTATCAGCTCGGCCAGGGGGAGCGACTGGCCAATGGTGAGCACGCGGTCCAGGTCTTCGGAGCGGGCGCCCACTTCCAGCTTCGAGCCTTCCACCAGGCGGTCGGGGTCGGTGCTCTGGGGCGAGGTGGGCAGGAACACGGCCGTTGAGCTGTAGCTATTGGGCAGCGACCAGGCCACCAGCGCGCTCACCACGGCAGCCAGGCCCCCGGCCAGGGCCAGCAGATATTTCCAACGGTGAAAAATGGCCCGCAGGCCAGCAGCGGAGAAGGGCGGTAGCGAATCAGGCGACATAAATTGGGAAAAGGATGGCCGCCGCGGGGCCCGCCCGGCGCGGCAGCGGACAAAGATAAACCGCTGCCCGGCCCGGCCCGGCTTTACCTTTGCGTTTTCAATTGCCCACGGGCCGCGCCCCCTTTTCGCATCAAACGCTTTCTCGGTAGTATTAGCCTGGCCGTGGCCCTCAACCTGCTGGTGAAGCCCGGCTGGGTGCTGCTCGAAAACGTGGTGCAGGACCGCCTCGGCCACGGCGCGTTCGGCCAGGTGGCGGCCTACTCGGCCTTGACCATCGTGGTGGCTACCCTGGCCGACCTTGGCCTCACGCAGTTCACGGTGCAGCGCCTGGCCGCCGAGCCCAGCTTCGCCGACAGCGAGTTTCCGACGCTGCTGCCCATGCGGGGGCTGCTCACGGCGGGCGCGCTGGGGCTGCTGCTGGCCGTGGGCTGGGCCCTGGGCTACCGCGGCGGCCAGCTCACGCTGCTGGGCGCGGTGGGGGTAGGGCTGCTGCTGACGCAGTACGGGCAGTTTTTGCGCGCGCCGGTGCAGGCCCGCCAGCAGTTCAATACCGACGCTGTGCTTTCGGTGCTCGAAAAGCTGCTGGCCTTTGCGCTGGTGGCGGGCCTGCTGCTGAGCGGCCGGCTGGGGCTGAGCACCTACGTGGGGGCGCGGCTGGCGGCGGCAGCCTTCACGGCGGTGCTGTTTTTTGGGCTGCTGCGGCGGCTGTTTGGGCGGCTGCCGCACCGCTGGCCGCGTCGGCGGCCGGCCAAGGCGCTGCTGCGCGGCAGCCTGCCGTTTGCCCTCATCGCCCTGCTCTACGGCATCAATGAGCGGGTCGACATGGTGCTGCTCGAACGCCTGTCGTCGCCGGTGCAGGCGGGCTACTACGCCGGGGCCTACCGCTGGCTCGACGCCGCCATGATGTATGCCTGGACGGTACTACCCCTCTTTTTTGCCCGCTTCGCCCACGCCTCGGCCCGCCCGCGCGAACTGCGCAAGCTGCTGTGGCTGGGGCAGCGCATCGTGGCCGTGCCGCTGCTGCTGGTAGTAGCCTTCGTGCTGTTTCGGGGCGAGGTGCTGTTCTGGCAATTCAGCCACAGCGACACGCACGCCCTCACGCGCATGACGCTCTGCTTGAAGGTGTTGTTTCTGAATGTACTGGTGCACGCGTTCTGCGCCATCTACAGCACCCTGCTCACCAGCACCCGCCACCAGCGGGCCGTGAGCTGGCTCGTGAGCTTCAGCATCGTCCTCAATATTGCCCTCAACCTGCTGCTGCTGCCGCGCCACGGCGCGCTGGCCGCCGCCGCCAACACGCTGCTGAGCGCCGTAGTGGTGTCGGTGGGCTACGTGTGGCTGGTGGCCCGGCGCATGGCTATTGCCGTGCCCTGGCACATCTTGGCCCGGCTGGCCCTGGCTTTTGGCCTGCTGTGCGGCGGCTGGTACCTGGCCCAAACCTACCTCACCCTACCCTGGTGGCTCGAAACCGGCCTGATGAGCCTGTTCTTTGCCGCCCTGCTACCCCTCACCGGCCTCGTGCGGCGCCACGAGCTGCGCCAGGTAATTCCGGGCTGGTAGGTAGCAATTCCTGCGAAACCCGGCGTTTTGACCCCGCAAAATCCTGCGCGAAAGCAAGCTGGTTGACCAGGCTGGCGCTTAAAAAAACCATGCACATCGCCGTCACGACCCGCTTTCTGCTGCCCGGCGGCCACCTCGAAGGGCTGGGTCGCTACACTTTCGAAACGCTGAGCTGCCTGGTGCGGCAGCATCCCGAGTGCACGTTTCACTTCCTGTTCGACCGGGCTTACGACCCGCGCTACTTGCTGGCGCCCAACGTGGTGCCGCACGTGCTGGCGCCGCCCGCCCGCCACGTGCTGCTGCTGGTGGCCTGGTACGAAGTGGCGGTGGCCCGGTGGCTGCGGCGGTACCGGCCCGCCGTGCTGCTCTCGCCCGAGGGCTTTACGGTGCTGGGCACGCGGGTGCCGCGGGTGCTGGTGCTGCACGACCTGGCCTACCTGCACCGCCCGCAGGACGTGGGCGGCCTCGTGCGGCGCTACTACGCCTGGTTTTTGCCCCGCTGGGCCCGCGCCGCCGAGCAGCTGGTGGCCGTGTCCGACACCACGCGCCAGGACGTGGCCCGGCAGTACGGCCTACCCCCCGCCCGCATCCGGGTGGCGCCCAATGCCGCGGCCGCCCACTTCACGCCCCAAGATGAGGCCCAGCAAGCGGCCACGCGGGCGCGTTTCAGCCAGGGGCAGCCGTATTTCTTGTTCGTGGGGGCCTTGCAGCCGCGCAAAAATCTGGCAAATCTGCTGCGGGCCTTCGGGCAGTTCCGGGCGGCGGAGGGGGGTAGGGCGGCCGGGGTGCGCCTGCTGCTGGTGGGCCGCGAGGCCTGGCAGACGGGCCCCATCTTCGAGGCTTACCAGCAGCTGCCGCCTGCCACGCAGGCCGCCGTGCAGTTTACGGGCCGCGTGAGCGAGACCGACCTAGCCGCCCTCTACGCGGCGGCGCTGGCCACGGCCTACGTGCCGTTTTTTGAGGGCTTTGGCTTGCCCGTGGTGGAGGCGCAGGCCAGCGGCTGCCCGGTGCTCACCTCCAGCCTGTCGTCGTTGCCCGAGGTGGCGGGCGGCCCGGCCGCCGCCCTGCTCTGCGACCCCCACCAGCCGGCCGCCATTGCCGAAGGTCTGCGCCAGCTGGCGCACGACGCCGACCTGCGTGCCCGCCTGCGCACGGCTGGCCTGGCCAATGCCGCCCGCTACGCCTGGGCCCGCAGCGCCGAGGTGCTGTGGCAGGCGATAAGGGCAGCGACTACTGATGAGTGATTGAGGTTCATGGGGAAACAGGATGCGGCATCGGCATGACGTTTTTTTTCGCGCTTAACCCCGTAGCGGGTATAATTTGCGCCCTCAATGCTAGCAAACCGCGAGTAGGCGCTCGTCAGTAGTTGTTCGTCCTTAAAAAATATGGCTCGTCCGCACCCGCACCATTTTGCCTATACTATGCTGCCCCAGCTGGTGTGGCGCCGCCCGGCCGCCGTGCGGCGCGAGCTGAGCGACCCGCTGCTGGCCCGCGAGCTGCTGCTCTACATCTGGGACAAAGCCGCCGAAAGCCTACCCCCCCGCGAGCGGGTGGCGCCGCGCGGCCTGCACCTGAGCTGGCACCGGGTGGCCGGGCGGGCCACCGCCCTGCTTCAGCTGCCGCCGCCCCAGGCCACCGGGGAGGTGCACCTGGCCGCCATCGTGTACGAGCAGGCCGAAGCCGACCCCAACGACCACTCGCGCATTCCCGACGAGGAGGAGGAAGACGATGACGACGACCTCGATACCGGACCCGACGACGCGGTGCCCCGCTACTTCCTGCTCGAGGCGACCCTGGGCCGCAGCCCCGACGAAACCGGCACGCCCACCGTGCTCGGCGAGCTGCGCGGCGAGCACCACCGCCACCACGTGACGGGCCCGCCGGCCGGCCGGCCCGATACGGCCGGGCGCTTCTTGCAGGCCCTGGCCGACCTGCTGGGCCCGCTGCCCGATGATGTGCCCTTCATGCGCGTGGTGCGGGGGTAGGGGCCCCAGCGCGCTCCTTACTGGTTCTTGCCAATCACGGTCACATCGTTGCCCGCTTCGGGGAAACTGAAGTGGCCACTCACGGCTTTTTTGCCGTTCACGCGGCACTCCCAGGTGTAGCGGCCCGGCGCGGGCTGCGCGGCCAGGCCCTGCATGTTTTTGAAGTAGTCGGGGTCGCTGGGCTCGGTCGGAAACAACACGTCGAGGCCGCTCTCCCCCTTAGGCACCTGCTTGGTAAGCATAAATTCCTGCCCGCTGCGCTCGCTGGTGACAATGAAGACGGCCGTGAAGCCGCCCAGCGAATTATACTTATCGAGCACCCCCAGCTTGATGTAGGGCGTAGTAGATACCATCCAGGTTTGCGCTTTGGCGGCTGGCGCCGTAAGCGAGAGCGCCAGGAGCAGCGCGCTGCCGGCTAGCGGCCGCAGCCACGCAGGAGTAGATAACGGAGTAAAAAACAAGGCCATCACAAAAAAATTATAGTTTAATAGAAAATAGGGAGGCAGTTGATTTGCTGCTTATTAAATATTGGTAAACGGGGGTCAAGATAGGGAAGTAGATTGCAAATGCGCAAATTTTAGCAATAAAAAGTTGATAACAGAATTCGGCGTAGTCAGCGCTAACAAGTAATTGTCATTCATTAAATCCTAAAATATGCGCCGACGTGAACAACGCTACCAGGCCGCGGTGGAAGCCACGGCCCGCGCGCAGCAGGTTGCCGTAGCCAGCTGTGGCCTGTGCCAGCGGACGGTGCAGCACACTACCCGCCACCACCTGGTGCCCCGCGAGGAGGGAGGCCGCCACGGCGAAACCGTGGACCTGTGCCAGCCCTGCCACAGCAGCGTGCACCGCTTTTTGAGCAACCGCGAGCTGGCGAATCAGTACCCCACCGTGGCAGCCTTGCGCGCCGCCGAGGCCCTGCAGAGCTACCTCAGCTGGATTCGGAAAAGCAAAGTGGAAAAAATCCGTAACCGGCGGGGTAATTCGTAACGAGCAAGTAGCCATGAGCAACGAGCAGCTAAGGGAGCCGCGCTATTTTGTGCCGTTTGGGCAGCTGCGGCGGCAGCCCACGATAGTGGTGGACAGCACCGGGCTGGGCGCGGCCCTCACGCTGGCGCACTGGCGCGGCGCGGCTACCCCCCCCGCCCTGCGCGATGACACCAGTGCCGGCTCGTGCCTGCGCGCCCTGCGCGCGCCCGCTACCCCCGGCCTGGACGCCCACGCCGTCACGGCCAACCACTTTGATATTGATGGCTTTGTCGGCGTGTGGGCGCTGCTAAACCCCGCGCTGGCCCTGGCCCACGAGGGGTTGCTGCGGCTGGTGGCCACGCTGGGCGATTTTCGCGAAATCGACTGGCAACATCCGCTGGCCGACCACGCGCTGCAGCTCGTGTGCTGGCTCAATGCGGAGGAGAAGACGCACTTCTACGAGCCCTTTGGCGCGCCCGCCCGCCACCGGCGGGAGGACGAGGCTTCGGCCGAAAAATTTGCCTGGTTCTTGCCCCGCTTCGCGGAAATATTGCTGAACCCCGCCGCCGGGCAAGCGGCCTGGGCTCCCGAATACGACCGGGTAAAGCAGGCGGCACTGGCCCTGCGAAGCCCTTTGACTCAGCGCGTAGCCTACCCCGAAATTGGCTTGGCGGTGGTGCGCACGCCCGCGCCGGGACCGTACTACGCGCTGTTTGGCCCCACAGCGGGCCTCGACTGGGTGCTGAGCCTCTACGATGGCCAGCGCTACGAGCTGGAGTGCAAGTACACCACCTGGATTGACCTCGAAAGCCGGCCCACGCTGCCGCGCCTACCCCTGCCCGCCCTCGCCAACCGCCTCAACGAGCTGGAAAAGAGCAACTACCGCTGGGCTGCTGACCCCCTCACCGACACCGGCCCGCTGCTGCGCCTGGCTGGCCGCCGCCTCTCCAAAGCGGAGCGCTACGCTGACCCCGACGGCCGGCCCATCTACGCCTCCAGCCTGCCGCCGGGGGTAGTAGAAGCAGAGGTAGTGGCTTTTCTGCGCAATGGCTACGCCGGCATTCAGCCCAAAAAATACTGGACCTGGGCCCAGGTGAGGGCGGTTTGCCTGCTGTTCTTTTACCTACTATTCACTGCTCACTGCGCAACTGGTTTCGGTGCCGACTACATCTACCACGCGCACGCTGCTGTTGCCGCCGGCGCCGGGCTGCACCCGAATCTGGGTGCCGATGCGGTCCTTGAGGTCGGCCACGTGCGAGATGATGCCAATCATTTTGCCCGAATGCTGGAGGCGCTCCAGCGCATCGAGGGCCGTGTTGAGCGAGTCGGGGTCGAGGGTGCCGAAGCCTTCGTCAATAAACAGCGACTCGATGCGGGCCTTGTAGCCCGCCAATTCACTCAAACCCAAGGCTAAAGCCAGGCTCACCAGGAAGCTTTCACCGCCCGAAAGCGAGGCCATCGGGCGCACGGCGTCGGCCTGGTCATGGTCGATTATCTGCAGTTCGAGGTTGCGGTTGGGCGTTTTGAAAATGCTGTAGCGGCCCGTGAGCTGCTGCAAGCGCAGGTTGGCCAGCCGCGCCAGGTGGCTGAGCGTGAGGCCCTGGGCAAACTGGCTGAACTTGTCGCCCTTGGCCGAGCCAATTTGTTCGGCCAGGTCTTGCCAGCGCTGCTGTTCGAGCTGGCGGGCGGCGAGCTGGCGCAGGCCGGCGGCCTGCTGCTGGCGGGTTTCGTCGTCTTGGGCGAGCTGGCTGGCGGCGGCGCCCAGGCGCTGGTTCAGCTTTTCGTTTTCGGCATGGAGCTGGGCCAGCTCGGCGGTGAGGGCGGGGGTAGGCAAGTGCGTGAGGGCCAGCTCGTGGTGCTGCGCCAGGTCGGCGGTCAGCTTGGCTTGCAGCTGCTGGGCGGCTTGCTGGTCGGTGAGGTGCCGCTGGCGGCGCTGGGCCAGCGGTCGGGCCTCGGCCTCCGGCAGCAGGAGCGCCTGGGCTTCGGCGGCGGTGGCGAAGCCGGCCGCGGCCAGGGCGGCCGTCAGCTCGGCTTGGCGCGCCTCATAAGCAGCTTGGTGGCGGTGTAGGTCGGCTTGGCGTTGGGTTATCTTTTCGTGCGTGCCTTCCAGAGCCAGCTGGTGGCGCGTGCGGGCTGCCTCGGCCTGCTGGGCCGCCTGGCTTAGCTGCTGCGTGGTGCGGTGCAGGCGTTCCAGGTCGGCGGCGGGGTCGGGGCCGGCGTAGCGGGCCCGCCGGGCAGTTTGCTGCAAGTCGATAGCCAGCTGCCCGGCTTGCAGCGCCGTCGCCGCGTGCGTCAGCTTCGCCAGGTTTTTGGCGAGGGCCTCGGCGCGTAGCGCCTGCTTTTCGTGCAGCCCGGCCACGTCGTGCTCGCTCTTGGTGAAGGCCGCGCGGCGGCTTTGGTACGTGTCGGCCCGCTCGTTGAGCATAGTCAGCACCCCTGCGTAGGGCTGCGAAGCGGCCGGCAGCGGGAGTTGGTGGGGTAGGAGTAAACCCTGAATAACTGCCCGGTAGTTGGCGGCTTGCTCGCGGGCATCGGCCAGCTCCGCATCGAGGGGCACCAGGGCCTCCTGGGCGCGCTGCTGGCGCGTTTCGGCGCGCTGGGCTTCTTCCTGCGCCTGGGTTAGCCGGGCGCCGGCGGCCGTGTGCTCGGCTTTCAGCTGCGCCAGCTCCTCGGTGAGCGTCACGAGGCGGCGGCGGGCCTGGTCGGTGGCCGTTTGCTGCTGCTGGCCCAGCGCGGCGATCTGGCCGTTGATGGTATTGGCTTGGGCCGTCAGCTTCTGGACCGTGCTTTGATCGGCGGCGGTTTTGATTTGCGACAAGGTCATGGCCTCTTGTTGCTCCAAG
>CAZZWL010000126.1:0-15500 GCA_964657755.1 uncultured Rhodanobacter sp.
CGCTACTTGCTCTGCCGTACACTGATTCCAAAACCGCTCTAAGCTCGGGTACGGTTAGCAGTGGGCAGTTGGATTGAGGAGAAAAACGGGTGAAAATCTGAGGAAAATCTGCTTGTTGGCTTTCTCAATTTGCCAGCCAACCTTGCCGGCGGGGCCTGCGTTTAGCTTCTTTTTTTGCCTCCTAATGAAGCACGTTTTCGCCCTACTAATCACCTCGCTGGGCTTGGCTGCCGCCAGGCCCGCGCTAGCCCAGCAAACGACCTCGCCCTACCACACCCGTTTCGCCGTCGATGGCCCGGTTATTCTGGGCGAAGCAGCCGTGAGCGCCTTCGGGCTCTACCGCTCGCAGCAGCGCGACGGCCTGAGCAATACGCAGCTAGCGGCGCTCAACAAGAACGACGTGCCTTCTTTCGACCGCTTCTCGGCCGGCTATTACAGCGAGAGCGCCCAGACGGCCAGCGACCTCATTTGCTACCCCACGCTGGCCATCGCCCCCGGCCTGCTGGCCCTCAACCCGGCTGTTCGGAGCCACTACGGGCAGGTGCTGGCGCTGTACGTGCAAACGGTGCTGGCGGCCGACGCGCTCTTCACCACTTCCATCGGTAATATTCCGCGCTACCGGCCTTTCCTCTACGGCACTGAGGGCGGCGACCAGCGCAACGGCCACATCGCTACCAACGCGTTTTTTGCGGGCCACACGGCGCATACGGCCGCCGCTACCTTCTTCGCGGCCAAGGTGTTTCATGATTTTAATCCCGACTCGCCGGCCCAGCCCTACGTGTGGGGCGCGGCGGCTGTGGTGCCCGCCGCCGTGGCGTATTTCCGCATTGAGGCCGGCAAGCACTTCCTCTCCGACAACATCGTGGGCTACGCCGTGGGGGCCACCATGGGCGTGGTGGTGCCGCAGCTGCACAAGGTGGCGGGCCGCCGGGGCATCTCGCTGGTGCCGCTGCAAGGCGTGAACATCAACGGCTACGCGTACAGCGGCGTGCTGCTGAGCAAGCAGCTCTAGCGCCGGGGGCTTCGCGGGTGGGTGAGGGGGTAGGGCCAAGTGGCGGGCGGCACGTTGGGCGGCCGGTGCTGACATTTGACTTCCCGCCGCTCGTTTTTCAGCCCGACCCGGCCGGGGCTACCGCCATGATTACCGGACAAGACCTTCTCGCCCTGGGCTACCGGCCCGGCAAATGGTTCAAGGAAGCCATCGACCACGCCAACCGGCACGAGCTGCGCGGCGACGCCCTGCGCGACTACCTGCAAGCGGCCAGCCCCCGGCAGCTGGTGCCGCACGCCGAGCCGGTGAGCTACCACCAGAATATTCGGGCCGAAACGCCGGAGGAAGAAGCCAATGTAGCGAGCGTACACGCGGCCATGCGCCAGCTGCTGACCACGCCCACCCTGCTCGGCGGCGCCGTGATGCCCGACGCCTGCCCCACCGGCGAGGGCCAGATACCGGTGGGCGGCGTGGCCATCGCCCGCAATGCCATCCACCCGGCCATGCACAGCGCCGACATCTGCTGCTCGGTGATGCTCACCAACTTTGGCCTGGTTTCGCCCAAACTGGTGCTCGACGCGGGCTATGCCAGCACGCACTTCGGTGGGGGCGGGCGCGCCGAGTTTTCGGCCCTACCCCCCTCGCTGGAGCGGGGGCTGCTCGACAACCCGTTTATGCGCACCGAGCGCAGCCTCAACTTCGCCAAGGCCCACCTGGGTACGCAGGGCGACGGCAACCACTTCCTATTCGTGGGCACCTCGAAAAAGACCGGCGAAACCATGCTCGTGACCCACCACGGCAGCCGCGGCCTGGGAGCCAACCTCTACACCCAGGGCATGAAGGTGGCCGAGCTTTTCCGCCGCCAAATCTCGCCCCAGACCGCCGAAAAAAACGCCTGGATTCCCTTCGACACGCCCGAGGGCCAGAGCTACTGGGACGCCCTGCAGCTGGTGCGCGAGTGGACCAAGCTCAACCACACCACCCTGCACGACGCGGTGGCCCAGCGCCTGGGCACCAGCCCGCGCGACCGATTCTGGAACGAGCACAACTTCGTGTTCAAGGAAGGCGACCTCTTTTACCATGCCAAGGGCGCTACCCCCCTCGACGACAAGTTTGTGCCCGACTCGCAGGGCGGCCTGCGCCTCGTGCCGCTCAACATGCGCGAGCCAGTCCTCATCGTGAAGGGTGCCACCACGGCCACTAACCTGGGCTTCGCACCGCACGGCGCCGGCCGCAACATCAGCCGCACCCGGCACAAGCGCAACCACGCCCACCAGACCACCGAGCAGCTATTCGCAGCGGAAACCGCCGGCCTCGACGTGCGCTTTTTCTCGGGCCACATTGACATCTCAGAGCTGCCCAGCGCCTACAAAGATGCCGCCCTGGTGCAGCGCCAGATGCAGGAATTCGGCCTCGGCGAAGTGCTCGACGAAATCCAGCCTTACGGCTGTATCATGGCCGGCGACTGGGAAATCGACGCCCCCTGGCGGCAGAAGTTCAAGAATAGGGGGTAGGGAAGAGCCGGCAGTATCAGGAAGTGAGTTTACCCATGCCACGCGTCCATACCGCACGCCATTTCGCGCTCCCTTAATCGTCTCAATATATAATTTGCGATTTATGGAGAACTTGGTGCTGCGTGAGAACCGTTTCAGCTTAATGGCCTACCCCGACTTCTGGACCCAGCTCAACGACCTATTCAGTGACTACTTATGAAAACCATTGCCGAAATAAACGCTAGTAGAGTGCTGCTGGTAATTATTGACCCTGAGCTGAATAATATGCGAAACGTTGTACTATTCGCGGAAAAGGTGGAGAAGGCTAAGCAGGTAATTACGTGGCTTAACTTGCCTAGTAAAAGCAAATAAAATTTAGGGCTATACTACTATGCCAATCACTCGTTGCTCTGAGCAATCTCGTTGCTCATTAGAAGAATTTTACCAAGAAGTATCTGCTAATAAGGTGTATGACCCAACTGATGCGGGAGGGGCAATGATACAGTTGATTGGTGTCATAAACAGCCTATTCAAGCAAACGAAACTCTGGGGTTTGACTTCTCACGCCAGGTTGATTTTGCAGAATGCTGACGACTCAGCTTCGAGTTGGTACGTAACGGTAGGTAGCATTGGCCATGATTATTATTTTTTTGAATACTTGCTACCGACTGATAAACAGCCTTGGAACAATGCACAAGTAAAAGGCGAAACACAGTCGCTTGCTGATGCGGAAAAATACCTGCTAATTGCGATGCGAGAAAGTGAAGGATGGGTAGGAAATGAGGAACTGAGTAAACTATTAACCGAGCGAAATTTATAAAAAGAGAAGCCCCGAAAGCAACAGCTTCCGGGGCTTCTCTTTTACCCTAATTCCCAAAACCCTTACCCAAACATCCCCACCGCGTTCTTGCTCGGCAAGTTAGTTTTTCCCATTAAAAACGTATCGACCTGGCGGGCGGCTTCGCGGCCTTCTGAGATGGCCCAGACGATGAGCGACTGGCCGCGGCGCATGTCGCCGGCCACGAACACGCCGGGCACGCTGGTGTGGTAGGTGGTTTCGGGGGCGTGCACGTTGCCGCGCTCATCCAGCCCTACCCCCAGCTGGCTGAGCAGGCCCGCGTTGGCCGGGCCGGTGAAGCCCAGGGCGAGCAGCACCAGCTGGCACGGGATTTCGCGGTCGGAGCCGGGCACTTCCTCGAAGCGGACGCGGCGGCCCATATCGTCGGTTTCCCAGGTTACGTCGCTCACGAGCAGGGCGCGCACGTCGCCTTTTTCGTCGCCGAGGTAGGCTTTCGTGTTCACGCCCCAGTAGCGCTGGCAGCCCTCTTCGTGCGAGCTGCTGGTGCGAAATACGGTGGGGTAGAGCGGCCAGGGCGTGTGGGCGGGGCGCTCTTCGCCGGGCTGGTGCATCATGGCAAACTGCGCCACCGACTTGGCCTGCTGGCGGTTGGCGGTGCCCACGCAGTCAGAACCGGTGTCGCCGCTGCCGATGACCACCACGTCGAGCCCATCGGCCAGAATGTGCTCGCTGTCTACGGGCGTATCGCTCACGCGGCGGTTTTGCTGCGTTAGGTATTCCATAGCGTAGTGGATGCCCATCAGCTCGCGGCCGGGCAGGTCGAGGGCGCGCGGCGCCGAGGCCCCCCCCGCCAGCACCACCGCGTCGAAGCCCAGCCGCAGCTCGTCGGCCGGCAGGTCACGGCCGATTTCTGTGTTGCACCGGAAGGTCACGCCCGCATCTTCGAGCAGCTTGACGCGGCGCTCAATCACCCATTTTTCGAGCTTGAAATCGGGCACGCCGTAGCGCATAAGCCCGCCGGCGTGCGGGTCGCGCTCAAACACCGTCACGGTGTGGCCGGCCTCGGCGAGCTGCGCCGCCACGGCCATGCCGGCTGGCCCCGAGCCGACTACGGCCACCGTTTTGCCGGTTTTGAGCACCGGCGCGGTGGGCTGCACGTAGCCTTTCTCAAAGGCGATTTCGATGATGTTTTTTTCGATTTCCTCAATGGCCACCGGCGCGCTGTGGATGCTCAGCACGCACGCCGACTCGCAGGGCGCGGGGCAGATGCGGCCCGTAAACTCGGGGAAGTTGTTGGTGGCCGTGAGGATGTCGTAGGCCTCGCGCCAGTCCTGCCGGTACACCGCCTCGTTGAACTCGGGGATGATATTACCCAGCGGACAGCCTGAGTGACAGAACGGTACGCCACAGTTCATGCACCGCGCCGACTGCTGGTGCAGCTCCTGCTCGGGGTAGAGGCCGATGAACTCCTGGTAGTGGGCCACGCGCTCGGTCGGGGCCACTTTGGGCGGCGCGGTGCGCGGGTATTCTTTGAAGCCGGTGATGTTGCCCATTGGTGGTTGGTTTTTGCTCGTTCTAGTGGGGCGCCTCACCCCCCGGCCCCCTCTCCGAAAAGGAGAGGGGGAGCCTGACGTTAATTTGGCGAGACAGGCTTTGTTTTACAGGTTGGTTTTGATAGTCGCTAGCACTGCTTCCGATTGATAAAGTGCTTCTTCATTTGAAAAGCGTAGGATGCGGTAGCCTAGTTCATCTAGTAGGGCAGAACGGCCACGGTCGTAGTCGGCTTGGTCGGGTTCTAGGTGTCCAGCGCCATCGAGCTCTACTATCAGCTTGTTGGATAGGCAAATAAAGTCCATAATGTAGCGGTCAATACTATGCTGACGTCGAAATTTTATGCCTAACTGATTACCCCGCAGGCATTCCCAGAGCTTGGCCTCGGCGGGCGTTGCCTCGTGCCGCATCCCCCTGGCTCGCCCTTTCAGGTTAAGCTTGCCGTACTGCTTTTTATCAGCAGTGAAAATTTTATCCTGGGGTAGGTAAGCGTCGGCGGGATTCATGTGATGGAAGCTAAACTTAACAAATGTGCCGTTCTGGCGGGGCGCCTCACCCCCCGGCCCCCTCTCCGAAAAGGAGAGGGGGAGCCTGACGACTTCTAACACTTGTGGGCAAATATGACCGTTTGCTGACGGTCGGCTCCCCCTCTCTTGTTCGGAGAGGGGGCCGGGGGGTGAGGCGCCCCGTTAGGCGGCTTTCACCTTCCCTACCAGCACCCGCTTATACTCCAGCGGGAACACCTTCACGAAGCGCCCGGCTTCCTCCTCCCAGTTGCCCAGCAGGAAGTTAGCCAGGTGGCTGCCCGTCAGCTCCACGTGTTGCTTGAGAAGCGCTTGGATTTCGGTTTCGTCCTCTTCGGTCAGGCCTTCGAGGGCTACCATGTCGGGGTTGCAGTTCACGGGAAACTGACCGGCGGGGTCATATATCCAGGCCAGGCCGCCGCTCATGCCGGCCGCGAAGTTGCGGCCCGTGCGGCCCAACACCAGCACCCGGCCGCCGGTCATGTACTCGCAGCCGTGGTCGCCTACCCCCTCCACCACGGCCGTCGCGCCCGAGTTGCGCACCGCGAAGCGCTCGCCTGCCTTGCCGCGCACGTAGAGCTCGCCCGAGGTGGCGCCGTAGAGCGCCACGTTGCCGATGAGGATGTTGTTTTCGGGCGTGAAAGTGCTGGCCGCCGGCGGGAAGATGGCCAGCCGCGCGCCGCTCAGGCCCTTGCCCACGTAGTCGTTGGCTTCGCCTTCTAGCTTGAAAGTGAGGCCGCTAGCTGAGAACGCGCCGAAGCTCTGCCCGGCCGAGCCGGTGAATTTGTAGCGAATGGTATCGGCGGGCAGGCCGGCCGAGTGGTAGCGCTTGGCAATCTCATTCGAGAGCAGCGTGCCGATGGTACGGTCGGTGTTCTTTACCTCGAACTCGCCCGTCACGACCTCCTGCCGCTCCAGCGCGGCTTGCGCGTGCTCTAGCAATTGCCAGTCGAGCACCTCATCGATGCCGTGGTCCTGGCTTTCGCTGTGGTAGAGCGTGCCACCCGAAATATTGGGGGCGGGCGTTAGCACCGCGCTGAGGTCAATGAGCTTGGCTTTCCAGTGGCCGGCCTCGGGGTTCACCTTCAGGAATTCGCTGCGGCCCACCATCTCGTTGAGGGTGCGGAAGCCCAACTCAGCCATGATTTCGCGCAGCTCTTCGGCCAGAAAGCGGAAGAGGTTGACGATGTGCTCGGGCTTGCCACTGAACAGCTTACGCAGCTCGGGGTCTTGGGTGGCCACGCCCACGGGGCAGGTGTTGAGGTGGCACTTGCGCATCATGATGCAGCCGCCCGCGATGAGCGCGGCCGTGGCCACGCCAAACTCCTCGGCCCCCAGCAGGGCCGCTACGGCAAGGTCGCGGCCGGTTTTCATCTGGCCATCGGCTTGCAGCACCACGCGGCTGCGGAGTTGGCTGCGCAGCAGGGTTTGCTGCGCTTCGGCTAGGCCCAGCTCCCAGGGCAAGCCGGCGTGCCGGATGCTGCTCAGCGGTGAGGCGCCCGTGCCGCCGTCGTAGCCTGAGATGAGAATCACGTCGGCGTGCGCCTTGGCTACGCCCGCCGCGATGGTCCCTACCCCCGCCTTGCTCACCAGCTTCACGTTGATGCGGGCGGCGCGGTTGGCGTTTTTGAGGTCGAAAATCAGCTGCGCCAAATCCTCGATGGAGTAGATGTCGTGGTGCGGCGGCGGTGAAATCAGTCCTACCCCCGGCGTGGCGTGGCGTACTTTGGCAATCCATTCATCTACCTTGTGACCAGGTAGTTGGCCGCCTTCGCCGGGCTTGGCGCCCTGGGCCATCTTGATTTGTAGCTCGTCGGCATTGGTGAGGTAATGCGCCGTTACGCCGAAGCGGGCCGAGGCAATCTGCTTGATGGCCGAGCGCATCGAGTCGCCGTTGGGCATTTGTTCGTAACGCAGCGGGTCCTCGCCGCCCTCGCCGGTGTTGCTCTTGCCGCCAATGCGGTTCATGGCAATGGCCAGCGTGCTGTGCGCCTCATGCGAAATCGAACCAAACGACATGGCGCCGGTGGCAAAGCGCTTCATGATATTCTCAGCCGGCTCCACTTCTTCGAGCGCAATGCTGGGCCGGTGCTTGGCAAAGCCCAATAGCCCCCGAATGGTGAATAGTTGATTTGGATGGTCGTTGAGTAGCTGCGCGTACTTCTTATACGTCTGGTAGTTACCAGTACGCGTAGCATGTTGGAGCAGGTGCACCGTTTCGGGGTTGAACATGTGCGCCTCGCCCTTGCGCCGCCACTGGTACACGCCGCCTGTGTCGAGTAATTCGGGGCCTACCGTGCTTTCCTGCTTGTAGCCGTGGAAGTGCTTGAACAGCGTTTCCTTGGCAATCTCATCTAGCCCCAGGCCCTGAATCCGGGTTACGGCGCCGGTGAAATATTGGTCTACTACGCTTTGATTAAGGCCCAGAATCTCAAATACCTGCGCACCGTGGTACGATTGCAGCGTCGAAATTCCCATCTTTGAGAAAATCTTCAGCAACCCATCGCACACCGCCTTGATGTAGTTGTAAGCCAGCTTTTCAGCGGGCAGGTTATTGCCCAATAAGCCGGCCGCGTGGCGCGTCTGGATGGTAGCCAGCGCCAGGTAGGGGTTCACAGCAGTGGCCCCAAACGACAGCAAACAGGCAAAGTGGTGCACCTCCCACACGTCGCCGGCCTCCACCACCAGGCCCACCGAGCCCCGCATACCGCTCTTGATGAGGTGGTGATGCACCGCCGACACCGCCAGCAGCGACGGGATGGGCGCGTGCTCCGAGTCCATGGCGCGGTCCGAAAGAATGAGCACCTCAAAGCCATCGTGCACCGCGTCTTCGGCGTAGCGGCACAGGCGCTCTACCCCCCGCTGCAAGGCCCCTGGCTTGCCATCGGCCTTGAAATACGTCTGCAAGGTTTTGGCCTGAAACGAGCCGGTATCGATGCTGCGCAGCTTTTCCAGCTCGCGGTTGCTGAGGATGGGCTGCTTGGCGGCCACGCAGTGGCAGTGACGCGGGTCCTCGTCCAGGATGTTGCCGTTGTTGCCGATAAACGTGGCCAGACTCATCACCAGCCGCTCGCGGATGGGGTCGATGGGAGGGTTGGTAACCTGGGCAAAAAACTGCTTGAAGTAGCTGCTCAGGTGCTGCGGCTGGTCGGAGAGCACGGCTAGGGGAAAGTCCACGCCCATCGAGCCGATGGGTTCCTTTGCCTCCAGCGCCATCGGGGCCAGGATGGTTTCGAGGTCCTCGCGGGTGTAGCCGAAGGCCTGCTGGTACTTCATCACGGCCTCGGGGCCGAGGTCGGTGAAGGTGAGGCGCGGCTCGGGCAGGTCCTCCATCTGAATCTGGTAATCTTCAAGCCAGCGGCCATAGTTTTGCTGGCCCGCGGCTTGCGCCTTAATCTCGCGGTCGGTGAGGATGCGGCCGGCCTTGGTGTCCACCACGAACATCTTGCCCGGCTGCAAGCGGCCTTTTTTGATGATGCTCTCGGGAGCGAGGGGTAGCACGCCCGCTTCGGAGGCCACCAGTACCCGCCCATCGTTGGTGATGGCGTAGCGCAAAGGCCGTAACCCATTTCGGTCGAGCATGGCGCCCACCAGCGTGCCATCGGTGAAGTTGAGCGCCGCCGGGCCGTCCCAGGGCGCCATAAAGGTGGCGTGAAACTCATAAAATGCCTTCTTGAGCGGGTCCATCTGCTCGTTGCCGTCCCAAGCTTCGGGCACCAGCATCATCATCACGTGGGGTAGGGACCGCCCGCAGTGCAGCAGCAGCTCCACGATGTTGTCGAGGCAGGCCGAGTCCGACTGCCAAGGGTCAATCACCGGCAGCAGCATCTCCATCTCCTCGGCCGAGAAATAGGGCGAGGTGTAGGTGGGTAGGCCCGCAAAAAACCAGTTCAGGTTGCCGCGCAGCGTGTTAATCTCCCCATTATGAGCCAGGTAGCGGAAAGGCTGGGCCAGCTTCCACGAAGGCATGGTATTGGTCGAAAAGCGCGAGTGCACCAGTCCGAAGGCCGAGGTCACGCGCTCGTCGCTGAGGTCGGGGAAGTACATACCGACCTGAAACGTCGTCAGCTGCCCCTTGTACACGATGGTGCGGCACGAGAGCGAGGCGAAGTAAAACGCATCGAGCGCGGCCGGCAATTGCTCATTCAACGTCTTGATAATCAACCGGCGCAGAATAAAGAGCTTGCGCTCAAAGTCAGCCTCGGTGGCCAGCCCCGCTGGCTGGCCCAGAAACAGTTGCTCCATCACCGGCTCGGCCGAAAGGGCCGTAACGCCGATGCCCTCGGTGCGCACCGGCACCGGCCGGTAGCCCAGCACCGGAATGCCCAGCCGCTGCGCCGCCGCCGCAATGATGGCGCGGGCGCCCTCACGCAGCTTCTCCTTCTTCGGAAAAAACACCATGCCCACGCCGTAGCCGCCCGGCTCGGGCAGCCGGATGCCGTGCTTCACGCATTCCTCCAGCAAAAACCAGTGTGGCAGCTGAATGAGCACGCCCGCGCCATCGCCCGAATCGGAGTCGCAGCCGCAAGCGCCGCGGTGCTCCATGTTGGCGAGCATTGTGAGCGAGTCGGCCACAATCTGGTGGCTCTTGCGCCCGTCGATGTAGGTGATAAAGCCCGTGCCACAGGAGTCGTGCTCAAATTCGGGCCGGTAAAGGGTGGGCGTGGTCATTTCAATTAGTAATTAACAATGAGCAGTTGGCGGGCTTTGTCCCGAATCAGCCGGACACGGCTTCGCGGCGCTGGCCCCCAGCTGCTTTGCAAAAAGCAGCGAGGCTAGTGCCAAAAAACGGTATCCGTAAAGTGGGCGGGGGAGGGGAGGGGTAGGGCAGTAACTAAACTACAAACAGCAAAGAAAGAATCAATTGCTACGCTAGTTTGGCGCTTGGGTGGGGTAGCGTGCGGCGACCGTGGGTCAGTTGCCGCACCCTTGCATTATCGTCGGTCTTCGCGCACGGCGGCCAGTGCTTGCGCCTTTGCCAAGAGGATGTGGTCGATGATGACCCCTAAGTTATAGCCATCGGAGGCACGGGCAAATACGAAGGGTCCATCGCCCCGCATTCGGCGGGCATCGCGGTCCATTACGTCCAAGTCAGCTTTTACCAGCGGGGCCAAGTCTATCTTATTGATAACCAGCAGGTCAGATTGCGTGATGCCGGGGCCGCCCTTGCGCGGCACCTTGTCGCCACCCGACACGTCGATGACGTAAATGGAGTAATCGACCAGCTCGCGGCTGAAGTGCGCGGCCAGGTTGTCGCCGCCACTTTCTACAAACAGGTAATCTATCTGGTAATCAAATTTATGCATCAATCCTTCCAGCGCATCCATGTTCAGCGAGATGTCCTCGCGAATGGCGGCGTGGGGGCAGCCGCCAGTTTCGACGCCCACGATGCGGTCTTCCGTCAGGGCACTATTGCGAATCAAAAACTCAGCATCTTCACGGGTAAAGATGTCGTTCGTAACCACGCCTAGGCGGTAGTTGTCGCGCAGGTTTTCGCACAGGGCCTTGAGTAAGGCCGTTTTGCCAGTGCCCACCGGCCCACCGATGCCCACCGTGAAGGCCCGCTTGCGGAAGTTGCGGTAGGGGGGTAGGCGGCGGGTTTCGCGCTCGGTAAAACTGCCCGGCGAGTCGAGTGCCTCGTGGCTGTGGCCGTGGAGCAGCAGCGCTAGTTTCTCAACGAAAGCCATAAGCGGTTAATTCTGAAAGAGGCGCGAGTAAATATCGTCGTGAAAAATCTGGGCTATATCCAGTAGGAAGGTACAACGCGTAGCCTCAGTATAAGGCCGAATATCGGCGGAATCCAGTAAACTCTCAAAAATAGCGTAAAAATCGTGTTGCAGCAAGTGCCCCGCCATCGGCCCAATAAACCCCAGGCGAATAGCCGCGCTCAGCTGGTCGCGCAGGGCCAAGTGCAGGTAAGTGCTCTGAATATCAGCTATCTCAAACCCAATTCCGCCCAGGCTAAGCCCAAACAGCGGCACGAAATGCGCCGGCAGCGCCTGCTGCATCAGCTCGCGACCCAGCTCAGCCAAACCGGCGTCGGGGTAAAAAGTAGCGAGCAGCTTTAGCCAGTTTTTGCCCTGCGTGAGGCTAGCGCGGTGCAAAGCGGGCGTGAGCAGCTGGGCATCGTACTCGGTGAGGAGGGTAGGGAGGTCGCCGGAGGCCACCGTTGCGGCGGCGGTGATGAATGGCAGTTCAAACCCAACTACTTGCTGCAAAAACGAATAGAGGTAGGCCCGAAACTCAGTTTCGGTCTTGAGCAGGCAAAAGGTGATACTGCTTTCCAGCCCGTAGGAGTAGGCAAACGAGCCGGTGGGTAGCGCCGAATCGGCGAGGTGGAGCAGGCGGGCGAGGTGAGGCATGGGTGAGTATTCTGGCGCTCACCTCACCCCCCGGCCCCCTCTCCTTAGGGAGAGGGGGAGCCTGACGATTTTTAGGCAAAGCTTTTGAAAGGAGTGGAATATGAGGTGTAATTTGCCTACATGGCAAACCTTGGCCCTACCGATGGCTCGATTCACACCTTCACTACTGACCAGCAGCGGTGGAAGAATCTGAAAGAATTTGCCCGCGAAAACCGCAAGCAACCAACTCCAGCGGAGGCCCAACTGTGGCAGGCTCTACGTACCAATCAATTAGGCCCGCGTTTTCGGCGGCAACACGCCATTGAGGCATACATCGTGGATTTTGTGTGCTTGCCGGCGTGGCTGGTGGTGGAGGTAGACGGGGAAATTCACCAAGCGCCGGAAGCGGTTGAGTATGATGGTGGGCGCACGCACGCGTTGCAGGAGCGCGGGTTTTTGGTGGTGCGGTATAGCAATGAGGCGGTGTTGCAGCGGTTGCCCGAGGTGCTGGCAGATATTGAGCGGCATTTGAAACTGCTGCTGGGGTAGTCGACCTGACGGGTTACCTCACCCCCCGGCCCCCTCTCCTTGGGGAGAGGGGGAGCCTGACGACTTTTTAACAACTGCTGCTGTCTGCTGACGGTCGGCTCCCCCTCTCCCCAAGGAGAGGGGGCCGGGGGGTGAGGTGACCCGTTAGAACAAATTATACAGCTGCGCCAGCGGCAGCGTCTGCGCCGGCTCGCACGTCAGATGCACGCCATCCACCATCACCCGGTACGTCTCCGGGTCCACCGAAATATTGGGCAGGTAGTCGTTCAGCGCCATGTCCTTCTTGGCTACGGTGCGGCAGCCTTTTACTGCCACTACGCGCTTACTCAAGCCGTATTCGGTCGATACCTTTTCCAGCGAAGCGCCTGACACGAAGGCCACCGAGCAATACCCCACGCCCCCACCATACGCCCCGAACATGGGCCGCGAGAACGACGGCTGCGGCGTCGGAATCGAGGCGTTCGGGTCGCCCATCTGGGCCTGCACGATAACGCCGCCTTTGAGAATCATCTCCGGCCGCGAGCCGAACAGGGCGGGTTTCCAGAGTACCAAATCGGCCAGCTTGCCGATTTCGATGGAGCCGATTTCGGCGGCCATGCCGTGGGCGCGGGCGGGGTTGATGGTGTACTTGGCCACGTAGCGGCGGGCGCGGAAGTTGTCGTTCGGGCGGCTGGCACCCGCGTCTTCGGGCAGGGGGCCGCGCTGCTGGCGCATCTTGTGGGCCGTTTGCCAGGTGCGGGTGATGACCTCGCCCACCCGGCCCATGGCCTGCGAGTCGGAGCTGATGATGCTCAACGCTCCCATATCGTGCAGAATGTCTTCGGCGGCAATGGTTTCGGGGCGGATGCGGCTCTCGGCAAAGGCCACATCCTCGGGGATGTTCTTGTCGAGGTGGTGGCACACGAGCAGCATGTCGAGGTGCTCGTCGATGGTGTTCACCGTGAACGGCCGCGTGGGGTTGGTGCTCGACGGAATGACGTTGGGCTCGCCGCAAATCTTGATGATGTCGGGTGCGTGCCCGCCGCCCGCGCCCTCCGTGTGGTACGAGTGGATGGTGCGCCCCTTGAAGGCCGCCACCGAGTTTTCCACGAAGCCGCTCTCGTTGAGCGTATCGGTGTGGATGCACACCTGCACGTCGTACTTGTCGGCGATAGTTAGGCAGTTATCAATCGTGGCCGGGGTAGTGCCCCAGTCCTCGTGCAGCTTAAAGCCCAGCGCCCCGGCCTCCACCTGCTCGGCCAGCCCCTCGGGCTTCGAGGAGTTGCCCTTGCCCAAAAACCCGAAATTCATGGGGAAGGCGTCGGTGGCCTTGAGCATCAGCTCGATGTAAAACGCGCCCGGCGTGCAGGTGGTGGCCGTGGTGCCAGCGGCCGGACCGGTGCCGCCGCCCACCATCGTGGTCACGCCCGAGGCCAGCGCCTCGGTTATCTGCTGCGGGCAAATGAAGTGAATGTGGCAGTCGATGCCGCCTGCCGTGAGGATGTGCCCCTCGCCGGCCACCACTTCGGTGGTCACGCCCACCACCATGCCGGCCGTCACGCCGGGCATGATGTGCGGGTTGCCCGCCTTGCCAATGCCCACGATGCGCCCGCCTTTGATGCCGATATCGGCCTTGTACACGCCGGTGTAGTCGAGCACCAGCGCGTTGGTAATCAGCAGGTCGAGCGCGTCGGCCTGCCCGATGCCGGCCGCCTGCCCCATGCCATCGCGCAGGGTTTTGCCGCCGCCAAACTTGCATTCCTCGCCGTACACGCAGTAGTCGCGCTCGACCTCCAGCAGCAAGTCGGTATCGCCCAGGCGCACCCGGTCGCCCACGGTCGGGCCATACATAGCGGCATACGCCTGCCGGGAAAGGGGTAGGGACATAGAAGAGTTATTCCGAAATGGCGGGAGAATTGTAAAACAAGTCGATTCGTCTCAACAAAGGGTCTAGGGGTTTCTTATTATTCAGAATAGAATAAAACTGTTCATGTACTGAGCAGTCAATTACTTTCCCGTTGCTAATTTTCAGCAAATAGGGAAATCCTTTTCTGTCTTTTACCCCGTAAAGTATCCGTGAGATAAAATGCTTATCAGGCATTTCATAAATCGTTTTTCCTTCGACAAAAACCAGCTTTACAGCAGAATCTAAGTAAGGAATAATCACTTCTTTCGTAAAAGCAACGCTGTTTTTACGGTTATTATAGCAGAAGTAACAAGTGCCTTCTAGTCGCAATAAGTCTTCCTCAAACTTCTTTTTGGCCTCTTTACTGTCGAAATAGTCTCTAATTGCCCATACTAGTAGTACTGGCGATAACACAACTGCAAGCCCTAATACAACAGGTGCTCCAATAGTAATTGCTGCCCCAATTTTAAGTTTGTTAAGTAGGCTAGCCATCTGTTCAATGAAAAGCTATTTAGTAATTTTTGCAATAGCTGACTCACGCACTGACGAATCATCGAGCGGGCCATCAATCCAGCCGTTGCCGCCGTACACGCGGCGCTCGCCGGCCAGCGCTACCAGCTGCACGCGCTTGCGCTCGCCCGGCTCGAAGCGTACCGCCGTGCCAGCGGGAATGTGCAGGCGGTAGCCGAAGGCCGCCGCCCGGTCGAAGTCCAGCCCCGCGTTGGTTTCGAAGAAGGGGTAGTGCGAGCCCACCTGCACCGGCCGGTCGCCCCGGTTCAGCACCTCCAGCTCAATTATTTCGCGGTTTTCGTTCAGGATGATGTCGCCCTCGGCCAGCAGGTACTCGCCCGGCACGGCGGCGGGCACCGGTGCAGCGGCCGGGGCCATACGGCTAAGGCCGCTGCCGTAGAGAGCAAACTCGGGCGCGCCGTGCTCGCGGCAAATGGGCTGGTGCACGGTCACGAGCTTGGTGCCGTCGGGGAAGGTGCCTTCTACCTGCACCTCGGCCAGCAGGTCGGCCACGCCCTCCAGCACATCGTTGAAGCCCAGCAGCTGCTTGCCCTTGTCCATGAGCGCGGCCACCGACTCGCCGTCGCGGATAAACTCCAGTAGCTGGGTGGCGAGCAGGGCGGCGGCCTCGGGGTAGTTGAGGCGCAGGCCGCGGGCGTAGCGCTTCTGGGCCACTACGCCGGCCTGGTGCAGTACCAGCTTATCGAGGTCTTTGGGGGTGAGGTGCATAAGGGGCGGTTTTGTTGCGAATGTAGGGGCTGCTGCCAACAACGCCAACCTCACCCCCCTACCCCCTCTCCTTGGGGAGAGGGGGAGCCGACCGTCAGCAAACGTGAGCCTGCATTAAAAAATCGTCA